>JAMLJB010000001.1:2569227-2870955 GCA_023953835.1 Rhizobiaceae bacterium | reverse complement strand
CCAGACCGTCGAATTCACCGCTTCTCTCCCTGCATGGACGGAGGAAAAATGAGCGCCAGCACGATACCCGCGAGCGCGCCAAGCGAAACGTGCCATGGCGAGCCAACATATTTGTAAGCCAGCATCGCCGCGCCCCCGCTCACAAGCACGATTGGCAGCCACATGGGCCGGGAGCGAAAGCCCATGACAATGCCCATGAAATAGATAGGCAGCAGGAAATCGAGGCCGATTGCGTGCGGATCGGGAATGAGCCGGCCGAACAATGCGCCCAACAGCGTGGCGGCGATCCAGAAGAAATAGATCGAAAGCCCCAGGCCCAGATACCACGCAAACGGCAAAGGCTCCCGCAGCGCGCGGCTTTCAGCCTCGGCAAATTGCGGATCGGTCAGGAGGAAATAGCCGACCGCCTGCTGCCACCACGTCCAATGGGCCAAATGCCGTCCGATCGCTGCGGAGTAGAGCACGTGGCGGAAATTCACTGCGAAGATCGACAGGACAATCAGCCACGGCGCGATCCTGTGACCGAACAACTCGATGCCGACCATCTGGCTTGCGCCGCCGAACACCGTCATGCTCATCAGGACAGCGTCGAAGACGCTGAGGCCATTATCTATCGAAAGCGCACCGAACAGGGCGGCAAACGGTGACGACGCAACCACAACCGGGATGCTGCGGCGCATACCGTTCAGGAACTCGGTACGCGGCGCACGGCGCGCGGGCATGTTGATCGTCATTTCGGCAGTCATTTGCAGGAAGCTCCCGGAGGAGCGTTAGGTAGGTTGGAACACGCGGATTGTCACGCGAATTCCGCTGAACGCTAAAATGAGATTCGTTCATGCGGCACTTCAACCGCCTACCCGCTCAAACCATTGATCTTCATTGATAACTTCGATGCCAAGTTCGGTCGCCTGCTTCAGCTTGGAGCCCGCCCCCGGCCCCGCGACCACAAGGTCGGTCTTTTTCGACACCGAGCCTGCAACCTTGGCCCCAAGCTTCTCGGCCATCGCCTTTGCTTCGTCGCGCGACATTTTTTCGAGCGAGCCGGTGAATACGACCGTCTTGCCCGCAACCGGCGATGAACTCGAATCGACCTGCTCTTCCTCGCGCGGTGTAACCTCGGCCAGCAATCGGTCGAGCACCTCCCGGTTGTGCTGCTCGGCAAAGAAATCGACCACGGCTTCCGCCACGACATCGCCGATGCCCGACACCGAGCGCAACTCCTGCCAATAAGCATTGCCGGGATCGCCCTTGCCCTGCGGAGGCACCGCATGTTCGCCCGCCTCCCGCAAGGCCGCGAAGCTGATAAAATGGCGCGCCAGCCGCTTTGAATTGGTTTCCCCGACATGCCGGATGCCGAGGGCGTGCAGGAAGCGCCAGAAATCGATCGTCCTGCGGTCATCGATGGCATCGAACAGTTTGCGGACCGAAACCGTCCCAAAACCTTCGACATTCTCCAGCTTGGTCAAGGATGCCGTCTGCCGCGCCCTGAGCATAAAAATGTCGGCGGGCGAATGGATCGAGAGCGACGGATCCTTCGCATTGAAGAAAAACTCGATTTGCTTTTCGCCAAGGCCCTCAATGTCGAATGCGCCGCGCGATACGAAATGTCTCAACCGTTCCACCGCCTGCGCCGGACAGATCAGGCCGCCCGTGCAGCGCCGCACGGCCTCGCCGTCCTCGCGCACGGCATGGCTGCCGCAAGCCGGGCAGCGATCGGGAAACACATAGGGCACCGCATCGGCAGGCCGCTTGTCCAGTTCCACATCGAGGACTTGCGGAATGACATCGCCCGCCCTCTGGATACGCACCGTGTCACCGACACGAATATCCCTGCCCTCGCGGATCGGCTGGCCGTTATTGCCGATGCCTTTGATATAATCTTCATTGTGCAAGGTCGCGTTGGTGACGACCACGCCGCCCACCGTGACGGGCTGCAACCGCGCGACGGGTGTCAGAGCGCCCGTGCGCCCGACCTGGATATCGATGCCGGTGAGGATCGTCGTCGCTTTTTCGGCAGGGAATTTGTGTGCGATCGCCCAGCGTGGCGAACGTGAAACGAATCCCAGCCTGTCCTGCAAATCAAGGCTGTCCACCTTGTAGACGACGCCGTCAATATCGTAGCCGAGCGTGGCGCGCGCTTCCTCGATGGCTCGGTAGTGCGCCAGCATATCCTCCACCGACAAAAAGCGCTTCATCAACGGATTGGTCTTGAAGCCATAGCTTTCGAACGCCGCGACCATGCCCATCTGCGTGTCGGCAGGCATTTCGCTGACTTCACCCCAGGCATAGGCAAAGAAGCGCAAAGGTCGGCTCGCGGTAATCGAGGTGTCGAGCTGGCGCAACGAGCCTGCCGCCGCGTTGCGCGGATTGGCGAAAACCTGCTTTTCCGCCGCGGCATTTCGCCGATTCAACTCCGCGAAATCGAAATGGCTCATATAGACTTCGCCGCGCACTTCCAGCACGTCGGGAAAATCGCCGGCAAGCACATTGGGGATGTCGGAAATCGTTCGGGCATTCGCAGTGACGTTTTCGCCTACTGTGCCGTCTCCGCGCGTTGCCGCTGTTATCATGCGGCCTTGCTCGTAGCGGAGCGAAAGAGACAGGCCGTCAATCTTTGGTTCCGCGGTGATGGCAACCGGCTGGTCAGCTGCGAGGCGCAGGAAACGCCGCACCCGTTCGACGAATTCGCGCACATCCTCGTCGCTGAACGCATTGTCGAGCGACAGCATCGGCACCGCGTGAACGACCTTGGCGAACTTGGTCGAAACAGACGCGCCAACGCGTTTCGACGGCGAATCCTCGCGGATCAGATCGGGGAAACGCTGCTCGATGGCAAGGTTGCGCCGCCGCAGGGCATCATATTCGGCATCGGACACGGTCGGGGCATCGTCGGCGTAATATCGCCTGTCGTGCTCGGCAATTTCGCGCGAAAGCCGCTCCAACTCCTCGGCGGCTTCCGTTTCGTCCAACGCCTCGACTGACTTGTGACTATCGGCCACAGCGCTTCTCCGCATCCTGTCGCGCCGGACTATGCTTTCGCCGAAACGGCAAATTCAAGTGCCCGTGCAAAGTCTCCTGACTTGCTCACCGCGCAAGCAGCTTGCCCGCCGCAGCGCGCGCTTCGTCGGTGATGGTGGCGCCCGCAAGCATGCGCGCGATTTCCTCCTGCCTCGCCGCGTCGTTCATTTGCTCGACGCTCGTGGCAACGCGATCCGCACCGGATTTCGAGATCAGGAAATGCGCGCCCGCACGCGCGGCCACCTGCGGCGCATGCGTAACGGTCAAAACCTGCACATTTTCAGCAAGGCGCTCCAGCCGCTGCCCGATCGCATCAGCGACAGCGCCGCCGACACCGGAATCGATCTCGTCGAACACAAGCGTCGGCGCTGACCCCCGGTCCGCCAGTGCCACCTTGAGCGCCAGCAGGAAGCGCGAAAGCTCACCACCCGAAGCGACCTTCATCATCGGGCCGGGGCGCGAGCCGGGATTGGTGCGCACCCAGAATTCGATCTGGTCGATCCCTTCTTCGGTGCGGTTTTCGGCGTCGGTGGAAATCGCGACAATAAATTCCGCCCGTTCGAGCTTGAGCGCGGGCAATTCCGCCATGACCGCGCGCGTCAGCGTGGCAGCGGCTGCCGCGCGCAATTCGGACAGGTGGCCCGCCATCTCGTCATAGGTTTTGCGCGCCGCGACAGAGTCCGCCTCAAGCTTTCCCAGCCTACCAGCACCGGCATCGAGATCGGCGAGGCTGGCCGCCATCGTATCGCGGAGTTCAGCAAGATCATCGACGGCGACATTATGTTTGCGCGCCACGGCCCGCAGTGCAAACAGCCTTTCCTCGGCGCGCTCCAGCGCATCCGGGTCGAAATCGATGGCCCGCAAGGCGGCCTGCACACCGGATTGCGCCGTGTCCAGCGCAATCAGCGCCTGGTCGAGCGACTGGACGACATCGTCCAGCAGGCCCGGCGCATCGGCGGCCTTGCGCTGCAACCTTCTGAGCAGCCCCGCAAGTTGCGGCGAAGGCGCGCCCGAACCGGAAAGCATTTCCTCGGCTTCGCGCACATCCGCCGCGATCTTTTCCGAGCGCATCATGTCCGCGCGCCTGTCTGCCAGCGCCGTCTCCTCGCCCGGCTGCGGGTCCAGTTGCGCCAGTTCGTCCACGGAAGCGCGGAGAAACTCGGCCTCCCGCGCCGCTGACTCGACACGAGCCCTGAGCCGCGCCAGTTCCGATTCGGAATGCCGCCAGCGCTGCCATGCCTCGCGGCAGGCGTTCGCTGCGCTCTTGTAGCCACCGAACGCATCCAGCAGCGCCCTGTGCGCCGCCGGATCGACCAGCGCACGCTCGTCATGCTGGCCATGTATTTCAACGAGCGCGCGCCCGAGGTCACGCATCAAGGTCACGCTTGCGGGCTGGTCGTTGACAAACACACGCGTGCGTCCGTCCGCATTCTGCACACGGCGCAGGATCACATCGCCATCGTCCTCGATGGCGTTTTCAGCCAGCAGCGCCCGCACCGGATGCCCGGCAGGCACATCGAACACCGCGATGACCTGACCTTGCGCCGCGCCCTGCCGCACAAGTCCGGCATCGCCTCGCGCACCGAGCGCCAGTGACAGCGCGTCCAGAAGGATCGACTTGCCGGCCCCCGTTTCGCCCGTCAGCACGGAGAGGCCGGACATCAGATCGATATCCAGCCTTTCAATGAGCACGATGTCGCGGATCGACAGTCTCGAAAGCATCGAGACCTCTTAGGTCATGAACTCATAAATCCGATTGAAATGGTGTGAGGCCATCGGTTCGGATACGCGGAGGAAAGACGCGGGAAATGTGGTGCATTTTCAAGTCTTTCCGACAAAGTAGCCGGGCCGATGGGCCACATCCGAAGGACACCGAAACGGCGGCAAGCTGCCGCGTCGAACCGCTCGAACGATGGAACTCCATCGCCCTTCGCGCTTCTCCTCGCAGCTTCTTGCCGTTTCAGGTGCCATTTCAAACGCATTTATGTGTCCATGACCTGAATCAGATTCCGTATTTCTGGCTAGCCTGTCACCGGCTTCGCGATCTTGGCAAGCCAGGAGCCGCTGTTTTCGCGCGGTTCCAGACCCTTGGACTGCAGCAGCTTGTAGCTGTCCTTGTACCACGGGCTGTCCGGGTAGTTCTGGCCGAGCACGGCTGCCGCAGCCTGCGCCTCCGAGGTCAGACCCATCGCGTAATAGGCCTCGGTGAGTCGCGCGAGCGATTCCTCGACATGGCGGGTATTGGAATAGTTCTCCACGACATAGCGGAACCGCTTGATCGCAGCGATATATTCGCGGCGCTCCAGATAATAGCGGCCGACCTGCATTTCCTTGCCGGCGAGCTGGTCACGCGCGAAGCGGATCTTTTCGTTCGCGTCGTCCACATATTCCGAATCAGGCCAGCGGGTCTCGACTTCCTCCATCGCCTCAATGGCGCGACGCGATGCCTTCTGGTCACGCGTAACGTCCGGAATCTGCCGGAAATAGCTCAGGCCGACGATATATTGGGCATATGCCGCGTCGGTCGACGAAGGATAGAGCTGGACATAGCGCTGCCCGGCATTGATCGCATCCTGATAGCGTCCCTGGCGATAGCTGGCGAAGGCGTCCATCACCATCGCCTTGCGGGCCTGCTCCGAATAAGGATGTTGACGGTCAAGCGCCTGGAATTTCTTGCTGGCCTCGCTCAGCCGCCCGGCATTCAGGTTAGCCAGTCCCTGATTGTACAGCACATCCGGCGGGTCCGTCTGGTCCACATAGGTGGACAGGTCGATGTCGTCCTCCGACGACATGCAGCCGGAAACCGCCAAGGGCAGGATCGTCACGGAAACGCAGAGCAAAGCCCTTGCGGACAGCCGTGATTTCAAAAAGTCAAATGCCATATTCAACAATCCGCTTATCGGGCGTTTGGAATATCAAACCGCGCGGTCATCAGGGTCTTGACCCTAACCACGGACGCCCCCTTGCGGCAACGCCTTGGTCCGGCAATCGCACATTTTTGTGGCAATGCACCGTTTCAAGGCCGCAAACTGATAAAAGCACGGCCTCGCGGCGGGAATAGCGCGAAACCGTTAACGATCATTGAGGAATCAGAGCACCCAGGGCGCATAGACCGGCGCGTTCACCGCCACGAGATCGACCCTGCGGCCACGCTCACGGCGACCCGCCTCGACAAACTCAAAAGCGGTGCGATCCGACAGAAGCCGCTGCAACGCCATCGCATTGAGTCGATGGCCCCCGCGATAGGAGCGGAAGCAGCCAAGGAACCGCGCGCCCGCCAACGCCAGGTCGCCCATGGCGTCCAGCGTTTTGTGCCGCACGAACTCATTGGGATAGCGCAGCCCCTCGGCATTGATGATCTTGCTGTCCTCGCCGATCACCACCGAATTGTCGAGCGAAGCGCCAAGCGCAAAACCGGCCGCCCAGAGCCGTTCCACGTCCTTCATGAAGCCGAAGGTGCGCGCCCGCGCGATGTCGCGACGGAACGTGTCCGCATCCATGTCGGCGGCATAGGCCTGCCGGCCGATGGCGGGATTCTCGAAATCGATCTCAACCTCGAAGCGTGTGCCGGCATAAGGCCGGAACTCCGCCCAAGACGCGCCGTTTTCGATGCGCACCGGCTTCAGCACGCGAATATAGCGGCGCTTGATCGGCTGAAGCTCCAGTCCAACCTGATCGAATGCATCGACAAACATCGAGGCACTGCCGTCGAGAATCGGAACTTCCTTGCCATTCAGTTCGACAATCAGATTATCTATGCCGAGACCCGAAAGCGCGGCCATGAGATGTTCGACGGTTGCGGCATACGCGCCGTTGCGATCGCCCAGAGCCGTGCACAGGTCGGTCGCGCCGACTGCGGATACGAGCGCACGGACTTCACGCGTGCTTCCATCGTTCTCGGCGAGATTGAAAATGATACCCGTGTCGGGATCGGCCGGAATGAAGTGTATGCTGACCGGTTGACCGCTGTGAACGCCTGTGCCGGAAAGAGAAACCCGCGCTTTCAGCGTCGTTTGAAAATCGTGCAATTCGATCCCCGTACTCTGTCGCCGATGCAAACAACATCCTGCATCCGGCCTTCTTCATGAACCTTTCCGAAGAGCGTCCCCTCCTCTCCGGAAAGCCCTTTGAATTCGCCGCGAAGATAATGGCCAGAGAGAAAGACTCCAAATCACGGATTCTTACCCTCTGTTACTCTCAACATGTCGACTGCGATCTTATAAGCAATTGAAAAACAAAAGGTTTCCAAAAAGCAACACGGGCGCCGATGACGCCCGTGTTTCAACTTCGTTAGCGACGATTAATCAGTTTGGCTAAAGCTAGTTCGCTTGCCGGCGAAGGAACGCCGGAATCTCCAACTGATCTTCCTCATGCGCAGCGCGCGTCTGCGGGGTAAGCCGACCGTGATCGTCGAGCTGGCCGCGGCGCGGAGCATAAAGCTGCGCATCGTTCGGATTGATCCGGCGCGCTTCCGGCGCAACCTGACGCAGCTTCGGTTCGCGAGGCTGTTCGGACACTGCAGGACGCGCGGGCTCTTCCGCATGGCGGGTGAGGCCGTTCGTCAGACGCTTGAGGAGACCCATCGGTCCACTCTCCTGCGCGGCGGCGGTGCGCGTCTTGGCTTCCACTTCGGCGCGCACGACAGGCGGAAAATCCTCGACGCGCGGCATCCGCGGAGTCTGCTGGACGGGTTGCGGCACTTGCTGGACGGCCTGCGCAGGCTCGCGCATCAACTGCGGAACCGGTGCCGGAGCTACGGGCTGCGGTTGCTGGAAGAGCTTGCTCTGGGGCCGAAAATCTTCCTGTGGAGCAGCCGGGCGCTGGGCGGTTTCAAACCTGCCCTGCTCGGCGGTCTGCATTGCCTCAGCAACCGGATCGGCCATCGCAGGCTTGGGGGCCGCGACAGGCGCTTCACCTGCCGGACGCGGCGCCTGCGTCTTGACTGGCTGGCGGATCGCGATGGGCGTGGCGGCGATTTCCGCAGCCGTCTTGTCGATGCCCGTGGCAACCACCGAAACCCGGATGACGCCTTCCAGATCCTCGTCGAACGTGGCGCCGAGAATGATATTGGCTTCCTGATCGACTTCCTCGCGAATGCGGGTAGCGGCTTCGTCCACCTCGAACAAGGTGAGGTCGCGACCGCCCGTGATCGAGATCAGCAGGCCCTTGGCGCCCTTCATCGAGGTTTCGTCGAGCAGCGGGTTGGAGATGGCGGCCTCGGCGGCAGCCATCGCGCGGCCCTCGCCCGAAGCCTCGCCGGTTCCCATCATCGCCTTGCCCATCTCGCGCATCACGGAGCGGACATCGGCGAAGTCGAGGTTGATAAGACCTTCCTTGACCATCAGGTCGGTGATGCAGGCAACACCCGAATAGAGGACCTGGTCAGCCATGGCGAAGGCGTCAGCGAAGGTCGTCTTGTCGTTGGCAAGGCGGAAGAGGTTCTGGTTCGGGATAACGATCAGTGTGTCGACCGACTTCTGCAATTCCTCGATGCCGAGGTCAGCCGTCTTCATGCGGCGCTGGCCCTCGAAATGGAACGGCTTGGTCACCACTCCGACCGTCAGGATGCCACGCTCGCGGGCGGCGCGCGCAACCACGGGCGCAGCGCCGGTGCCGGTGCCACCACCCATGCCGGCGGTTACGAAGCACATATGCGTGTTGGACAGGTGGTCATTGATCTCGTCGATGCATTCCTCGGCGGCAGCGCGGCCAACCTCAGGCTGAGAACCCGCCCCCAGGCCCTCCGTGACGTTGGCGCCAAGCTGGATCAGCCGATCCGCCTTGGACATCGTCAGCGCCTGCGCATCGGTATTGGCGACAACAAACTCAACGCCGCGCAGCCCGGCGGAGATCATGTTGTTGACCGCGTTTCCGCCGCCGCCCCCAACACCGAAAACCGTGATCCTCGGCTTTAGTTCAGTGATATCCGGCTTTTGTAAATTGATCGTCATGTTGTCTATCCTTTGCCTTATGCCGCCTCGCCGCGCGGCGCTATGGGGCTATCCCCTGCCAAACTAGAAGCTTTCCCGTATCCACTGACTCATCCGGTGGAATCTCCCCCCGGTACCGGTCAACTTCAGACTCGTACTGCTGTTGATGCTCTCACTCTCGAACGTTGCCATCTGCGGATAGATCAGGAGACCGACCGCGGTGGAAAATGCCGGGCCCTTTGCGGCTTCCGGCAAGCCGGCCACGCCGAGCGGGCGACCGATTCGCACATTTCTTCCGAGAATACGTCGGGCGGCCTCCGGCAGGCCGGCAAGCTGGCTTGCACCGCCTGTGAGCACGACCCGGCGGCCCACCGTCGCGCCGTGGCCGGATTTGGCCAGCCGGTCGCGCAACATCTCCAGCGTTTCGTCGACGCGCGCACGCACGATGCGCGTGATGGCCGAACGCGGCACATGCAATTGGGGCTCGTGCTCGTCGCCGCTCATGGGGCTGACGCTTACGACCTCGTGATCCTCACCGCCGACAGGCAATGCAGTGCTGTGCATGACCTTCAAACGCTCCGCATCCTCGATGCGCACGGAAAGTCCCCGCGCCAGATCAAGCGTTACATGATTCCCGCCCAAAGGAATTGCGTCGGCAAAAACAAATTTACCCTCAGAGAACACAGAAACGGTGGTTGTGCCCCCGCCCATGTCGATGCAGGCCGCGCCCATCTCCAGTTCGTCATCGACGAGAGCCGCCAGACCACTGGCATATGGCGTCGCAACCATCCGCTCGACGCTGAGGTGCGAACGGTTGATCGCTGCTTCCAGATTGCGGTGCGGGGCGACATCGCTGGTCAGCACATGCATGTCCACGCCGAGCGTTTCACCGACCATGCCGCGCGGATCGCGAACGCCGCGTTCCTGATCCAGCGAAAACGCCACCGGCAGCGAGTGGACGACCTGGCGCTCGGCCTTCATGGCCTGCTTCGCGCCCGCTACCAGCACCTTGTCGATATCGTATTCGTTGACCTCGCCGCCGCGCAGATTGATCGTGGCCGAGAACGTCTCGCTGCGAATACGGCCCGACGATACGTTGACGATCAGCGAATCCACCGTCAGCCCCGCCATGCGCTCGGCTGCATCGACGCATTGACGGATCGAGCGTTCGGCGCGGTCGAGATCGATCACGACGCCCGATTTCACTCCCTGCGATTTCTGAAGGCCGATCCCGATGACATGCGCCTTGTGGGTGCGCGCGCGTAGAAGCTGACTGTCGCCGCTCGGCTTCAAGCGCGCAACGATGCAGCAAACCTTGCTTGAGCCGACATCGAGCACCGTGACGATCCCGGACCGTTGCCCACCGTCCTTTTGCCCCGCCAGCCAACTCATGTCCGTGCCTCCGGCTTCTTCCGTCGGTTGGCTGCGCGCTCTTTCAACTCGGCGTCGCGGCGGGCCACAGCCTCGTCCGTCAGCGCAAAAACGGCGCGATCCGCCAACCGCATGTCGATCGACACGATGTCACGCTCGAACACATCCTGTTCGCGGTTCATCCTGCCCAGCGCTTCGAGCGCCGTTTCAATACCGGTCTCGGGCAGCATGACCTTGATGCCGTTGTCAAAGCTGAGGTCCCAGCGTCGGTCGGCAACCCGGATATATGCGCGCACGCGGGTCGCTATGTCAGGATGATCCTGCATTTTCGAAACGAATGCCGCTCCAACCTCAGGCGCACCCAGCCCGAGAAGCAGGGGAAGCGGCCTGCTGGTGCCATTGTTGTAGGAGGCAATGATCTTGCCGGATTGCTCGATCACAGAGAGCCGTCCGTCGTGCTGCCAGACTGCGAACGGCTTGCGTTCATCCAGCCGCACCTCGATCGTGTCGGGATAGATCTTTCGCACCGACGCGTCTTCCACCCACGGCATCTTGGCGATGCGCTCCCGCGCCGCGGAGGCGTCGAACCCGACAAGCGAGGTCCAGCCCGTCAACTGGAGCCGGTCGAGCACGTCGATCTCGGAAACCTCGCGATTGCCGGTCACGGTGATTTCGTCGACGGCAAAGCCGGTGCGTGCGGTAATCGCCTGTGCAACATCCGGCATCAACCCGCCCAGATAGGAACCGTAGACGCCGGTAGCCGCGAACAGGAGTGCAGTCATCACGGCGTTGCTGTGGCGCGGTGGCTGTATTTCGCCACGGCAATAGCGTGCAAGAAAACGGATCGGCTTGCGCAGCGGGCGCGGCAGAACGAACCCTGCCTCCGCCTCAAGGCGCGAGCCGGGAGCCGGCCTCCAGAGGCCGCCCAAAAGCCGTTTCAACCGCCTCAACGCGAACACGACGCGTCCTCCACCAACCAACGCAGCAACTCACCGAACGAGTGCCCGGCTTCAAGCGCAATCTCCGGAACGAGCGAGGTCGGCGTCATGCCAGGCTGGGTGTTCACCTCCAGCCAGATCAATTCGCCATTCTCCGAGAAACGATCATCATAACGGAAGTCGGAACGCGAAACCCCGCGGCATCCGATTGCTTGGTGAGCCGCCAAGGCGAGTGTTTGGACTTTTTGGTAAAAATTTAATGAAATTTTAGCCGGCACTTCGTGTTTTGAGCCGCCAGGCACATATTTCGAGTCATAGTCGTAGAAGCTGTGGCCGGTCGGAATGATCTCGCACACGCCGAGAGCGACATCGCCCATCACCGCGCAGGTCAACTCGCGTCCGTGCACGTAGCGCTCGACCATGACGCGCTGGCCATAGCGCCACTCCGGGGAGGAGACGATCTGCGGCGGATGCGACTGGTCCTCCTTGACGATGACAACGCCGAAGCTCGATCCTTCATTGACCGGCTTCACGACATAGGGCGGCTTCATCGGATGAGCGTTGCGGATCGCAAACCTGTCGACGATCTTCGATTCGGCAACCGGGATGCCAGCGGCCCGCGCGACGACCTTGGCCCGGTCCTTGTTCATGGCCAGCGCCGACGCCAGCACGCCCGAATGCGTATAGGGAATGTCCAGATATTCGAGGATGCCCTGAATCGTGCCGTCCTCTCCAAAGGGACCGTGCAGCGCATTGAAAGCGACATCGGGCTTGAGGCTGGAAAGCACGGTCGCGACATCCCGTTCCACATCGACCCGGGTGACCCGATAGCCGACCTCTTCAAGAGCGTTCGCACAGGCATTTCCCGACGACAGCGAGACCGGGCGTTCGGACGAAAACCCTCCCATGAGAACTGCCACGTGCTTTGCCGCCATACCCGGTCTTTCCCCTCTGATCGGGCTAACTTTCATGCGCTTCGAGACGCGAGTCCTGAAACCGGGCCGAACACACCGGCCAAGCTTTCACGACTCAATTCAGGAAACACTCAGGGCAAGGAATCAGAGACTTGATTCGCGTGCAAGACCTATGACTCGGATTGATTCATATTTTTCGATTCAAATGCGAATCTTTGTCCTAGGGTTGCGCCCTCGACACAACAGCGCCCTTACAGCAGCCGGCCCAGAAACTCGTGCACTTCGCGGCCCGGCTTGAACTCACCGATTCGCTTGATCTCCCATTGCAGGCGGATGCCGGAATGTTCGAGCACGCGCGCGCGCACCGTTTCGCCCAGATATTCGAGGTCGTAGCCTGTGGCGCTGCCCGTATTGATCATGAAATTGCAGTGCATGGGCGACATCTGTGCGCCGCCGATCATCAGCCCGCGACATCCGGCGCGCTCGATCTCCTTCCACGCAGATGTTTCTTCGGGGTTCTTGAAGGTGGAGCCGCCCGTTTTTTCGCGGATCGGCTGCACCGTCTCACGATGATGCTGCACGGCATCCATGGCCGATCGGATTACAGCGGGGTCTTCCACATAGCCTTCAAAAACGGCGGACACGAAAATCAGGTCGGCGGGAGCCGTGGAATGACGATAGGAATAGCCCATCTCCGCATTGGAGAGGATGTGCACGTTTCCCTGCCGGTCGAGCGCACGCACTTCCACCACGCGCTCGCGCGTCTCGACGCCGTTGGCGCCTGCGTTCATGCGCAACGCGCCACCGATGGCGCCGGGAATGCCGTGGTAGAAGTGAAAACCGCCAATGCCCGATTCAAGGGCGAGCGCGGCAACGCGCTTGTCGGGACAGGCAGCCCCTGCCCTTATGCGCGTTTCCGACAGGCGCTCGGCCTCGCCGAACCCCTTGGCCGAAAGCCGGATCACCACACCCCTGACACCGCCTTCGCGCACCAGCAGGTTCGAGCCGACGCCGACGACGGTGAGCGGCAGGTCGGCCGGCACGGCTTTGAGGAAGGCGGCAAGATCATCCTCATCGGCAGGCTGGAAAAGAAGATCGGCCATGCCGCCCGCCCGAAACCATGTGATCTTGTCCATCTCGGCATCGGGCGTGAGGCGCCCCCGAATGCCGGATAGCAAGTCACCAAGGCGCGCGAGTAGATCCTGCCCACGGCTCATGCGGTCGAGCCTCCCAGCTCCTTTGGAAGCGCATAGGCCCAGTTCGTGATGTTGCCCGCCCCCAGAAAGACGACGAAATCGCCGTCCTTTGCGTTGGCGCGCACCAGAGGGGCAATTTCGTCCGGCCCCTCGATGAAGCGGGCGTCGCGGTGACCGCCCGAACGTATGCGTGAGACGAGCGCCTGTGAGTTGACGCCCTCGATGGGGTCTTCCCCCGCCGCATAGACCGGGGCGACGAGCACGGTGTCGGCATCGTTGAAGCAGGCGGAGAAGTCGTCGAACAGATCGCGCAGCCGGGTGAAGCGATGTGGCTGCGCAATGGCGATGATGTGGCCGCGCGTCGCATCGCGAGCCGCCTTGAGCACCGCCTTGATCTCCACGGGATGGTGGCCGTAATCGTCGAATATCTGGACGCCGTTCCAGCTTCCCGTGGGCGTGAAGCGCCGCTTGACGCCTCCGAAGGAGGACAGGCCCCGTTTGATCGCCTCGTCGGTCAGGCCAAGCTCGTGCGCGACCGCGATGGCCGCCGTGGCGTTGGACACATTGTGATGGCCCGGCATCGGCAGTGACAAACCCTTGATGGTTGTATGCCGACCAGTCTTGCGGTCGCGGATCACCACATCGAAATGCGAGGTCGCGCCCTCCATGCGATGGTTCGTGAAACGCACGTCGGCCTGCGCGTTTTCGCCATAGGTGATGACGCGCCGGTCCTCGATGCGTGACACCAGCGCCTGAACCTCGGGATGGTCGGTGCACATCACGCCGAAACCGTAGAACGGCACATTTTCCACGAACTGCCGGAAGGCCTCGCGAACCTTGTCGAACGTCCCGTAATGGTCGAGATGCTCGGGGTCTATATTGGTGACGACCGCGATATCGGCGGGCAGCTTGAGGAAGGTGCCGTCGCTTTCATCTGCCTCGACCACCATCCATTCGCCTTCACCCATGCGCGCATTGGTGCCGTAGGCGTTGATGATCCCGCCATTGATAACCGTCGGGTCCAGTCCGCCCGCTTCCAGCAAGGTCGCGACCATGGAGGTAGTGGTGGTTTTGCCATGTGTCCCGCCAATGGCGACCGCCTGCCGGAACCGCATCAGCTCGGCCAGCATTTCCGCGCGCCGGACGATCGGCAGCAGCTTTTCGCGTGCAGCGGCAAGCTCGGGATTGGACTTCTTGATCGCCGTCGAGACGACGACCACCTCGGCATCACCGAGATTCTCGGCGCGATGCCCAACGAAACATTCAATGCCCTTGGCGCGAAGCCGCTGGACATTCGCGCTGTCCGCCTGATCGGACCCCTGCACCCGGTATCCGAGATTGTGCAGCACCTCGGCGATGCCGCTCATTCCGATGCCGCCGATGCCGATGAAATGCACCAGCCCTATCGTCTCCGGCATCTTCATGCATCGGCTTCCTTCTTGAACATTTCGACGGATTCGCCTCTGGAGATAGCCTCCGCAAGGTCCGCGAGCAACCGCGCGGCGTTGGGCTTGCCAACCGAGAGCGAGGCGGCGGCCATCGTGGCAAGCCGCTTCGGACCCGTTATCAGGGCAAAGATCAGTTCCGCGAGGCGCTCGGGCGAAAGCGTCGATTGTTGATGAACCTCCGCGCCGCCCGCCGCTTCCAGCGCGGCGGCATTTGCGGCCTGATCGTGATCAAGCGCGTGGGGATACGGCACCAGCAGCGCCGGGCGACCGATCACCCCGATCTCGGAAACGGTCGATGCGCCGGAACGCGCGATCACAAGCTGGGCATCCGCGATGCGCTGGGCCATGTCCCCAAAGAAGGGCGAAATTTCAGCCTGCACGCCAAGCGCGGCATATGCTGTGACGACGCCCTCAACGTCCTCCGGTCGAGCCTGCTGTGTCACCAATAGCCTCTTGCGCTCGCTCGCCGGAAGCTTTGCAAGGGCAGCCGGAACGGCTTGGGAAAAGAACTGCGCGCCCTGGCTTCCGCCAAAAACGAGCAGCCGGAACGGATCGGCCGAACGCGCCGACACATAGGGCGAACCGGCAAGCGCCAGCACGGCGGGCCTGACAGGATTGCCCGTCACCACGATCTTGCCGGCAAAGCCTGTCCGGGCGGGATCGAGGAAGCCGCCCGCAATCGCCGTGACGCGCGAGGCAAGCATGCGGTTTGCTCGCCCCATCACCGCATTCTGCTCGTGCACAAGGCTCGGGACACCGCGTCGCGTCGCGGCAAACAGTGGCGGAACGGTCGGATAACCGCCGAACCCAACGACCACGGAAGGCTCGATTTGCTTGATGACGGCGGACGCCTGCCGCACGCCCTTCCAGATGGTCAGGAAGGATTTTGCCAGCGCGACCGGATTTTTCGAGCCGAAGGTGGCGGAAGCAATGGGATGGATCGCATCCGCGGGGAACGAACCGGCAAACCGGTTTGCGCGTTCGTCGCTGGCCAGATGCACCGACCAGCCGCGCGCCTTCAACTCATGCGCCAGCGCCTCGGCCGGGAAGAGATGCCCGCCCGTGCCGCCCGCCGCAAGGATGGCGGTGCGCTGGCCCATTATTCGGCCGGCACAAGGTTGCGCGGCATGGAGAGCCTATGGTTCTTCAGTTTCTCCGGACCGCGGCGTGTGAGCGCAAGCACCATGCCCATCGAGATCGCAATCGCGATCAGTGATGAACCGCCGTAGGAAATGAAAGGCAGTGTCATTCCCTTGGCGGGCAGCAACTGGAGGTTCACGCCCATATTGATGATGGATTGAAATCCGAACACGGTGACCAGCCCGGCCACCGCCAGCCGGGTAAATTCATCGTGCTCCTTGAGCGCGATCTTCATTCCGCGCAGCACAATGAATGCGAAGATCAGCATGATGAGGAAACAGAGCACGATCCCGAACTCTTCGCCTGCGACGGCAAAGACGAAATCGGCATGGCTGTCCGGTATCATGCGCTTGACGGTGCCCTCGCCCGGACCGACGCCGAACCAGCCACCGGCGATCACCGCGTCGCGCCCCATGTCGACCTGATACATGTCGCCTTCACCTGAAAGAAAGCGGTCGAGGCGGCTCGCAACATGGGGAAAGACGGTATAGGCGGCAAACGCCCCGAAAACGCCCACGCCGCCGAACAGCGCGATCCAGAACCAGGACATGCCGGCGAGAAAAAACATCACGCCCCAGGTTCCCAGGGTCAGCATGGTCTGGCCAAGGTCGGGCTGAAGGACGAGCAGGCCAATCACGATGCCGAGCAGCCCGATGGCGAGCAGATTTCCGGGAATCGTGCGCTTCGCCTGCTCGGCGAAAAGCCATGCGCACATGATGACAAAGGCCGGCTTGAGGAACTCGGACGGCTGGATGGAAAGCCCGCCGAGCGAGAGCCAGCGGCGCGCGCCTTTCACCTCCACGCCGATGAACAACACGGCCACCATCATGAGCAGGAACAGGCAGAGCATGATGAGCGCCATGCGACGCACCTGCCGCGCAGAAAGGAAAGACACCGCCAGCATCGCGCCGAGCGCCGGGATCATGAACATGATCTGGCGTGTCGCGAAATGGAACGTGTCGAGGCCGATGCGATCGGCCACAGCCGGGCTTGCGGCAAAGGACAGCACGATGCCCAATCCCATGAGAGACAGGAAGGCGGCGAGGAACCAGCGATCAACCGTCCACCACCAGGTTGCGACAGGGCTTTTATCGAGACGACTGAGCATCATTCCCCTCCAAGCAGCGTGATACCTTCAATGCCGCGCACGGCCTTTCGGAACGCCTCTCCGCGCACCTCGAAATTCTTGAACTGGTCGAAGCTGGCGCAGGCAGGCGAGAGCAGCACGACAACCTCGCCGCTCTCATCGCTTGCCGAATCCTGAGCCGCGTGTTCGACAGCGGCCTGCAACGTTCCGGAAATCTCATACGGAACTGAGCCGCCGAGCGTGGCCGAAAAGGCGGGCGCAGCCTCGCCGATCAGGTAAGCTCGCGCGATGCGCGGAAACAGTCCGCGCAGCGGCTCAATGCCGCCTTCCTTCGGAAGCCCGCCCACGATCCAGTAGATGCGCGGAAAGCTCGACAGTGCCGGAGCAGCGGCATCCGCGTTCGTCGCCTTCGAATCATTGACGAAAAGCACATTGTCCTTGCGCGCAACCGGCTCCATGCGGTGCGCGAGCCCCGGAAAGCTCTCAAGTCCGGCCTGTATCTCACCCAGGTCCAGCCCGACGGTCAGGCATGCGACGATTGCGGCCAGAGCGTTCTGCGCATTGTGCTGGCCGCGAAGCGAGCCGATGCCTTCGAGGAAGGCGATGCGGCTGTAGTGACCGTCCTTCGCCTCCATCAGGTCCGTGCCCTCGGCATAATATCCATCGGTCAGTGACAGGCGCTTGGAGATGCGCACCACTTTGCGACCGGCAAGCTCCAGCCTGTCGGCGATCTGCGCGCAGAAGGGATCATCGACGCCGACGATGGCGGTTTCCGCGCCTGCAACGAGCTGCTCCTTGATCGCTGCGTAGCGCTGCATCGTCCCGTGCCGGTCCAGATGGTCAGGGGTCAGGTTGAGCAGGACGCCGGCCGTCGGATTGATCGAGGGCGCAAGGTCGATCTGGTAGGATGAGCATTCGATGACATAGAACCGATTGGACGTCGGCGGCTCCAGCGTCATGACGGCGCGTCCGATATTGCCCCCCATCTGGGCATTGCGGCCAGCGGATTTCAGGATATGCGCGGTCAGGGCGGTCGTCGTCGATTTGCCGTTGGTGCCGGTAATGGCGATAAAGGGCGCATCCGGCGCATTGAGATTGCGCTCGCGCACGAACAATTCGACATCACCGATGATTTCGACTCCGGCGGCCCGCGCCAGTTCAACGCTCCAGTGCGGCTTCGGATGCGTGAGCGGCACGCCGGGCGAGAGCACGAACGAGCAGAAGCGCGACCAGTCCTCCTCGCGCAGGTCGCCCACCGGCAGGCCTTCGTCCTCGGCTTTGGCGACGCTTTCAGGGTTGTCGTCCCAACAGACGAGTTGCGCGCCGCCCTCGACGAGCGCGCGCGCCGTCGCCATGCCGGACCCGCCGAGCCCGAAAAGTGCTACCCGCCTGCCACTGAAGCACGAGGCTGCAATCACGATTTCACCTCAGCTTGAGTGTGGAAAGGCCGATGAGAGCGAGGATGACGGCAATAATCCAGAAGCGAATCACGACCTGACTCTCGGTCCAGCCGAGTTTCTCGAAATGATGGTGTATGGGCGCCATCAGGAAAACGCGCTTGCCGGTCATCTTGAAGAAGCCGACCTGAATGATGACCGACAGGGCTTCCATCACGAAAAGCCCGCCGACAATGGCCATGACAATCTCGTGCTTGGTCGCGACGGCAACGGTGCCGATCAATCCGCCCAGCGCCAGCGAGCCGGTGTCGCCCATGAAGATGGCGGCAGGCGGCGCATTGAACCAGAGGAAACCGAGGCCCGCGCCGATCACCGCGCCGAGCACGACCGCCAACTCGCCTGTGCCGGGCACAAAATGGATTTGCAGGTAGTCGGCAAAGACCGCGTTGCCTGACAGATAGGCGATGACGCCGAAGGTGGCTGCCGCGATCATGATCGGAACGATGGCGAGCCCGTCGAGGCCGTCGGTCAGATTGACCGCGTTGCCCGCGCCGACAATCACGAAGCAGGCGAATGGGATGAAGAACCAGCTCAGGTTCAGGATAAAGTCCTTGATGAACGGGAATGTGAGCGAGGTCGAGAACGGTGCCTGCCCGGCCCAGACGATAACGGACACGGCGACCGCCGCGATCACGAACTCGATGCCGAGGCGTTTCGCGCCGGATAGGCCGCGATGCGACTGCTTCGTGACCTTCAGATAATCGTCATAGAAGCCGATTGCGCCGAAGCCGAGCGCCACCAGGAGCACGATCCAGACATAGATGCTGGACAGGTTCGTCCACAGAAGCGAGGAGACGATGATGCCGCTCAGGATCATCAGGCCGCCCATGGTGGGCGTGCCGGCCTTCTTGAAATGTGTCTGCGGACCGTCCGCGCGGATCGGCTGGCCTTTTCCCTGCCGGATGCGCAAAGAGTCAATGATCTGGGGACCGAACACGAACACGATCAGCGCGGCAGTGATCAGCGCGCCGCCCGTGCGGAAGGTGATGTAGCGGAA
The DNA here is from genome assembly GCA_023953835.1 of Rhizobiaceae bacterium. Lineage (NCBI taxonomy): Bacteria > Pseudomonadati > Pseudomonadota > Alphaproteobacteria > Hyphomicrobiales > Rhizobiaceae > Rhizobiaceae bacterium. Next base: position 2,851,459 of record JAMLJB010000001.1, on the reverse strand, counting down.
CACGTTGAAGAACGAGACATGTTCCGCGAATGCGACCAGAAATGTGAGCATTGACCTGCTTTGTCCCCCGGCCCCGCCTATTCGGATGTTTCAGCGTTTCCGGCGTCCGCCGGAAACTGTTTCAGCATTGCATCGACGATCCTGGAAAAGCCCCTCGACTTCGATGACTTCACCACGACCGCATCCCCCGGCCGCACCGCCGCCAGAACGAGAGGAAGCAGTTCGTCGGTCTGCGTCCGATACTCGAACTTGATTCCCTCCGGCATTGCTTCGGCAAGCGCCTTCATCTCCTCGCCCCCGAGAAAGACGCGATCCGCGCCGGAATCTACCAGAAGCGCGGCAAGATCGCCGTGCAGCTTGCGGGAATGCGCGCCAAGCTCCAGCATGTCGCCGAGCACCGCTATGCGCTTGCCATTGTCGGCAATCTCCATGGCCTTCAGCAAGGAGAGCGCTGCCTTCATCGAGGCCGGATTGGCGTTGTAGCTTTCGTCGATAAGGGTAAAAGCCCCCCGCGGGTGGCGCAGGCGATGGCGCTTTCCCCTTCCCGCTTCCGCCTGCAAATCGCCAAGCGCGAGCGCCACGGCGGGAATAGACGCGCCGACCAGATCGGCGCAAGCCAGCACTGCTAGCGCGTTCTGGACCATATGGCGGCCCGGCGCGCCGACGCGCGCCAGGATCTCTTTGCCGCCGATCTTGGCGGCCAGCGTCGAATGATCGGAGTGCAGTTTGAAGTCGATGAGCCGATAGGTCGCGCGGGCATGTTCGCCGAAGGTGGCGATGTTCTTCACCCCTGCCGAAATCGCATCTTTCTCCAGCGTCTTCCAGTGCGAATCGTCGCGATTGATGAGCGCCGTACCGCTCGGCACCAGACCCTCGAAGATTTCGGCCTTGGCCTTGGCGATCTCCGTCAGGTTCTTGAAATGGCCGAGATGGGCCGCCGCGATCAACGTCACCAGCGCCACATGCGGCCTGACCATCTTCACCAGCGGCCTGATTTCGTCGGCATGGTTCATGCCGATCTCGAATATCGCATATTTGCAATCGGCGGGCATGCGCGCGAGGCTGAGCGGCACGCCCCAATGATTGTTGAACGACTTGTCTGAGGCATGCACGCTTGCGATGACAGAAAGGCAGTGACGCAGCGCTTCCTTCGTGCTGGTCTTGCCCGCCGATCCGGTGACGGCGATGATCTTCGCCTTCGAGCGCGCACGCGCCGCGACAGCCAGTTTCTCAAGCGCTACAAGCACATCCGGCACAACGATCATCGGCAGGTTCAGCCTGCCGAGCGCGGCGAGCTTCGCTTCGGCGACCACGAACAGGCCCGCCCCGGCGGCAATTGCGGCGGTGATGAAGTCGTGCCCGTCCTTCGAATCGCCCTTGATGGCAAAAAAGGCGTCGCCATGCTTCAGGCTGCGGCTGTCTATAGAAATACCGTCAACGCCTTCGGGCATCGGGCCGAGCGGCCTTCCGTCCATGGCCGCTATGAGTTCATCGGCGGTCCACAGATGCGTCATACGGGCCGCTCTCCCAGCGCCTTGCGCAGTTCTTCATGATCGGAGAACGGGAAGGTCTGCGCGCCGATGGTCTGGCCTTCCTCATGGCCTTTGCCCGCAACGATCAACGTATCTCCCGACTTGAGCATGGAAACCGCCTCACGGATGGCCTCGCGGCGGTCGCCGATCTCGATCGCGCCCGGAGCAGCCGCCATGATGGCCGAGCGAATGTCGGCGGCAACCTCGGAGCGCGGATTGTCGTCCGTCACGATGGCGATGTCGGCAAGGCGTGTCGCGATCTCGCCCATGATGGGGCGTTTGCCACGGTCGCGGTCACCGCCGCAACCGAACACGACGATTACCCGGCCCGTCGTAAAGGGGCGCACCGAATTCAGCACATTCTCCAGCGCGTCGGGCTTGTGCGCGTAATCGACATAGGCGGGGGCGCCGTTCCGCGCCGTTCCCACCAGTTCGAGACGGCCGGATGCGCCCTTGATCTTGTCGAGCGATTTCAGCGCCTTGCCGGGCGAAACTCCGGTGGAGATTGCAAGACCGGCAGCGACCAGCGCGTTGTAGATCTGGAAATCGCCCGCAAGCGGCAGGTCGACCTCGTAGATGGTCCCGTCAGCAGCGATCTCGGCACGCTGCCTGTAACGTTCATGCTCGACCCGCTTCAATTGCAGGAAACTGCCGAGTCGCCCGACCGTGCGGACGTCGAGACCGGCGGCGCGGGCGGCCTCGATGGCGCGTGCCGAATAGGCATCGTCGGCAAATATGACGGCAGGCGCGCGTTTGGGCAAAAGCGTATCGAATAGACGCAGCTTCGCTTTGAGATAGTCGTCCACCGTGGGATGGTAATCCATATGGTCGCGACCGAGATTGGTGAAGCCCGCAGCCGCAAGCCGCACGCCGTCCAGCCGCCGCTGGTCGAGACCGTGGCTCGATGCTTCCATCGCCGCATGGGTTACGCCCGATGCGGCCAGTTCGGAAAGCAGCTTATGCAGCGCGACCGGGTCGGGCGTCGTCAGCGAGCCGTAGTCGTCGCGTCCCGGCGCGACAACGCCCGTTGTGCCGATGCTGGCGGCGGCAAGGCCGCCCTGCTCCCAGATCTGGCGCGTGAAGGAAACCACTGATGTCTTGCCGCTCGTGCCCGTCACGGCGACCATCGTGGCGGGCTGTTCGCCATAAAAGCGCGCGGCGGAGAGCGCCAGCGCCCGGCGGGCATCCTCCACCCGAATGGCGGGCACGGACAGACTGCCGAGGTCGGCACCGCCAGACGCCACGATTGCAGCCGCGCCGCGTCTGCCCGCATCCGCCGCATAGGCAGCGCCATCCGCCTTTGAACCCGCGACCGCGAAGAACAGCGCGCCCGGCACAACCTGACGGGAGTCGGCAGTTATGCCCGCAACATCGAAAGCTCCCGGAAGGGAGTTTTCGGTCGGCAGCACCCCTGCAAGTTCAGAAAAGCGCATCAAGTCGCTCGCAAGTCAGTAAAATTCTCGAATCATTCGGAGGAAACCAGAGTAACAGCTTCCTCTTGGCCGAAATCGGGCTTGACGCCAAGCATCGACGCCGAACGGCGAATAATGTTGGCGACGATAGGCGCCGCGTTGGAACCTGCGGTTGCACCCATGCCCGGCTTTTCGGGTTGCGGCTCGTCTATGATCGACAGCACGACATATTGCGGATCGTCCATCGGGAACGCGGCCAGGAAGGCGTTGAACCGCTTGTTGCTGGCATAGCGTCCATTGACGACCTTCTCCGCCGTGCCGGTCTTGCCGCCCACCCGATAGCCCGGCACCTCGGCCTTCTTGCCCGACCCTTTCTCGGCGTTCAGCCGGTAGAGGTAGCGCATGTCCTCGCTGGTCTTTTCGCTCACCACCTGCGTGGACGCCGCGATCGCCTCGTCGAGCGTGCGCGGCAGGAATGTCGGCGACATCAGGCGCCCGCCATTCATCAGCGCGACCGCGCCGACCGCTGTTTGCAGAGGCGTCGTCGACATGCCGTGGCCGAAAGCGATGGTGATTGAATGCACCTTTTTCCAGACCTTCGGCTCGGTCGGCTTCGCCACTTCGGGAAGCTCGGTCTGCATGCGGTCAAGCAGGCCCATCCTTTTCAGAAATTCACGATGCCCCTCGATGCCCACCACGTCGGCTTCACGCGCCGAGCCTATATTGGACGAGTAGATAAACACTTCCGGCACGGTGAGGATGCGATTCTTGCCGTGGAAATCGCGGATCGTGCGTCGGCCGATGGTGATGGGACGCCGCGCATCGAAGGTGCTGTTGAGATTGACCTTACCGGAATCGAGCGCCATGGCCGTGGTGAAGCTCTTGATGGTCGAGCCCATCTCATAAAGGCCCGCCGACATGCGGTTGAGCTTGTCCTTGTCCTGCGCATCGACAGGATTGTTCGGATCGAAGTCCGGAACCGAGGCCATTGCGACGATTTCGCCGGTCTTGGCATTGATGACGACCGCGCCCGCAGCGATTGCATGGAACCTTTCCATTGCGTCCATGGCTTCGTTGCGCACGATGTGCTGGACGCGCAGATCGATTGCAAGCTTCACCGGCTTCAGATCGGCGGGGGTTGCGAGACCGGTTGCCTGAAGGTCGGCAAGCCCTTGATCGTCAATATATTTCTCCAGCCCGGAGATGCCCTTGTTGTCGCGGTTGGTCAGCCCGACAATGTAGGAGGCGGTCCGGCCTGCCGGATAGAACCGACGGTTCTCGGTGCGAAACCCGATGCCCGGAAGCCCGAGCTGCATGATGTCGTTCTGCTGGCGCGGCGAAAGCTGGCGGCGCAGCCAGATAAAGCCCTTGCCGCTTTTCAGCTTCTTGTAGGTATCCTCCATCGGAAGATCGGGCAGCACGGTCGCGAGCTTTTCGATGGTCTCGTCCGGATCGATGATCCGGCGCGGCTCGGCGAACAGGGAAAAGGTCTTGATGTCCGTTGCCAGCACCGAACCGTTGCGGTCCACGATATCGGGACGCGAGGCGGTGATGTGAGGCGCGGGACCGCCATCGGCGTTCGCATCCTGGAGCCCGAAATAGATAAGCCTGCCGCCAATCGCCGCGTAGAACGCAAAGAACGCCGCCATCGCCATGCGCGTGCGGTTGCGCGAGCGCCCGCCGGACGGCCTGCGCGTCGCTTCAAAGACCATCCCGGCGGAAGTCGTGCCTCTACCCGCGGAAAGCCGCTTCCTCAGCCAACCGATCATTGCGCGATGCTCCCTGTGGTCGTCTGGTCCTGCGCGGGCTTTGCCGTCTGGCCAGCGAGAAGGTCCTCGACCTTCAACTCCTTCTTCGGCACCTCATCGATGCCCACGATCCGCCTTGGGTCAGAAGGAACGAGGTTCAACTGGTCCTGATAGGTTTCAACAAGCTTCTGCAGCCTCGCAGGCTGCGTCAGAAGCGACCAATCGGCCTTGAGGATCGCGATGGTGTCCTGCTCATAGCGAATCGAGCGCTCCAGTCTGTGAACTTCGCGCAGCCGGTTCTCGGCATCGTGCTTGGTCTTGTAGGTCAGTGCCGCCGCCGCAACCATCACCGCAATCAGCACTGTGTCAGTGGTACGAAACAAGGACTACATCTCCACCGTTTGCCGAAGTTCGGGAAGCTTCGGCAGATCGAACAAGGCAAGGTCCGCCGCACGCGCCGGAGCATCGGTGCGAATTGCGGCGCGAAGCCGGGCCGAGCGCGCACGGGGATTGGCCGCGATCTCCGCCTCGGTTGGATTGCGCGCACCGCCGTGCTTTTCGAACGTCACATCCCGGCCTGCCACTTGCGGAAGATGGCGCGATCCCGATGGGGCCTCGCTGCGGTCGGCGATGAAGCGCTTGACGATACGATCCTCCAGCGAGTGAAAGCTCACGACGACCAGACGCCCGCCCGGCTTCAAAATGCGCTCGGCTGCGAGAAGGGCGCGCGCCAGTTCGCCCAGCTCGTCGTTGACATAAATGCGCAGCGCCTGAAACACGCGCGTCGCGGGGTGGATCTTGTCCTTCGCGCCGCGACCGATATGGGTGGCAATGGCGTCGGCAAGGTCCAGCGTACTCTCAAACCGCCGCTTCTGCCTGCGTTCAACGATCATGCGCGCGATACGGCCCGCATGCCGTTCCTCGCCGAGGAAGTTGAAGATGCGCGCCAGGTCGCCGGTCTTGTAGCTGTTCACGATATCGGCCGCGGAAGCTCCTTCCCCGGCCATGCGCATATCGAGCGGCCCATCAGCACGAAAGGAAAAGCCGCGCACCGCCTCGTCGAGCTGCATTGATGAAACGCCGATGTCGAGCACCACGCCATCCGCCGCCTCGACATGCTCCCCCATGGACGAAAAAGGTGCTTCCACAAGCCGCAACCGACCTGCCGAAGATGCCGCGAGGCTTTGACCGGCAGTAATTGCCTTCGGATCGCGGTCGAACGCAACGACCGACGCGCCTGCATCCAGAATGGCACGCGTGTATCCGCCCGCGCCGAACGTCCCATCCACGATCAGTTCGCCGGCCTGAGGGCTAAGCGCGTCTAGCACTTCACGCAGCAGCACGGGAATGTGGCGCGCATGTTCAGCCGACGGCGCGGTCATGCGGGCACCTTGCCGCCGCATGCGATTGAAGCGGCGCGAGCCGGGGATGGGCTTGCCATCTGCGTGTTCAGTTCGAGTGTGCGCATATGCACGGCAGGCCATGAGGCTTCGATAAAATCCGATTCAAATTTGACAGGCGCGTAGCCAAGGAAAAGGCCCGAACCCGAAACCAAACCGCTTTATGCTCCATTAAGGCTAACGAACGGTTATTGGGCGGCATTCGATTCAAATCTACATCAAGCATCTGCGCCGCTGATCGGGCACGCGAATAGCCTGACTCAAAATCCCCATTATGCTGCATAACTATATGATTACATTTACATTACTAAGGTGAAATTGCCAGCTGGCCTGTAAGCCGGGTTCTGTATGGCCCCGCCTGAGGCGGAACGTGGCGGCCATTCATCTTGGGCGCATATTGCGATGCGCCTCACGCAACCAACCCGGACAGCGGGCTGAAACCGCCCCGAAGGTTTCCCTTCTTGCCGTCCCTATTCGGTCTTGCTCCCGGTGGGGTTTGCCCTGCCACGGCTGTTGCCAACCGCGCGGTGGGCTCTTACCCCACCCTTTCACCCTTTCCCACGCAGCGCGGCCCGAAGGCCGAAACGCGAAGGCGGTATACTTTCTGTGGCACTATCCCTGGGGTTGCCCCCGCCGGACGTTATCCGGCACCGTGTTCCATGGAGCCCGGACTTTCCTCACGCGCGGCCTTGCGGCGCTTGCGCGTGCGGCCGCCCGGCCAGCTGGCAAGCCGTATTAAGGGCGGGAGCACCCCTTTTGCAAGAGCGCTGACATGATGTCAGAGCCCGGCGATCAACTTCGTCACTTTGGCGCAATAGGCGGATGAGGTCGGGTTCATTCGTGTTGCCGCATGTCCCGCATTGTATTTGAGAATTGTTCCGCACGTACTCCCGTCGCCGAGTTCCCTGGCCATCGAAAGATACTTCATTCCGAAGCGGATATTCGTTTCCGGGTCGTGGAGGCCGGCCACCGTGCCGCCATAGCCCAGCATGCGGGCCGTGGCCGGTTTGATCTGCATCAGGCCGATCTCCCCTGCCCGGCCAACGATGCCGGGACGATAATTGCTCTCGACCTGGATGACAGCATGAGCCAGCGGCAGCGGCACCTTATATTCAGAAGCATAGCGCGCAATGATTGCGCTGTAGGCCAGGGCCTCTCCCGCGCCCCTCGCCGCACCTGCAGCGGTTATGGCGGCGGTCGTCATTGTGTCGAGGCCGCGAGGGGCGCGGGCTCGCACCGGCTTCCGGGCTTTACGCTCTCGCGCGACGAGTGCGACCTCGGCCTTCTTCCGCGAAGGCTTCTCCACGCGCTTTGCCGGAGCGGCTTTTGCAACGACACGCGTGAGGCTTCCCGCGCGATCCATGGGAAGTTCCCCGGCTTTCGCGGCAACAGAAATCACGCCGGCAGCAAGCGCTGCCGCTACAAACATCCGAATTTTCATTGATACCTTTTCTTTTTTTGGGGCGCGCCGCTCTTGTCGAGTCCTGGCGTTGTCGGGCCTCGTATCGCTCCGCACGAAGCGACACAGTGAATGCATCGGCCTGTGCGGGTGAATTCAGACCCGAAAGTGACGCGAACAATCACAGTTTATTTCAGCGTGAAATACTACGCGACATCCCAGTTCATGCAATTCGGCAGGGATCGGATAAGCTTGAGCAGGGTCGCGCCGGTCGAGCGGTCGACCAGACCGTCGATAAGCGCGGGTCGGAAGTGACGCTGAAATGCGGTTACGACGGACTGCGTCTGCCGGTCGAATTCCATGCTGATTTCGACGGAATACCCATACATTCCGAGCATGGATTGCAGCGTCTGGACCCTTATTCCGCGATCACCGGGTTTCAGCACGGGCCCGATGCGAATTGGCTCGGGCTCGACGAAATGGCCGAGACCGTGGCGCGCCAGCCTTCGCCAGTCGAACTTTTCGCCGGGGTCGACCTTGCGGCCGGGTGCGACGTCCGAATGCGCCAGCACGCGCTCGGGCCGCATGGCGTAACGCGCCACAATGCCGCAACACAGACTGATGACGCTCGCCATCTGCGCCTCGGGAAAGTCCCTATAGCCGAACGCATGGCCGGGATTGACGATCTCTACGCCGACCGAACAGGAATTTATGTCGGTAACGCCACGCCAGAAACTCTTTCCCGCATGCCAGGCCCGATCCGCCTCCCGCACCATTTGAATCACGCGCCCGTCTTCATGCACCAGATAGTGCGAGGACACTTCGCTGGCTGGATTGCAGAGCCATTCCTCCGCGCCAAGACCCGTCTCCATGCCGGTATAGTGCAGCAGGATCATATCCGGGGCCTGTCCATTCGCGCGCGGGCCGAAATTGGGCGAAACGTGCACCTCCGCTCCCGGATGCTCCGCGACGAAACCCGTCATGCCGCCTTTCGCTCCCGCTCGATGAACTCGAACGCCGCATTGATCGCGGAAAGCCTGCGCGTCGCGATAGCGACAAACTCTTCGGGCATGCCACGACCGATCAATCGGTCGGGATGATTTTCCGCAACCAGCTTGCGATAGGTGCTGCGAATATCCTCGAACGGCTTCGAACGGGAAACGCCCAACACCACATAAGGGTCGGCCTCGCCCAGATCGAGATGCCTCGCCACGATGCTGCGGTAGTGGTCATCCCCGATCCCGAAGATTTCGGCGATGCGGTGCAGGAAGCGGTCTTCGCGCTCGTGCAGAACGCCGTCCGCCTTCGCGATGTGGAACAGCCCGTCGAGAATGTCCTCCAGCACCGCGCAATTCTGTCCGCCGGTACCGCAAAGCCTTGCCACCTGCTCGGCATATGCCTCGAAGCCCGCCGTATCGGCCTGCGCCAGTTCGTAGAGCCGCGCGACGTTGCGCAATTCCTTGTCCGGCGCTGAGAATATCTCATGAAACGCACGGATTTCATCCTGCGTGACAACGCCGTCGGCCTTCGCCATCTTCGCCGAAAGCGCAATCATGGCGACCGAGAACGCGACCTTGCGGCGCAATTCGGGATCCCCTCCGAATGCCGTGCGCACGGCGGCGACGACGGACGATGCGCCGGTGCGCACAGCCGCCGAAGCACGCGTGGCGAACTCGCCGAGTTTCTGCCAGATGGACATGGCGTCTTATTAGTATCAACTGCCCGGCAATGATACCCGCCCCGGCACAAAACGGGGAACGAAACGCGTCAACGCAAAATCAACCATAAGTGCGGCATATGCCGATATCAGCATCGTGACTTTCGGGCGCTTTGTCTGCATAATGGCCCAATATTCATTCGGGGACGGGATGTCTTTCAACTCGAGGTGGCGGATCGGCGTTGTTCTGGCGGCGGGCATGTTGAGCGCCTGCTCGACGGTCGACGACCTCATGCCGGACGGACAATACAACGCGGTCGCAACCGGACCCGTCACCGGCAGCATCGCAAAAAGCTTCCCGCGCTTCGGCGACAATGACCCGCACGACTGGCAGGCCGAAACGCCGTGGCAATATGCGATCCACGGCACCGACGTTTCAAAATACCAGCCCGACATCGATTGGCAGGCGGCGCGTTCGAGCGGCATTTCCTTCGCATTCGTGAAGGCCACTGAAGGCGGCGACCGCGTGGACGACAAGTTCCGCGACCACTGGACAAACGCGCGCGTGGCCGGCGTGCCGCGCGGAGCCTACCACTTCTACTACTTCTGCCGTCCCGCCGCCGATCAGGCCGCATGGTACATCCGCAATGTCCCGCGCGAAAAAGGCGCGATGCCGCCCGTGCTGGACATGGAATGGAACCCCGATTCTCCCACCTGCAAGATCCGTCCCCCGGCGGACAAGGTACGCAGCGAGATGAAGATCTTCCTCGACATTGTCGAGCGGCACTACGGCAAGAAGCCCATCATCTATACTTCGATCGATTTCTTCGACGACAACAATCTGTCGACCTTCCGCGGCTACCGATACTGGTTGCGTTCCGTTGCCGGTCATCCCAGCGAGAAATACGGGAGCCATCCATTCACTTTCTGGCAATACACCGGAACAGGCGTGATCCCCGGGATTCGCGGCAATGCCGATATCAATGTGTTCAACGGCACGCACAGCGAATGGAAGCGCTGGGTGGCGCAAAACGCGCATTGACGGTCCGGGTGCGCAGGCCGCGCTTCTGCCCCATCACATTTTCGTCTCAAGTGCCGGGCAACAGCCGCGCAATGTGTCGCAAAGTTCAACTTTCGCTCTTGGTCGCCGCCGCTGTCGTGGCGGCGTCGCCTTCGCTTGCCCAGCAGTGCGGCGGCGATTTTGCCGAATGGAAAGCCGCGATGCATGCCGAGGCGCAACAGGCAGGCGTGGGTCAAACCGGGCTTGCGGCGCTCGACAATGCGCGCATCGATCCGGATGTGCTGAAACGCGACCGCGCCCAGAGCGTTTTCTCGCAGAGTTTCATCCAGTTTTCCGACCGGATGATTTCCGACTACCGATTGAAGCAGGGTGCGGTCAATCTCAAGAAATATGCGGACGTTTTTTCCCATGCTGAACAGGAATTCGGGGTGCCGGGACCGGTTATCGCCGCATTCTGGGCGCTGGAGACGGATTTCGGAGCCGTGCAGGGCAATTTCGGCACGCTGAACGCGCTCGTCACGCTGGCACATGATTGCCGCCGCCCCGACCTGTTCCGGCCGCAGATCGTGCCGCTGCTCAAGCTGTTCGACACTGGAACACTGCCCGTGGATGTAAAGGGTGCATGGGCGGGAGAAGTTGGCCAGACGCAGATCCTGCCCTCGGACTATCTGTTGCGCGGCATCGATGGCGACGGCGACGGCATGGTCGACCTCCGCAACGACCCTGCCGATGTCATCATGACCACCGCGAACAAGATTCTCTCCCGTGGCTGGAAGCGGGGCCAACCCTGGATCAAGGAAGTGCGGGTGCCCGACACCTTGCCCTGGGACCAGACCGGGCGGGAAAACAAGCTGCCGCTTTCCCAATGGATCGGCTGGGGCGTCACCGACCGCGACGGCAAGCCGCTCGCCGACAACGGCCTCAATGCGGGCCTCAATGCGGGCCTCGTGCTGCCGATGGGCCATCAGGGCCCGGCCTTTCTGGTTTTCGACAATTATGACGTGTATCTGCAATGGAACCAGTCGGGCATCTACACGCTGACCGCAGCGAACCTTGCCGACCAGCTTGCAGGCGCACCGCCTTTCGAAAAGCGCCAGCCGACCGACGCCCTTTCCTTTGATGAAATGAAAGCATTGCAGACAAAACTCGAAGCGCGCGGCTATGATGTCGGCACAGTGGACGGCGTGCTTGGAACGAACACGCGTGAAGCCGTCCGGCAGGAGCAGATGCGCCTTGGACTCATTGTCGACGGATGGCCAACGCAGGAGTTGCTGCGAAGCCTTTGATCTACAAATCGGTCGCGCCGGCCATGGTTTCGAGGCTCGCAAAGCCTTCCGGCGCGTCTCCCTCGTCGAACGGCGTCGTGACTTCCACGAAAGTGTCCGGATAAAAACCGTTGAACCGCGTGCGCAGCGATAGCGAATAGGCGCCGATATGGCCGATTTCGATCCAGTCGCCAGTGTGCACGGATTCCGGCAGCCAGAAGGGACGTGACAATATATCGACCGAATCGCAGGTCGCGCCGCAGACGCGGAACGGCACGATCTTCCTGGCTTCACCTGCCCTGCTCTTGATCGCCGGATCGGGTATGTAGCGTGCGGGCAAGGTGATCTTTCCGGTCCAGCTATCCGAAAGCGACGCCCAGATACCGTCATTGATGTAGAGGCGGCGACCTTTGCGCAGCAGGACCCGGACGATCAGCGAAAACGCCCTTGCCACGATCACACGGCCCGGTTCGGCGACGAGCGGAATTTCATCGAACCCATATTCCCTGAGATCGCCGCGCAGGCGCGACATCAACTGCGCGAGCGAGGGCATGGGCGGCTTCCGGCTGTTCGGATCGAGCCCATATTCGGCCGGGAACCCGCCTCCGACGTCCAGCCCGGCAATGTCGAAGCTCAACCTGTTGCGCACCCAGTCGGCGGAAGCCAGCGCGCGTTCATAGGTGTCGGGGTCCTCGATCTGGCTTCCGACGTGGAAGCACAGGCCAACCTTGTATCCGATCTTGTTCAGCCGCTCGCTGATCTCAACGGCATGGGCCGGGCCCGCACCGAACTTCTTGGACAGTTCGTAGGCTGCCTGTCCTTTCGTCTGAACCCGCACGAAGACCGTCACCGATGCCGGGTCGATGTCGAGCGCGCGCACGATACGGGTGAGCTTCGCAACCTCGTCTTCATGGTCCACGGCAAGCACCCTGATGCCATAGGTTTCCAGTGCAAGCCTGATGTCGGACTGGGCCTTGACCGGATGCATATAGATCATTTCGGCCTTCGGTGAGACGGACCGTACCGCCTGGAACTCGCCCGGCGAGGCGACATCGAAAAGCGTCACGCCTGCATCCGCCAGGGTGCGCAAGACCAGCTCCTCGCCATTTGTCTTGACCGCATAGGCTGTTCTGCCCGGGAACATGTCCATGAAGCGGCGCGCATCGGCCTTCAGCACCTCCGGCCTGAAGCAATAGACGGGCGAATCTGGTCGTAGCGTCAGGGCCGCATCACGCGCATTTTCGAATCGCTGCATTCAACACCTCGAAATTGGCCGAACCCTATTTGGTTTGAGGCACGGACGGAACCACCGAAACATGTCAGCATGATTTCTGTTTTGTCCCAAATCGGGTGGCAGCAAAAGGAATCAGGCCATACGGGAACAGCGACAGCTTCAGCAGGAAAACATCATGGCCATCGCGCAATCGGCAACCTCGCCCTCCATGTCCGCCCGGGACTGGAGCCTGTTGCTCCTGCTTGGTGCGATCTGGGGCGGTTCATTCTTCTTCGCACGCGTTGCGGTAGCCGAAGTCCAGCCGCTCATGCTCGTGCTCCTGCGCGTCGGCATCGCCGCCATTGCCCTGCAACTCTATCTGCTTGTCGCAGGCCCCTCCTTTGCACCTGCCCTTGCAAAGACCGTACCCTTTTTCGGCCTCGCATTGCTCAACAACGTCATCCCGTTTTCGTTGATCTTTGCCGGCCAGACCCAGATGGGAGCAGGTTTGGCGTCGGTTCTCAATGCAACCACTCCCGTTTGGACACTTATCATCGCGAGCCTTCTGTCGAGCGACGAGATGCTCACCTGGAACAAGGTCGCCGGAATATTGCTCGGCATCGCCGGGACCGCCGTGATGATCGGGCCGGGGATCGTTGCCGGATTGGGCGGACCGGTCTGGGCAAAATTCGCGCTCGTCGGCGCAGCACTTTCCTATGCGTTCGCTCTGTTGTTTGCCCGCAGGTTCTTCGTCGGCGTCCCTGCTCCGCTGGTTGCCGCAGGCCAACTCACGGCCTCCACGATCATCATGCTTCCGGTCGTATCGGGGCTCTACGATCCATCGCCCTTGCTGGCGGTCAGCTCATCGGTTTGGGCGGCAGTGCTTGCGCTGGCGCTCCTTTCAACGGCCTTTGCCTATATTCTCTTTTTTCGCATCGTGGCATCGGCGGGCGCGACCAATGCCTCGCTCGTCACGCTGATCGTTCCGGCAAGCGCAGTGTTGCTTGGCGCGGTATTTCTGGGAGAAAGGCTGGAGTCTTTTGAATTAGCCGGCATGGCGTTGATCGGTCTAGGTCTGGTCACCATCGACGGTCGTCTGTTCACACGCCTTTGACCAGTCGGTCAAAAATTTTTTCACGGAATGTTTCGGGCTGTTATGTTCTTGGAACTAAACACGAAATGGCCGGAATGGGGTCGCATTTTTCACAATCCTGTCGCAATGCAGCATATTTTGCGCTTGCCCGGCGCCAAAATCCTCCTAGATTCCGCGATGTAGCTCTTTAGTTGAGGAGGCTATGCATGGGACTGACAAGGCCACTTAACGCTCTCATGTTTTGTGCTGCTTTTGCATTCGTGGGCGCCCTCATAATGGGTGTCCTGCCCTAAGCCCCGAGAGCGGCGCAACTATCTCAGGCACAACGACAGTTCCAGAAGGCCGGGTTTCAAGCCCGGCCTTTTGCTTTGCCCTGTATTCAGGCGGCAGCGGATGTCAGATCGGCACCATCGCGGCTGGCGGCTTGCGGCCTGACGCCAATCATATGGCAAATGGCAAAGGCAAGGTCGGCGCGGTTCATCGTATAGAAATGGAAATCACCTACGCCCCGCTCAATGAGGTCAAGGACCTGTTCGGCGGCAACCGCCGCGGCCACCAGCGCATGAGTCTGGGGATCGTTTTCGAGGCCCTCGAAGCGTTCACTCAGCCACCCCGGCACATGTGCTCCGGCGCGCGCTGAAAAATTGCCGACCTGCTTGATGTTGTGCACGGGAAGGATTCCCGGAACGATCGGAATGTAGATTCCGGCCCTGCGCACGCGCTCCACAAAGCGCTCATAGAGGTCGTTGTCGAAGAAGAACTGGGTGATCGCCCGCGTTGCTCCTGCATCGACCTTGCGCTTCAGCATGTCGATGTCAGTGGCAAAATCGGGACTTTCCGGGTGCTTTTCGGGATAGGCCGACACGGATATGTCGAAATCCCCATGGCGGCTGATTGCGGCGACCATCTCGGCGCCATTGGCGTAGCCGTCAGGATGCGGCTGATAGCGCGTGCCGACGCCCGCAACAGGGTCCCCGCGCAAAGCGACGAAACGCTTCACGCCGAGATCGACGAACTGGCTTATGACGCCGTCAGCCTGCTCGCGCGAGGCGTCGATGCAGGTCAGGTGTGCCGCAGGCAGAAGCGAGGTGTCCGACAAGATGCGGCCCACCGTGCGAGCCGTGCGCTCGCGGGTAGACCCGCCCGCGCCATAGGTAACCGACACGAAATGCGGCTGCAAGGGTTCCAGCCTTTTCACAGTGCCCCAGAGCCGCGCCTCCATCTCGTCCGATTTCGGCGGAAAGAACTCGAAGGAAACCTTGATGCGGTCGCCGAGATCCGGGCGGCGCGAAAAGCGGGATTGAGACATCAGGCGGTCACTCTTGCATCATGGTTGGCGATGGGATCGGCAATCAGAAGGCGCTCGTCGCGGCCAAGCCAGAGCTTGACGGTGAGCTTATCGTCACTCGGCTGGGCGGGCGAGAAGGACTGCACCTCCTCCATCCGCAGACCAGCCGCCTCGAACCACTCCCGCATCTGCTGGTCGGAGAATCCGAGGCGCTGGTGGGCGTGCTTGTCACGCAGGACCTCGAGCGAATGCGGCGCGAAATCCACCACGATCAGCCGACCGGCGGGCCGGAGCATGCGCGCCGCCTCGCGCACCGCGCGCGCCGGATCGTCGAGATAGTGGAGCACCTGGTGCATCGTCACCAGATCGAATGCGTTTCGCTCGATCTGGGCGGCGAAAATGTCGCCCTGGCGAACCTGCGCATGGGTGACGCCTGCGCGGTCAAGATTGGCGCGGGCCACCGCCAGCATTTCGCGTGAAAGGTCTATGCCGACGCCCCGCGTGTAACATGGAGCCAGAATCTCCAGCAGCCGGCCGGTCCCGGTTCCGAGGTCCAGCATCGACTGGAAAGGACGCTTTCCGATCAGCTTCACGAGCGCGGCCTCGACGGCCTTGTCCGGCACGTGCAGCGAACGAAGCTCATCCCACCTTTCCGCATGTTCGGAGAAATAGAGCCGCGCCGCGTCCTGCCTGCGCCGCTTGACGTCGCCAAGCCGCTCAAGGTCGCGCTGAACCTGCGCGTCGGCATCATCGATGCGCCCGACCAGCCCTTTCACGAATTCGCGGTCGTCCTGCATGTCCGTCAGCCGGAAGAACGCCCACGATCCCTCCTGGTAGCGGTCGATCAAGCCTGCCTCCAGCAGAAGCCGAAGATGGCGGGAGACGCGCGGCTGCGACTGGTTCAGGATTTCGGTCAGGTCCGAAACCGTCAGGTCCCCATGCGTCAGCAACACGAGAATGCGCAAGCGACTGGATTCGGCAGCCGCCTTCAAGCTATCAACGACCCTGTTCAATGTGACGCGCATGGCGAACCATCCACAAAAGACATAAACATATCTTTATGTGAAACGAGAAGATGATGCAAGTGACGACTGAGCAAAGAGAGGGCGAAATCTCGCTCGACTTCGATCCGGCCAAACTGCCCGGCGACGGCTATGTCGTTTTCATCGGGCGCATTCGCTCGCCATGGCTGGACCGCGAGACCTGTCCCAAGAACGTAGCGGCGGCGCGTGACACAAAGCAGCCCGCCACCGTAGAGGTCGATCCGCGCTGGCGCGAGGGGCTGACCGGGCTGGAGGGCTTCAGCCACATCGTGGTGCTGACCTGGCTTGATCGGGCGCAGCGGAATCTGATTGTGCAAAAGCCGCGCCATGCGCCCGATTCGAAAGGCGTTTTCGCGCTTCGCTCCCCTGCCCGGCCCAATCCCGTCGGCCTTCATGTCGTGCGTCTGCTGGCGCTGGACCGTGACAGGGGCACCTTGACGCTGGAAGGCATCGACGTGCTGGACGGAACGCCGGTCATCGACATCAAGCCCTATTACGCTTCGACGGACTCCGTACCCGATGCGAAGCGCGCGGATGGCAGATAGTGGCAACGCAACGCCAGCGAGCGATTGCCAAGGCGCTGACGGCACTCCTGCCCTGGGCGCCCTATTCGGAAACGGAAGTCATCAGGAGCGAGGCCAACTCCGTTCATATGAAGAGCCTGCCGCCCTCGGTCGCGGTCTGGCTAGCCACCGTCGCGCATGTTCGCCACCAGCATACCGACTATGACCGTCTCCTCGATGAAGGCTACGACCGGGAATCAGCGCGCTTCTTCGTGATCGACAAGACCAATGAGGTGCTGACGCATTGGCGCGCGACGCGCCTTCTCGACCCCGACGACGAGGAGATTTAGGCTCGTTTACATCATCCTCATCAGCGCGCCGCCGATGGAATATCCCGCGCCAAATGCGCAGAGCAGCCCATAATCGCCGGTCTTCATGTCCTCATGGTTTTCCTTGAGAGCAACGATTGCGCCAGCAGCAGCCGTGTTGCCAAGCCTGTCCAGCACCATCGGCGCGCGGTCATGGCCCACCTCTTCCCCGAAGGCGAGCTTGAGGATCATCGCATTCATGCGGGCATTGGCCTGATGCAGCCAGAAACGGCGCATGTCGTTCGGCGTCAGGTCGTGATGGGCAAGGAAATCCACGATGAATTTGTGGCCGGCGACCGTGACCTCCTTGAAAACCTTGTTGCCCACCTGCTTGATCAGGTTTCCCTCAAGCCTGATGAGGTATGGGTCTTCCTGCTCCGAGCGCGTCAGAAAGCCGAGATTGTTGCGGATATTGGAAGAAAGCTGCGTCCATGTCCTCGTATCGATCACCTCGAAACGACCGGAACGGCGGCCGTTGCGCGGCTCGACCACCATCGCGACGGCGGCGTCTCCAAAAATAAAATGTGTCTGCCGGTCACGGAAATCGAGCGGCGACGTGACGATTTCGGGCACAACAACAAGGATGCGCTTCTGTCCGCCGGATCGCACCATATTGCAGGCGACGTGCAAGGCAGCCGCAGCCGACGAACAGCCCAGCCCCATGTCGAAGCCTGCCCCCGAGGTCCCGAGCGCATTCTGAATTTCAATCGCAATCGCCGGATAGGGCCGCTGGTGATGCGACGCGGAACAGATCACCAGGTCGATGTCCTGCGGCCTGCACCCGGCATGCTCGATCGCGCGGCGTGCCGCCGCGATGCCGAACTCGGCTTCCACCGAAAGCGCTTCGTCTGGGCGCGGTGCAATGCGTGGCGCCATGCGGGCCGGATCGAGCACACCCTCACGGTCGATCATATGCCGCGTGCGAATGCCGGAGGCATGCTCGATGAACTCAGAGGAAGACTTGGCCAATGGCTCCGCGCCTGTGCCCTCGCGCCGTGCGTTCTCCTGATCGACCCATGCGTTGAAACTTGCGACAAGCTCGTCATTGGTGACAACCGCTTCGGGAATTTCCACCCCGATGCCGCTGATGATAACGCGATTCATGAAGGTCTTTCTTTCACACGCGCGACTGCCGACCAGCGCGCATCTTCGCAGTTGCGTGCGCCATTTACGCCAGAATCGCGGCGGAAGGAAGTCGCCGCCCCAATGCAGTACCGGAGCGGCGTAAAGCTCAGCGTGTCAGCCGCTTGTAGGTCATGCGATGCGGATTGACCGCCTCCGGCCCGAGACGGCGGATCTTGTCCTGCTCGTAATCCTCGAAATTGCCCTCGAACCATTCCACATGGCTGTCGCCCTCAAAGGCGAGAATATGCGTCGCCAGACGGTCGAGGAACATGCGGTCGTGGCTGATGATGACTGCACAGCCGCCAAAACTTTCGAGCGCATCCTCAAGTGCGGCCAGCGTTTCGGTGTCGAGGTCATTGGTCGGCTCGTCGAGGAGCAGCACGTTGCCGCCCGTGCGCAGCATCTTGGCGAGGTGCACGCGGTTCCGCTGGCCGCCGGACAGGTTGCCGACCTTCTGCTGCTGGTCGCCGCCGCGAAAGTTGAAGGACGAGCAATAGGCGCGCGTGTTCGCGTCGAACTTGCCGAGCTTGACCACCTCCGCACCGCCGGAGATTTCCTCCCAGACGGTCTTGTTGGGGTCGAGCGCATCGCGGCTCTGGTCGACATAACCGAGCTTTACCGTCTCGCCGACGCGAATGGAGCCCTGATCCGGCTTCTCCTGACCCGTAATCATGCGGAACAAGGTCGTCTTGCCCGCGCCGTTCGGTCCGATGACGCCCACAATGCCGCCGGGCGGAAGCTTGAACGACAGGTCGTCAATCAGCAACCGGTCGCCATACCCTTTCGAAAGCCCGTCGATTTCGATAACCACGTTGCCAAGCCGTTCGCCATGCGGAATGACGATCTGGGTATCGGTCGGCCTGCGGCTGTCGGCCTGTTCAAGCAGTTCCTCGAACGCCTTGATGCGTGCCTTGGATTTGGTTTGTCGCGCTTTCGGACTGGACGCGATCCATTCACGCTCGCGCGTGATCGCCTTCTGGCGGGCGTCGTCCTCGCGGCCTTCCTGCTTGAGCCGCTTGGCCTTGGCTTCCAGATAGGCGGTGTAATTGCCTTCATATGGAATGCTGCGGCCACGGTCGAGTTCGAGAATCCAGCCAGTAACGTTGTCGAGAAAGTAGCGGTCGTGGGTGATGATCAGCACTGCGCCCGGATAGGCGCGCAGATGCTTTTCCAGCCATGCGGTCGTCTCGGCGTCGAGGTGGTTGGTCGGCTCGTCGAGCAGCAGCAGATCGGGCTGTTCGAGCAGCAGGCGGCAAAGCGCAACGCGGCGGCGCTCGCCACCGGACAGCTTGGTCACGTCGGCATCCTTCGGCGGACAGGCCAGCGCATCCATCGCCATCTCGATCTGCTGCTCGAGGTCCCAGAGGTTGAGGCGGTCCATCTCGTCCTGAAGCTTGGCCGACTCATCCGCCGTCTCGTCGGAGTAGTTCATCATCAGCTCATTGTAGCGTTCGATGATGGCGGTCATTTTCGCAACGCCGTCCATGACGTTCTCGAACACCGTCTTGTTCGCATCGAGCTGCGGCTCCTGCGCGAGGTAGCCCACGGTCGCGCCTTCGGCCAGCCACGCCTCGCCCGAATATTCCTTGTCCATGCCCGCCATGATGCGCAGGATGGTGGACTTGCCCGCGCCGTTGGGGCCGAGGATGCCGATCTTGGCGTCGGGATAGAAGGAAAGATGCACGTTATCGAGCACCTTCTTGGTGCCGTAAGCCTTGGTCAGGCCGGACATATGGTAGATGAATTGGCGAGCCACGCTTTGCCTGTCCTGTCTTCGATGATCGGAGAATTGCGCGCTATGTAGGCGAGCGCGCGCAAAACGGCAATCGCCATTCTGCCCGCACAAGCCAAGAATTGCGCCGCACTTGACGCCACAATCGGCATCGTCCAACAGTCGCCACCGGTTCGGAGGACTTGATGCGGTTCAGCGAGCAGCGTGTGCTTCAATCGCCGACTGGCGCGATGATAAACTACTACATCCGCAAAGCCGAAGGCAGGCCGCGCGGGATAGTTCATGTCAATCATGGACTTGCCGAGCATGCCGGGCGTTATGCGCGGTTCGCGGATTTCCTGGCGCAATGCGGCTATCACACCTATGCGCATGACCATCGCGGCCACGGATCGACCACCGCGCCGGACGCCCCGCTCGGCGTTTTTGCGTGGAAGAACGGGCGCGCCAAGGTTCTGGCCGATATTTCGGCGATGCACGATCTCATCAAGCGTGAGCATCCGACACTACCGCTGATCCTGTTCGGGCACTCCATGGGCGGCATCATCGCGCTGAATTACATTCAGGAGCGCTCGTCACATCTGAAGGGTGCGGCGATCTTCAACGCAAATGTCTCAGCGGGCGTGCTGGGCCGCGTCGCGCTGCTCGTGCTGGCGTGGGAGCGCATGCGGCTTGGCTCCGACACGCCGTCGCGGATGCTCCCGCGCCTGACATTTCGGGCATGGGCAAAGACTGTTCCCAACGCGCGCACCCCTTTCGACTGGCTATCGCGCGACCCGAACGAAGTGGACAAATACATTGCCGACCCCTTCTGCGGGTGGGACGCATCCATATCGCTGTGGCGCGACCTCTTCGGCTTCATCATCTCGGATGCCCGCGACAAGAACTATGTTCAGGTCGACCGCGACCTGCCCTTGCTGCTGGTTGGCGGCGAGAAGGACCCTGCTACCGATGGCGGCAAGGCAGTTGAAGCGATTGCGCGCAGGTTCGATGCGATGCGGTTTTCGAATCTCGTTACAAGGATTTATCCTCAAGCGCTCCACGAATCTCTCAACGACATCAACCGCGATGAGGTCATGGCCGATTTCGTGGAATGGGCCGACGCAATCGTAAATGCTGGACCAGTGCAGGATGGGTGACAGAATCCGGGCGCGGCTGTATTGGCAGCCCTGAAAGGCTCGGGTCAGGACCTGTTGATTTGAACGAAATGGCAAATCCTCCACTTCACGGCATCCGTGTCATCGAGCTTGCTCGTATCCTCGCCGGTCCGTGGGCCGGGCAATTGCTCGCCGATCTTGGCGCGGACGTCATCAAGGTGGAAAGCCCGGAAGGCGGCGACGACACCCGCAAATGGGGACCGCCATTCGTGGAAGGTGCAGACGGAGAGAACCTCTCGGCTGCCTATTTCCACGCCTGCAATCGTGGCAAACGCTCCATCGCGATAGACTTCTCCACGCCGGAGGGCGCGGCGATCGTGCGAAAACTCGTTGCCGGCGCCGATGTCGTCATCGAGAATTTCAAGCTCGGCGGACTGAAGAAATACGGCCTCGACTATGAATCGCTGAAGGCCGACAATCCGCGCCTCGTCTATTGCTCCATCACGGGCTTCGGGCAGACCGGTCCTTACGCGGCGCGCGCCGGTTATGACTTCATCGTGCAAGGCATGTCCGGACTGATGTCGATCACCGGCCCGGCAGGCGGGGAACCTCAGAAGGTCGGCGTGGCAGTGACCGACATCTTCACCGGCCTCTATTCGGTGATCGCCATTCAGGCGGCGCTTCGACACGCGGAAGCGACGGGGCAAGGCCAGCAGATCGACATGGCCCTGCTCGACACCCAGATGGGCGTACTCGCAAACCAGAACCTGAACTATCTCGTCTCCGGCAAGCCCCCCGTGCAGATGGGCAATGCCCATCCCAACATCGCGCCCTATGAGGTGCTGTCAGCAAAGGACGGCCATTTCATTCTCGCCGTGGGCAATGACGGGCAGTTCCGCAAGTTCTGCGGCGTCGTCGGTCTCGATGATTGCGCGGAGCGCCCGGATTTCGCGACCAACGCGGCGCGCGTTGCGAACCGGGACGCGCTGCGGGCGCGGATGCTTCCCGCGCTGGCGGCTTTCGAACGCGATGCGCTTCTCGCGGCGCTGGAAAAGGCAGGGGTGCCCGCCAGCCCCATCAACAATATCGGGCAGGCATTCGCAGACCCCCAGGCCATCGCACGCGGCATGCATCTCGAACTGGAGGACGGGCACGGAAGCCGGCTGCCGTCCGTCCGCACGCCGATACTGCTCTCCGGCACACGCCTCACCTATGACCGCCCATCGCCCCGGCTCGGCGAGCATACGGCGGAAATCCTCGCGGAACTGGACAAGCACGAATGATGAGAACCGGCGGAAAATTGATCGTCGAGGCACTGGAAGCCAACGGCGTAGAACGCATCTTCTGCGTTCCCGGCGAGAGTTACCTCGCGGTGCTGGACGCGCTCTACGATTCCCCGATCAGGACCATCGTGTGCCGGCAGGAAGGCGGGGCGGCGATGATGGCCGACTGCGAGGGCAGGCTGACCGGGCGTCCCGGCGTCTGTTTCGTCACGCGCGGCCCAGGGGCGACGAACGCGTCGGCCGGCGTGCACATCGCGATGCAGGATTCGGTCCCGATGATTCTTTTCATCGGCCAGATCGCCACTGGCATTCGCGAGCGCGAGGCTTTTCAGGAGGTAAACTACAAGCGCTTCTTCGGCGACATTGCCAAATGGGTGGTCGAGATCGACGACGCCGCGCGGATTCCGGAGTTGGTCACACGCGCATTCGCAGTCGCCACCTCCGGGCGCCCCGGCCCGGTCGTGATTGCCCTGCCCGAGGACATGCTGACATCGGAAGCGGAAGCGCCCGACGCCCTGCCCGCAACACCGGTCGAGACATCTCCGGGTCATGCCGAGATGCGCCAGCTTGCCGACCTGCTTTCCAATGCGAAGCGGCCATTCGTCATTCTGGGCGGCACCCGCTGGTCGGCGAAAGCCAAGTCCGACATTGAAAAGGCGGCAGAGGCATGGGCGCTGCCCGTGGGATGTTCATTCCGCCGCCAGATGCTGTTCGACAATCTCCATCCCTGTTACGCGGGCGACGTGGGGATCGGCCCGAACCCGAAACTTGCCGCAGCAATCAAAGAAGCCGACCTCGTTCTGCTTGTCGGCGGACGATTCGGTGAGATGCCGTCGTCGGACTACACATTGCTCAAGAGCCCCTACCCGGACCAGACGCTAGTCCATATCCATGCCGACGCCAATGAACTGGGTCGGGTCTATCGCCCTGCGCTTGCCATCAATGCAACGCCGGCTGCGTTCGTGCGGGCCTTTGCAGATATGCTGCCCCAGACGCCGCCCGCATGGGACGAGCGCACGGAAACGCTGCACAAATCCTATCTCGACTGGTCGACCCCACCCGAAACCGGGCCCGGCTCGGTGCAGATGGGTCCGATCATGGCCTATCTCGAAACCGTGCTGCCGGATGATACGATCATCACGAACGGCGCGGGAAACTATGCCACCTGGGTGCATCGGTTCCATCGCTTCCGGCGCTATGGAACGCAGGCCGCTCCAACATCCGGCTCGATGGGCTACGGCTTGCCCGCGGCGGTCGGCGCGAAAGCGGTTTTCCCGGACCGAAACGTCGTGTGCTTCGCTGGAGACGGCTGCTACATGATGCACGGGCAGGAATTTGCCACGGCAGTGCAATATGATTTGCCGATCATCACCGTTGTCGTGAACAACGGCATCTATGGCACCATCCGCATGCATCAGGAGCGCGAATATCCGGGCCGGGTTTCCGGGACCGACATTCGCAACCCCGACTTTGCCGCGCTGGCTCGCGCCTATGGCGGGCATGGCGAGATTGTCGAGAAAACCGCCGACTTCGCTCCCGCATTCGAGCGCGCAAGAGCGAGCGGCAAACCCGCAATCGTGGAAATTCGCCTCGACCCGGAAGCGATTACGCCCACACGAACGCTGACCGATATTCGCGATAAGCGATAGACGTTTGCGCCACCCTTAATGCGCCTGCCGGCACCAGCCCTCCGCTATGGCTCCGGGCGTTCATCGCTCGAAAAGCCCATTCCGGGGCTTTTCGTTCACTTCGCGAACCGCTCTTCACCCCCGTAAAGACAGGGAGAAGGTCAATAGGTTCAGGCTCTACTTGATCGCCTTGTCCGTAATCGCGCTGGTCCAGGCTCCGGACGGTTCCTTGGTGATGATCTTCTGGTCGAGCAATGCCTTGGCGGTGCGTTCGTAGGCTGCCTCGATCAGTTTGCCATCGGCATTGTCGATCAGCTTGGCGACCTCACCCATCATACGCTTCTGGTGGTTCTCATCCTGCCCACCGTTCTCGACGACGATGTCCGCCGCCTCGTCAGGATTCTCCGTGGCGTATTTCCAGCCCTTCATGGAGGCGCGCACAAAACGGACCATCTTGTCCTCGAAGGCCGGGTCCTTGAGCTTGTCTTCCATCGCGTAGAGGCCATCCTCAAGCAGGTCGTTGCCCATCGCCGAATAGTTGAACACAATCAGGTCTTCCGGCTTGTAACCGGCGTCGATGAGCTGCCAATATTCGTTATAGGTCATGACGGAAATGCAATCCGCCTGCTTCTGGATCAAAGGCTGCACGTCGAAGGACTGCTTGAGCACGGTGACGCCGTCCGCACCACCTTCGGTCGGATAGCCGAGCTTGTTCATCCAGGCATAGAATGGGTACTCGTTTCCGAAGAACCAGACGCCGAGCGTGTGCCCCTTGAAATCGGCTTCGGTCTTGACCGGTCCATCCTTCGGGCAGACGAGTTCCATGCCGGCCTTCTTGAACGGCTGGGCGATGTTGACCAGCCCGACACCCTTGTCACGCGCGGCCAGCGCGCCGCCCATCCAGTCCACAATGACGTCGGCCCCGCCACCT
Source organism: Rhizobiaceae bacterium (assembly GCA_023953835.1). NCBI lineage: Bacteria > Pseudomonadati > Pseudomonadota > Alphaproteobacteria > Hyphomicrobiales > Rhizobiaceae > Rhizobiaceae bacterium. The sequence goes on along the minus strand of JAMLJB010000001.1, from coordinate 2,826,724 downwards.
GCGATGACCTGTTCGGGTGCGATGTCCGGGCCGCCCGGCTTGATCGTCACGTCAAGCCCTTCCTCCTCATAGAACCCCTTGTCTTTGGCGACGTAGTAGCCGGCAAACTGGCTCTGCGTGACCCATTTCAGTTGGAGCGTTACCGGATCGGCGGCCTGCGCCTGGAAGGCACCCAGCGCCATCGCCGTTGCGAAAAGCGAAAATGTCATTTTTTTCATGTGCTTGACCCTCTGGTGTTGATTCACTTTGTCAATTTTCCGCCTATCCCCCGCGGATCGACGGATGCCAAAATGTCGTTGCCCTCTCGATGAGGGCGATCACGCCATAGAAGACTGAACCTGCGACCGCTGCAACTGCGATTTCGGCCCAGACCATGTCGATATTCATACGCCCGACTTCGGTGGAAATGCGGAAGCCCATGCCGACGACCGGCGTCCCGAAAAACTCCGCGACGATGGCCCCGATGAGCGCCAGCGTCGAGTTGATTTTCAGCGCGTTGAAGATAAAGGGCGCGGCGGCCGGAAGGCGCAGTTTCCACAGCGTCTGCCAGTAGCCCGACGCGTAGGTCCGCATGAGGTCGCGTTCCATGTGGCTGGCGGCCGCAAGTCCTGCCACCGTGTTCACCAGCATCGGGAAAAAGGTCATCACGACGACAACCGCCGCCTTGGAAGGCCAGTCGAAGCCGAACCACATGACCATGATGGGCGCGACTCCGATAATGGGAAGCGCGGAAACCATATTGCCGATTGGCAGCAGCCCCTTGCGCAGGAATGCGACGCGGTCCGCCAGAATGGCCGTGACGAATCCGGCGCCGCAGCCGATCGCATATCCGATCAGCACGGATTTCAGGATGGTCTGGCGGACATCGGCACCAAGCACGGGCAATGAATTCATCAGCCGCTGGCCCACCGCTGCAGGCGGCGGCAGGAGAATGAACGGTACGCCCGCGCCGCGCACGACTGCTTCCCACAAGATCAAAATCCACGCCCCGAATATCGTCGGTATCAGGATGCGCAGGAGCGCGCCGGTCAGTCGGCTGCGGCTACGTACGGAGGAAAGCAGGGAGACACATCGCCAGGCCAGCAGCCATGCAGCGGCAATCGCGCAGAAGAAGGAGGCTCTTCCGCTGCCCTCCTGCCCTGCGATTCCGGCGATGAGCAGCCAGGCGGCAATATGCGCCGCAAGGAAAAAGAGGACAGCCTTCGATACAACAGGGAGACGCAGGCCATCTCCAATCGCGGCCCCGATCAGCAGGGCCAGCACGAGCGCCGTTTGCGCCGCGCTGAACCCGGCGCTGTCGATGGTGAATGGCAGGGTCAGCATCGCAATCAATGCCAGCAGGAGGACAACCCAGGACTGCCAGGAAAGAGATTGAATGCTCATGTCGGTCGCGCGCCCATCGCATGCTCGACAATATTGGACGCGAGCCCCACGAGACCAACCAGCAGCATCGCCACAATCGACCCCGCGACGAGTGCTGCCCACATATCGATGGTGTTCGAAAAGTAGGACGCACTCAGGAGTTTTGCGCCGATGCCCGCGACTGCGCCTGTAGGCAATTCGCCAACGATTGCGCCGACGAGGCTGGCCGCAATCGCAACTTTCATCGATGCGAATAGGAAGGGGACCGACGCCGGAACGCGCAGCTTCCAGAAAACCTGCGAAGGACTGGCATTGTATGTGTGCATCAGGTCGAGCAGCATCAAATCGGGCGAACGCAGGCCCTTCACCATGCCGACCGCCACGGGAAAGAAGGACAGGTAGGTCGAAATCAGCGCCTTGGGCAGCAGGCCGGTAATGTTGATCGCCGCGAGCACGACGATGATCATCGGCGCAATGGCAAGGATCGGGATGGTTTGCGATGCGATGATCCACGGCATGAGGCTACGGTCGAGCGCTGCGACATGCACGATTCCGACCGCAATCAGCACGCCGAGAATGGTACCGAAAGTGAAGCCCAAAAGCGTCGACGAGAGCGTGACCGCCGCATGGTAGACGAGGCTGCGATTGCTCGTGACCTTGCGCAGGAAGGTGTTCTCGAACACGTTTTGCGCTACCTGGTGAGGCGCGGGGACAATCGGCTTTGCCTGCGAGAGCGTGCTTTGAAGAAACTCTATCGTCCCCGGCGCCACGTTGGCGCGGCGGTCCATGTCGCGCTGGAACGGCGCGTTCATGAACACGGCAAGCACGTACCAGCCGATCACGATACCGATGAGCAAGGTACCGACCGGAACGATCTTTTCGGTCACGCTGTTCATGCGCCGCCGCTCTCAATCGTCATAGCTGTGCCCCGCCCTCAGGCCGTCGCGAACCCGGGCGGCGATGGCCAGAAACTCAGGCGTTTCGCGAATATCGAGTGGACGTTCGCGCGGCAGCGTCGATTCAATCACATCGGTGACGCGACCGGGTCGCGGCGACATGACCACGATACGCGTCGAAAGATAGACGGCCTCCGGAATGGAATGGGTGACGAAGCAGATTGTCTTGTTGGTGCGCGCCCAAAGTTCGAGCAACTGTTCGTTCAGATGGTCGCGCACGATTTCGTCGAGCGCGCCGAACGGCTCGTCCATCAGCAACAGGTCGGCATCGAAGGCAAGCGCGCGGGCAATCGACGCGCGCTGCTGCATGCCGCCCGAAAGCTGCCAAGGATATTTCTTTTCAAAGCCGGTGAGATTCACGAGGCTGAGCGTGCGTTCGACGCGCTGGCGCTGCTCCGCCGCCGAAATGCCGATAATTTCAAGCGGCAGCGCGACGTTTCTCTCGATTGTGCGCCATGGAAGCAGGGCGGCGGCCTGAAACACGTAGCCATAGGCGCGCGCCTCGCGCGCCTGCTCCGCGCTCATGCCGTTGACCTCCAGCGTTCCGGCGGTCGGCTTTTCAAGGTCCGCGATGGTGCGCAGGAAGGTCGTTTTTCCGCAGCCCGACGGGCCGATGAAAGAGACGAATTCGCCTTTCTCAATGGTGAGATCGACGTCTGACAGGGCCTGTACCGGCCCGTCACTCGTTTGAAATGTAAGGCCCAGCCCCGATGCGGCGATAACCGCACCCCTCGCTCCGGCGGCCCCTTTGTCTTGCTGGCTCGGACTCAAACTTCGATCCTGGCTTCTTGTCGTGTTCCCGCGTCAGGTTTGCCTGACATATTTTTATCGGCAAGGGAAATCCTCGCCCCTTTTCCCGCTACACACCGGATGCCGGAATCCCCGTGCGTTCGACCTTGCGCGGCGCGGTAAGTTCTTTCCACGCCGAAAGCGCCCGGTTCACCGCCCCGTTCGGCTCGCGCGCCACGAACTCGCCGTGACCGGGGCGCGCATCGACCTTGCCGTCGTTCACCGCGACTTCGCCACGCGTGAAGACGAAACGCGGCAAGCCTGTCACCTCGACGCCCTCGAACACATTGTAGTCGATGATCGATTGCTGCGACTTGGCGCTGATCTTCTTCTTCTTTTTCGGGTCCCAAACGATGATGTCGGCATCGGCCCCTTCGACGATTGCGCCCTTGCGGGGATACATGTTGAGTATCTTTGCAATGTTGGTCGAGGTTACGGCCACGAACTCGTTCATCGTCAGCCGACCGGTGTTCACGCCCTTTGTCCACAAGACGGGAAGCCGGTCCTCAAGTCCGCCGGTACCATTGGGGATCTTCGTAAAGTCCCCCGCGCCGAAGCGTTTCTGGTCGGTGGTGAATGCGCAATGATCCGTCGCGACCACCTGCAACGATCCGGCCTGCAAGCCAGCCCAGAGCGAATCCTGATGCAGCTTGTTGCGGAAGGGCGGGCTCATCACGCGACGCGCGGCATGGTCCCAGTCCTTGTTGAAATACTCTGATTCGTCCAGCACGAGATGCTGGATCAGCGGCTCGCCGAAAACCCGCATTCCCTTCTGCCGGGCGCGACGGATGGCTTCGTGCGCCTGCTCGCAGGAGGTGTGCACGACATAAAGCGGCACGCCTGCCATATCGGCGATCATGATGGCGCGATTGGTCGCTTCGCCTTCCACTTCCGGCGGACGAGAATAGGCGTGACCCTCCGGACCATTGTTGCCTTCGGCCAGAAGCTTCTGGCTGAGCGCCGCCACGACGTCGCCGTTCTCGGCGTGGACGAGCGGCAATGCGCCCAGTTCGGCGCAGCGCTGGAACGACGCATACATCTCATCGTCGTTGACCATCAACGCGCCCTTGTAGGCCATGAAATGCTTGAACGAGTTGATGCCCCTCTCGACGACGGTCTTCATCTCGTCGAAAACCTGCTCGCCCCACCATGTGATCGCCATGTGGAAGGAATAGTCACAAGCCGCCTTGCTCGTCTTGTTGTCCCACATCGACAGCGCCTCCAACAGCGACTGGTTGGGAGACGGCAGGCAGAAGTCCACCACCATTGTGGTGCCGCCTGAAAGTGCGGCCCGTGTGCCGCTCTCGAAATCGTCGGCGGAATAGGTGCCCATGAAAGGCATTTCGAGATGGGTGTGCGGATCGATGCCGCCCGGCATCACATAGCACCCGGTCGCGTCGAACTCGTGATCGCCATGCAGGTCGGGGCCGATTGCCTCGATCTTCCCATGCTTGAAAAGGACATCCGCCTTGTATGTGCGGTCCGCCGTGACAATCGTGCCGTTCTTGATGACTTTGGACATAGGGATGCTCCTCAACTTCGTCTTGAGCGCCAGTTGCGCAAATCTCTCACCAGAATATCGAGCGTCCCGAAAACCGGCACGGCGACGGCCAGCGTGGCCGGCTTCGACGTGCCTCTCGGCACGCAACTCGCCGCGATCTGGCGCTGATGTTCTTCATCCACCCAGATGCGCGAAAATTCCAGAAGTTCCGCAATGATGTCCGCCCGCAGGCGACTTATGCGGACATAGTTCATGCGGAATATCGACAGCGCCGATATTGCCGTCGTTGCCAGCGCGATTGCAAACACCACCAGCAGATAGTGCGGATTTCCCGCATAGCTTCCCGACAATTCGGCATAAAGCCAGACCACAAGCGACAATAGGACGAATGTCTTGGAAATGCGAAAGGCAGACAACGTGCCCTGCACCTTATTTTTGGTGTATTCGTCGCTGTCGACTTCTATGCCGCGCAACTTCTTGGAAAATTCATAGAGCCGCTGGTTTTCCTCTTCGGTGTGTTCCTCGCCGCGCGCGACCCTCAATGTCTCGAAAGCCTTGTGGGTGATGTCATCGATGGTCGACCATCCCGCCGCAGGCACGATCGTGGGCGGGAGGTAATATCCGATCGCCTCGAACATCACATAGGTCAGGTGGATGGTCGTCACGAATATGAAAAGGATCAGAAAAATCGCGACATCCGATACGCCGAGCGTATCGAAGATGTTCTGGTAGTTCTCGACAACCCCGTTCAAGAGGTCCATCGACGGAAGGAAACCCTCGGTCGCGCTGCCGATGGGCACAAACCCGGCAAAAACGTAGAACACCACCCCGGCGACCAGCAGTCTCGAAGTCATGAAGTTCGAGAAGCGCACCACGCCCTGGAGGAGCTCTTCAACATCCATATAGGGTCAGGACCTGTTGGTCTGGACGAAACGGTTTGGGGCCAACCCCGACATTATTCCACGATCTCCGCAGTTTCGATAACGGCATGGAACAGGACATCGCAGCCGGCCGCCGCCCATTCCTTGGAAATCTCTTCGGCCTCGTTGTGCGACAGGCCGTCGACGCACGGACACATGACCATGGCGGTCGGCGCCACGCGGTTGATCCAGCAGGCGTCATGTCCCGCGCCGGAAACGATGTCGCGATGCGAGTAGCCCAGTCGTTCGGCAGCGTCTCGAACAGCCTTCACGCAGCCCGGATCGAACGTCACAGGGTCGAAATGACCGACCTGCTCAATCTCGAACTTCACGTCGAGTGCTTCGCATATGGTGGCGATCCCCTCGCGGATGCGGGCATCCATCTCGTCCAGCACGCGCTTGTCGGGCGAGCGTATATCGATGGTGAACACCGTGCGCCCGGCAATGATGTTCCGCGAGTTCGGATAGACCTCCATGTGGCCGATCGCGCCCACCGCGTCCGGCTGATAGTCCATGGCGACCTCGTGCACGAGTTCGGTTACCCGCGCCATGCCGAGACCTGCGTTGCGACGCTTCGGCATCGGTGTCGAGCCGGTGTGGCTCTCCTTGCCGGTGATGGTGACCTGCAGCCATTTCAAACCCTGGCCATGCGTGACCACGCCGATATCGATGCCCTCATCCTCAAGGATCGGGCCTTGCTCGATATGAAGCTCGAAGAAAGCGTGCATCTTGCGCGCGCCGACTTCCTCGTCGCCCTTCCAGCCGATGCGTTCCAGCTCATCGCCGAAGCGCTTTCCCTTTGCGTCCACGCGATCATAGGCCCAGTCGAGTTCGTGAATGCCTGCAAACACGCCCGAGGCCAGCATTGCAGGCGCAAATCTCGTTCCCTCCTCGTTCGTCCAGTTGGTGACGACGATGGGGTGCCGCGTCCTGATTCGCAGATCGTTCATCGACCTGATCACTTCCAGCCCGCCAAGGACACCAAGAATACCGTCATACCGGCCGCCGGTCGGCTGCGTGTCGAGGTGAGAACCCACATAGACGGGCAAAGCTTCAGGATCGGTGCCCTCGCGACGCGCGAACATGGTGCCCATTTTATCGACGCCCATGGTCAGGCCGGCTTCCTCGCACCATTTCCGGAAGAGCCGCCTGCCCTCGCCATCCTCGTCCGTGAGAGTCTGGCGGTTATTTCCGCCCGCGACACCCGGTCCGATCTTTGCCATCTCGTGGATCGAATCCCACAGGCGATCCGCGTTGATCCTCAGATTTTCTCCGGGTGCAGCCAATTTAACAACCTCACTTCATTTCAGCAGTGATCGCGCGAACCGTGCGCACTCTTCAATCGACCATTCTCAGGACTTCTCGCACATGATCGATCAATTCATCGATCTGGCCCTTTGTGATGATCAGCGGTGGAGACAGCGCGATGATATCGCCGGTGGTGCGGATCAGCGCTCCGCGCTCAAACGCCTTGACGAAGGCGGAGAAGGCGCGCTTCGTCGGCTGGCCCGCAATCGGCTCAAGTTCGATTGCGCCGACAAGCCCGATGTTACGGATGTCGATCACGTGCGGCTCGCCCTTCAGCGAATGCAGCGCTTCCTCCCAATGTGGAGCGAGTTCAGCGCCGCGCGTCAGGAGACCCTCTTCCTTGTAGGTGTCAAGCGTGCCGAGCGCTGCCGCGCAGGCAATCGGATTGCCGGAATAGGTATAGCCGTGGAATAGCTCGATCATATGTTCCGGGCCGTTCATGAAGGCGTCGTGGATTTCCTTCTTCGCAAACACCGCCCCCATCGGGATCACTCCGTTGGTGATGCCTTTGGCGGTGGTGATGAGATCAGGCACGACCCCGAAATAGTCCGCCGCGAAGGGCGTTCCAAGACGGCCGAAACCGGTGATAACTTCGTCGAATATCAACAGGATTCCATGCTTCGTGCAGATGTCGCGGAGCTTCTTCAAATAGCCCTTGGGCGGGATCAGCACGCCAGTCGAACCGGCGACGGGCTCCACGATCACAGCGGCGATGGTGGATGCGTCGTGCAGTGCAACGATGCGTTCAAGCTCGTCGGCCAGCTCGGCGCCATATTCCGGTTCGCCGCGCGTGAAGCCGTTCTTGCCGGGCAGATGCGTGTGCGGCAGATGATCGACACCGCCGAGCAATGTGCCGAACATCTTTCGGTTGGTGACGATGCCGCCAACGGAAATGCCGCCGAAATTCACGCCGTGATAGCCGCGCTCGCGCCCAATGAGCCGTGTGCGCGAGCCGTCTCCACGCGCGCGATGATAAGCAAGTGCGATCTTGAGAGCGGTTTCCACCGATTCTGAGCCCGAATTGGTGAAAAATACATGTTCCATGCCCGCAGGGGCGAGATCGACAAGCCGGTTCGCCAGCTCAAAAACGATGGGGTGGCCCATCTGGAATGCCGGTGCATAGTCAAGCTCGCCGGCCTGCTCACGAATCGCTTCTGTGATCTTCGGCCTGCAATGGCCCGCGTTCACGCACCAAAGCCCCGCCGTTCCGTCCATGATCTTGCGGCCATCGCTCGCCGTATAGTGCATATCCTTCGCCGCAACGAGCATGCGCGGCGCTTGCTTGAACTGGCGGTTTGCCGTGAACGGCATCCAGAACGCCGAGAGGTCGTTGGGGGTAACTTTCAAGCGATTGGACATGGCCATGTATTCCTTTCAGATGCTTCCCCGACACCGGGGAGTGTTGTCAGGTTTCCAGGTGCCAACGCTTGGTTTTTTCTGCATTTTTGTGCTAGAAAGGTTTTACCGATTGGACAAACGTTAGCATCGCCGCTGATGTGGTCAAGGGATTACTAAGCGAATGGAACTGCAACTTCCCGCGCCACGATCAACCAATATCTGGTCCAGCCCATTGGGCCAGTTTTCGTCCGCATATCCCGGCAAATTCTCATGAATGCACCCGTCAAGCCGCCTCAGCGCACCCGTATCCAGATAGAGAAGCGCCAACTCATTCTCGACGCGGCATTAGACGTGTTTTCGACGCACGGATTTCGAGGAGCGACGATCGACCAGATCGCCGAAGCCGCAGGAATGTCAAAGCCCAACTTGCTCTACTATTTCAGGAGCAAGGAGGACATGCATCAAACACTGATATCCAATCTGCTTGACACATGGCTCGAACCCCTGCGGGAGTTCGAGGACGTGCACGACCCCTTGCTGGAGATCAGGGCTTACATCCGGCGTAAGCTCGAAATGGCGCGCGACTATCCGCGCGAGAGCCGGTTATTCGCAAACGAGATGCTTCAGGGCGCGCCGCATGTGATCGCCATGCTGGAGGGCGACTTGAAAGCGCTCGTCGACGAGAAGGCCGAACTGATAAAGAACTGGATCAGCACCAAGCGCATTTCGCCCATCGATCCACATCATCTTATTTTCTCGATCTGGGCGACGACGCAGCATTATGCCGATTTCGACATCCAGGTGCGCGCCGTGCTCGGCACCGAGCGCTACGGCGATGGGCGCTTCGACGATGCCGCGCGGTTCCTCGAGGCGCTATATATCGACGGCCTGCGGCCCCGGAACTGAGAAGCCGCTGCCGGAACGGGATTTCTCCCGTCCGGGCAACCCCGCTTTTTTTCGTCTATTCGGCTGCCTCGCGCACCGCGGGATTGTTCGGATGCGTCGTCCAGTTGGCGTATTCGGACGACACCGTCTTGCCGGTGCGCAGATCGACCTGTCCCGCGGCCAGCGGCACCATGGTTATGCAGTTCTCGACGGGGCAGACGTTGACGCAAAGATTGCAGCCGACGCATTCGTCATCCATAACCTCGAAATGGCGGACGCCATCGACCATGCTGGTAATCGCCTGGTGCGAGGTATCCTCGCAGGCGATGTGGCACCGCCCGCACTTGATGCAGGCTTCCTGATCGATGTGCGCTTTGGCGATGTAGTTCAGGTTCAAATATTGCCAGTCGGTGACGTTCCGGGTTGCCCGCCCGCAAATGTCGTCGAGCGTGCGATGGCCTTTTTCGTCCATCCAGTTTTCGAGGCCCGCAATCATCTCCTGCACGATCTTGAATCCATAGGTCATGGCCGCCGTGCAGACCTGAACATTGCCCGCGCCGAGCGCGATGAACTCGGCGGCATCCCGCCAGGTCGTCACGCCACCTATCCCCGAGATCGGCAGTCCCGCCGTTTCAGCATCGCGCGCAATCTCCGCGACCATGTTGAGCGCGATCGGCTTCACCGCCGGCCCGCAATAGCCGCCATGCGAACCTTTGCCGTCAATTGTGGGCTCCGGCGCAAACGTATCCAGATTGACGGAGGTGATCGAACTGACTGTGTTTATGAGCGAGACGGCGTCTGTGCCGCCCGCAAATGCAGCGCGTGCTGGACGTCGAATGTCGGTGATATTCGGCGTCAGCTTGGTGATGACCGGCATGCGGGTGGTGGCTTTGCACCAACGCACCACCATTTCGATATATTCGGGCACCTGCCCTACCGCCGAACCCATGCCCCGTTCGCTCATGCCATGCGGGCAACCGAAGTTCAGCTCAATGCCGTCTGCCTCGGTTTCCTCGACGAGCGGCAGGATCGCTTTCCAGCTTTCCTCGACGCAGGGCACCATGAGCGAGACGACGAGCGCGCGGTCGGGCCAATCCTTCTTGACCTGCTTTATCTCCTGAAGGTTCAGTTGAAGCTGCCGGTCGGTGATCAACTCGATGTTGTTCAGGCCGAGCAGTCGGCGATCCGCCCCCCAGATCGCGCCATAGCGCGGACCATTGACATTGACGATCGGCGGCCCCTCCTCGCCCAGGGTCTTCCAGACCACGCCGCCCCAGCCCGCCTGGAAGGCGCGCACGACATTATAGGCCTTGTCCGTCGGCGGCGCCGATGCCAGCCAGAACGGATTGGGCGATTTGATGCCTACGAAATTGTTGCGTATGTCTGCCATGCTCAGGCCCTCCCGTTCGAGGCAAGCGCGCGGTGGATGCTTTCGGCAGCGTCACGACCGGCGGCGACGGCGGAAACGGTGAGATCCTCGCGGGAATCCGCGACACAATCGCCGCCCGCCCAGACATTTTTCATCGATGTGCGGCCCTCCGGGTCGACTTTGATGCGTCCTTTTTCGAGCACCAGCGCAGGCTCGCCGCCGTCGAGCATCGACGCTTCGAACTGCTGGCCGATCGCCTTGAATATCTGATCCGCGGAAAGGACCATGGTTTCGCCGGTCCCCACGAGCTTTCCGTCTTTCATCCCGGTATATTCAAGCTCGATCCCCGTTGCGCTGCCATTTTCCGTGAGCACGCGCTTCGGCTGCATCCAGTGCCGGATCACCACACCATTCGCGGTCGCCAGGTCCTGCTCGAATTCAGACGCGTTCATGTCGTCCTTACCGCGCCGGCAGCAGATTGTGACATCCTCCGCACCGAGCAGCTTGGACTGCACGGCGGCGTCGATGGCCGTCATTCCCCCGCCGATCACGACAATGCGTCTGCCCACCGGCAATTGCGAGAGGTCTTTCGCCTGCCTCAGTTCAGAGATGAAATCGACCGCGTCCCGAACACCGTTTGCGTCCTCGCCCGTCACACGCAGCGCATTTACTCCGGCAAGCCCCATGCCCAGGAAAACAGCGTCGAAATCGCGGGCGAGTTCCCCAAGATGAATGTCGCGACCAAGCGCCTTTCCGTGCTCGATGTCGATGCCGCCGATCGCGGTCACGTAGTCGACCTCGGCCTGGGCGAAATCATCGGTGCTCTTGTAAGCGGCAATTCCATATTCGTTGAGGCCACCGCTCTTCGGCTTCGCTTCGAATATCGTGACGTCGTGACCGTAGCGGGCGAGCCGGTGCGCGGACGCGAGTCCTGCCGGACCTGCGCCGACAACAGCGATCCTCCGGCCGGTCTTAGGCGCGCGGTGATAAAACTGCTTGTGCTGATGCATGGCAGCGTCGGTCGCGTAGCGCTGCAGGCGTCCGATCTGTACAGGCTTGCCCTCCGCCTTTTCGCGGACACAGGCTTCCTCGCACAGCGTCTCGGTCGGGCAGACGCGTGCGCACATCCCGCCGAGAATATTCTGGTCGAAGATTGTCTTTGCGGAACCCAGCGGATTGCCCGTGGCGATCTGCCTGATGAACATCGGAATGTCGATGGCGGTCGGACATGCCTGCATGCAGGGCGCGTCGTAACAGAAATAGCAGCGGTCGGCCTCGACCAGCGCCTCATGCTTATCCAATGGAGGATGCAGATCGGAGAAATTGTCAGCGTACTGACCCGATGCCAGGCGGCCCGGCTCTATCCCGTCCCTGAACAACCCAATGGACATGCTTACTCCCATCCAACCAAATTCCCCAGCGTAAGGTATCACAGTCATTTTTTTTATCAATCAGTCAAAAACATTCTAAGCCATTGCTATTTAATGACAAAAACATGACTTTTTATATCAAGTTAAATTAGCGGTTGGGTGTTTTCTGCGCGCGCCGAAGGATGGTTAATAACCCTCGTAAGGAACGATTCAGCATCTGGCGCTATATGCACGCCATGGACATGTATAATTTTAGTAAAATTGCATGCGTTGCTGTCCTGCTCGCGGTCGCGGGCTGCGCAAGTCATCCGACGCAGATCAACAATGTGTGCGCGGTTTTCGACCAACGCGACGGCTTCTTCAATAGCTGGCGATCCTCCGCCGAAGAGTCAGCGTCGCGGTATGGGGTGCCTGTGCACGTGCTCATGGCCACCGTGCGCAAGGAGTCAGGTTTCAAATCCGATGCCCGTCCCCCGCGCACCAAGCTTCTCGGCTTTATTCCGTGGACGCGGCAGTCCAGCGCCTATGGCTATTCCCAGGCGCTGGACGGCACATGGACAACCTACAAGGCGGAAACGGGGAATTTTGCCGCACGGCGGTCGAATTTTGACGACGCGGTCGACTTCATCGGCTGGTACCACTCGCGCTCGGCCAGCGCGCTGGGAATTGATCCGGGCGATACGTACAGACTCTACCTCGCCTACTATCTCGGCTGGACCGGGTACAAGCGCGGCAATTGGGACCCCGGCGTTGACAAGGTGGCACGAGACACGGACCTAATGGCCCGAAACTACGCCCAGCAATTGAACAGTTGCCGATAGCTGACTATCGCGGCTTTTTCCGGGGACGCGCGCTCCGCTTCTGCTTCGGCTCGTCCTGCGGCACAACGTCCTCGTCGGGCGCCTTCGACTTGCTCTCTTCGAAGCTGATGACCTGCTCCATGGTGGCAAGCGTCGCGTCGTCCAGCCAGCACAGGCTCTTGTGGCCGCCGCCGAGGTCCTTGAGCGGAGGCAATTGAGTTTCGCACTTGTTGTCGGGTACGAATTTCTTCCAGCGACAGCGCGTCTGGAATGGACAACCCGGGGGCGGATTCATCGCCGATGGAATATCGCCTTCGAGCACGATGTGTTTCTTCACCACGCTGGTGTCGGCAATCGGGATCGCTGACAGAAGCGCTTCCGTGTAGGGATGATAGGGCGGCGCGAAAATCTGGTCGGTCGTGCCCTGTTCGACAATATGTCCGAGATACATGACGACGACGCGGTCGGCGATATAGCGCACCACCGACAGGTCGTGGCTGATGAACAGCATTGTAGTCTTGTTCTTGCGCTGGATGTCCATGAGCAATTCGGTGACGGCCGCCTGCACCGACACGTCGAGGGCCGACACCGGCTCGTCCGCCACCACCACCTTTGCCTGTCCGGCAAAGGCGCGCGCGACGCCGATCCTCTGCTTTTGGCCGCCGGAAAGCTGGCGCGGCATACGATCGGCGAATGCACGAGGTAATTTGACCAGATCGAGCAGTTCGAGCATGCGCTTGCGACGATCCTCGGGCGTCTTTCCGTAGTTGAATTTCTCCAGCGTCCTGATGATCTGCGATCCAACCGAATGGCTCGGATTGAGCGTGTCGAACGGGTTCTGGAACACCATCTGGATGCCCGAAACGGTCTGCACGTCGCGCACCTCGATCGGCTTCGATTGTATTTCCGAGTTTCCAAGCGTCACGCTGCCTGAACTGGCCGTTTCGAGGCCGAGCAGCACCTTGGCAAGGGTGGACTTGCCGCAACCGGACTCGCCGACGATCGCCACGGTCTCGGATTCGCGAGCTTCAAAGGATATGGCCTCGTTGGCCTTGACGACACGGCCCTCCCCGCCTGCCCCGAACACCTCATTGCCGCCGACACGGTAATATTTCTTCAGGTCGGTGATCTTCAGCACAGCCGCGCCGGGCTTGACCGGCTCATGCTTGCGGTCAGCGCCGGGGGGAAGCTCCGCCCAGTTGATTTCGTTGAAGCGCACACAGCGGCTGAAATGACCGTCGTGCCCCTCCACCGGTATCATCGGGATTTCGGCGGCGTTGCAGACGCCTTCCACGAAGTGGTGGCAGCGCGGCCCGAAATTGCATCCTTTCGGACGCTCCTGCGGCAACGGCAACTGGCCCGGAATGGCCACCAGCGGACGCGAGTTCTTGTCCGCGCCCGGCAGCGGGATCGAACGGAACAGCCCCTGCGTATAGGGATGCCGCATGCGGTCGAACACATCTTCGATCCTGCCGGTTTCGACGGCCTCGCCTGAATACATCACCGTAATCCGGTCGCAGGTCTCAAGGATCAGGCCGAGATTGTGCGACACGAAGATCATGGACGTGCCGAACTTCTGGCCGAGGCCTTTGACCAGATCGACAATGCCCGCCTCGACAGTCACGTCCAGTGCTGTCGTCGGCTCGTCCAGCAACAGCAAGGTCGGCTTGGACAACAGCGCCATGGCGATGACAATGCGCTGCTGCTGGCCGCCGGAAAGCTGGTGGGGATAGGAACGCATCATGCGCTCCGGGTCGGGCAGCCTGACCGCCCGCACCATTTCGAGGGACCGCTTGTAAGCCTCCTCCTTCGATACCTTGTCGTGGATCAGCGGGACTTCCATGAGCTGCTGACCGATCTTCATGGCGGGGTTCAGGCTGGCCATCGGTTCCTGATAGATCATGGCGATCTTGTTGCCGCGAATGGAGCGAAGCTCCTCCTCGCTCATCTCGCCCATGTCCTTGCCCTGGAATTTGATGCGTCCGCCGACGATGCGCCCGACATTGGACAGGTCGCGCATGATACCGAGCGAAACAGTCGATTTGCCGCAGCCGGACTCGCCGACGATGCCCATCGCCTCGCCGGGCATGACCGAACAGGAAAAGTCCATGACGGCGGGGATTTCTCCCCGCTTTGTGAAGAAGGAAATCGACAGGTTCTCGATTTCGAGGATCGGCTGTGCCGATTTGACGGACGTGGCTTTGACGGCTTCGTTCATCGCAATTTCCTCAATCCTTGAGCGACTGCTCCCGCAATGCGTCAGCCAGGAGGTTAAGCCCGAGCACGAAGCTCATCAGGGCAATGGTGGGCGGCAATGCCGGATGGATGGTGGCGCGCAACAGGCGGCTGGCATCCTTGATCGCCGTGCCCCAGTCGGGGCTTTCGGGCGCGAGGCCGAGGCCGAAATAGCCGAGCGTTCCAAGCAGGATCGTCGTGTAGCCGATGCGCAGGCAGGTATCGACGATCAGCGGCCCCCGCGCATTGGGCAGGATTTCCCAAAGCATGATGTACCAGGGGGATTCGCCGCGCGTCTGTGCCGCAGCGATATAGTCGCGCGTCTTGATGTCCATGACGAGGCCGCGCACGATGCGAAACACGCCGGGGCTGGACGCGAACACGACCGCAATGAAGATGTTCAACTGGTTCGGGTCGATGGAGACGATGCCAAGCGGGTCCGCATCGAAAACCAGCCCGGCATAGATCCAGCCGCCGAGCAGAAGGCTCAGGCCGAGCAGGACATACAAACGGTCGGGCCGGTTCTTGAAGCGCGTGTAGAACAGCATGCAGAAGAAGACGATGGGAAACATGAAGAAGATGCCCGCCATCACGTAGGGAATGGGGGTTTCCATGATCCCCGGCGTCACCAGCAGATAGAAAAGAAGGATGACTGGGAAGGCGAGCACGAGGTTGGCGAGGAATGAAAGCACCGTGTCGATCTTGCCGCCGTAATAGCCTGCCGGCAGTCCGAGCGTCGCGCCCACCATCAGCGCGAACATTGTGGCTGCGGGCGCAATGACGAGGACGATTTGGCTGCCATAGACCATGCGTGAGAACACGTCGCGCGCCAGCTTGTCGCCGCCGAACAGATAGACGCCTCCGCCCGATGTCTCCGGCACGAGGGCGCCGGGCGCGGCGTCCTTCATCACGGCGATCTGTGCAATCGGATCGAACGGAGCGATGACCGACGAGAATATCGCCGTGAACAGCCAGAAGAAGCAGATCGCGAGACCGGCGATGCCGACGCCTGTGCTGTAAAGCTGGCCATAAAGGCCGAGCTTGCCGCGATATGCGTAGCTGGCGCCCATTACCAGCGCCATGCACACCCATACGGTCCAGAAACGGACGATCGCGCCAATGATTATCTGGAAGGCGCCGATGTACTCAAGATTCATGGCCTCGGCTCCCTATTGCACCCGAATGCGCGGATTGAGATAGGCGTAGCCGATGTCGGACAGAAGCTGCGTGAACAGCACCACGAAGACCGAGACCAGCGAACATCCGAGCAGAAGGTCGATGTCGTTGTTGCCCGCGGCCTCCACCAGCGTGTAGCCAAAGCCCTGGTAACGGAACATCGTTTCCACGATCACCACGCCGGTCAGCAGCCACGGAAATTGCAGCATGATGACCGTAAACGGCGCGATCAGCGCATTGCGCAACGCATGCTTGACCACGACCGACCCGAAGGAAAGGCCCTTGAGCCGCGCCGTGCGAATATATTGCTGGGTCATCACCTCGACCATCGAGGCGCGTGTCATGCGCGCAATATAGCCGATGCCGTAGACCGCCATGGTCATGACCGGGAGGGTGAAATTGTAAAAGGTGACACCCTGGCCAGTGGCGCTCGCCGCCGATCCGTTCAGCCACCCCAACCAAGAGGCAAAGATGACGGAGAATATCACGCCCGACACATATTCAGGAGTCGCGGTCGTCGCGATGGACACCACCGACAAGGTTCGGTCCAGCCGCGAACCTTCGCGCATCCCCGCCAGAATTCCGATCAGCAGCGAGACAGGCACCATCGTGACCATCACCCAGAACATCAGGATGCCTGTCGCGCCGAGCGCGGGAAACAATTTGTTGGCGACCGGCGTCCTGAATTTCGTGGAGCAGCCGAAGTCGCCTTGCAGGATGCCGGAATAGGCAGGCACGTCCGGTTCGTCGCAGAAGCGGAAACGCGGCGCAGGCTTCTGGGTCGCGGGGTCGATAATGGGATTCTTCTTCACGACGCCGAGCCATTGGCCGTAGCGGACAAAAAAGTTCTGCCGATAGCCGTTGCGCGTCAGCCAGCTTTCGAGCTGCTCCTGAGTGGCCCGCTGCTCTGTCTGGCTGATGGCGAGCTTCTTAAGGTTCGGCTCAAGGCTGACCAGAAAGAATACGACCAGCGTCAGGCAGAGCATGGTCAACGCCATGACACCCAGCCTGCGCACAATGAATTGCAACATAGCGTCCCCTGCCTGTCGTCCGGGTTGGGGTCATGCGCGGCGGGCAGCAATCCGCCCCTCTTTCCGCCGCGCCATGAAAGGGAGGGGTGACCCCCTCCCTGAGATGCTATCGCATCAGGCGGATTCGTCGATCCAGACTTTTCCGAGGTCGATCTCGAATGTCGGGTGGATCGCGTAGTTCTTCACCTTTGTGGCGTGGTGGTTGAAGAGCTTGCGCCAGTAGGGCTGGATAATCACGCCGGAGCTTTGCAGCAGCGTCTCGATATCCTTCATCAGTGGCTTGCGCTTTTCAGGATCGGCGATAGCCAACGCCTGCGCCAGCTTGTCATCGAACTCCTTGTTCGACCATGCCGTCTCGTTCCACGCCTCGCCCGTGCGGTAGCCGAGCGCCAGCACCTGCACGCCGAGCGGACGCATGTTCCAGTTGGTCATGGAGAAGGGATACTTCGTCCAGTCGTTCCAGAAGGTCGATCCCGGCAGAACCGTCCGCTTCACCTTGATGCCGGCCTCGCGCAGCTGGGCGGCAATCGCATCGCCGGTGTTCTTGTGCCAGTCCTCATCCACCGTGATAAGTTCGTGCTCGAAATCCGCCTGCCCTGCCTCGGCCATCATCGCCTTGGCTTTTTCCGTGTCGCGCTCGACCTTCGGCAGTTCCACATATTCGGGATGGATCTGGCAGACGTGATGGTTTTCGGCCACCGTTCCCGCACCGCCATAGCCGAGTTGAAGCACGGTGGCGTTGTCGACAGCCAGTTGCAGTGCGTTGCGCACCTTCTGGTCGTCATACGGCTTGTTGTTGACGTTGGTGCGAGCCACCAGCGTGGTGGCGGTCACGATCTCCGTCTGGACAAGGCCGAGGTCCGACAGGATCTGCAGATAGTCGGCTGAGGTTTCGTAGCAGGCGTCGATCTCGCCGGACTCGAAGGCGCTCACCTTGGCGGACGGGTCCGTGCCGTAGTCGATGAACTCGACGCCGTCCAGCAGTGCTTCACCACCCCACCATGCGCCGTTTTCGCGGCGCTTGAAAACAACCTTCTGCCCGACATCGAACGACACGAGTTCGAACGGCCCGGTGCCGATCGGGTTCTTGGTGAAGTCCGCTCCCGTCTCATCGAAGGTGCGGTGCACCACAAGGCCCGGATAGTCCGCTAGGTTGGGTATGAACGAAATGTCGGGGCTGGGCAGGACGATCTTTACAGTCTTGTCGTCGACCTTGGTGATGCCGCCCTCGCGCGCCTTGTTCGTCGCGGGATCGACAAGCGTGCCCATGCGCGCAGCCATGGAGTTTCCCTCTGCCGCCTTGTCGCACCAGCGGTTGAAATTGTAGATCACGTCCTCGGCAGTGAAGTCGTCGCCATTGGTCCAGCTCGCATTCTTGCGCAGGTGCAGCACGAACTCCGTTGCATTGTCGTTCACATCCCAGCTTTCGAGCAGATAGGGCTCGAATGTGTACTCCCGCGTGTATTTCACCAGCGGCTCAAGCGACTGACGCTGAGAATTTGAGATTTCCGACCAGTCCGCCATGCGCGGGTCTTTCGGCGCCTTGACGAACATTTCTATGCGAAGGACGCCACCCTTCTTGGGCTCCTGCGCCAGCGCCTGGGTGGGTGCGGCAAGGCCGAGCATGCTGTACGCCATCGCCGTGGATGCGCCAAAGACGCTCGCCAGGGCGAGAAATTCGCGGCGGTCTATCCTGCCCGCTCGGGCCTTTTCCGCCATTTCCTGAATGTAATCTGGGACACGATCCCCATTGCTTTTGTAGAACGCCATGACCAACTCCCATTTTTAATCTTGTTGAAGTTATCATTTCCCATCTCGTCCGGGCTGTCAAAGTTCCGCGAGACGGTTCCCCAGTGGCGGCAGTCTGCAACGACGAAAGCGCCACGGTTGTCTGTATTGCGACACGATTGACGCAAATTCATTCAATCCTGCCCATTCGCGACCGCCGAAGTGTCGTCTTAACGAAAAATCACACTGGTGCTTTCCGTTCGGCGACAAAGAGGCCACAATCGTCAGCCGAAATGCGGTGGAGCGACGTGGCGGATGTCGCTCAAACGACAGAGGGGGTCCCCGATGAAACTGCGCCTGCTCGCTGGCATGGTCGCCTTTTCTGCACTTTTCGGGCTGTCGCCTGCGGGTGCGCAGCAAAGGCAGATCACGACTTCACCGAACAGCGACTATTTCGGGTTCGACCTGCGCGCGGAACGCGACGTATCCCAGGACCAGTGCGAGGCAATCTGCCTGGCCGAACAGGCCTGCAAGGCGTTCACCTACAATGTAAAGGCGCGCTGGTGTTTCCTGAAATCCGACTTCCGCGAGCTCAAGCCGTTCAAGGGCGCAGTCGCCGGAAAGGTGGTGGAGACGCAGTCGGAGCCTGACCTCGGTGCCGCGCCTGCGCTTTCCTTCATCACCGCGTCCATGAGCGACGAAGCTGCCGCGCTGCGTCGTGAGCGGATGAGCGCTCAGGAAGGAGACGCCGCGCTTGGGCTTTCCGGACTTGTCGCCGCCGGTCAAGGCGCGATGTCCGCGAGCGACCCCCGCACGGCCATGGACCAGTTCGCGCGGGCGCTTTCCATCGCGCCCGACGACAGCGCCCTTTGGACGCAATATGCCCGGGCAATCCTCGGCGTTCAGCCCGCCAACGGCTCCGAAACATATGCGCTCCAGCGCAACGGAACCGCGGCGGCGATCAATGCCTATACCAGTTCGCGCACAACCGGCGACCGCGCCGCGGCGCTTGCCGCGCTGGCGGCCGCGCTCGACAAGCGTGACCAGTTCCGCCCTGCCCTGCAGGCTTATGAGGCCAGCCTGGAGCTTGTGAACGATTCGACCCTGCGCGCCGAATATGAGGACCTGAAAGCGCGCAAGGGCTTCCGCATTGTCGACCACACAATCGACTCCGACAATTCCGCGCCCCGCATCTGCGCGCAGTTCTCGGAAGACCTTGTAAAGACCGGCGTGGACTACGCACCCTTCGTAACTGTCGATGGGCATGCGCCGCAATCCGTCGAGGCAACCGGCCGGCAAATTTGCGTCGGCGGCCTTGAGCACGGGCGCAACTATCGCCTGACCTACCGGCAAGGTGTGCCCGCCCAGATCGGCGAAGTTACGACCGTGCCGACGGTGCTGAACGTCTATATGCCGGACCGCGCGCAATCGGCCCGCTTCACCGGTGACAGCTTTGTGCTGCCTTCGACCGGGCGGCGTGGCATTCCCCTCGTAACTGTCAACATGGACAAGGCGAAGCTCGAACTCTACCGGATCGGCGACCGATCGCTTGCACAGCTTCTGACCGGCTACCAGTTCCTGCGCCAGCTTGACGGCTACGACGTCGACAACGTCTCTGAATCGCTCGGCGCGCCGGTCTGGAAAGGCGAGATCGAGATCGCCAACCAGCTCAACAAGGAAGTGACCACCTCTTTCCCCGTCGATGAGGCCATCGCGGAAAGGAAGCCCGGCGTCTATGTGCTCACGGCACAGCCCGACAAGCCCGGCGAGTATTACGATTCGCGCGCGACGCAATGGTTCGTCGTGTCCGACATCGGGCTTTCCACGCTGACGGGACAGGACGGGCTGAACGTGTTCGCGCGCTCGCTGGGTAGCGCCAGGCCGCTGGCGGGCGTTGAGCTGACGCTGCTTGCCCGCAACAACGAGGTGCTGGGCAAGGCAACGACCGATGCCGATGGCCGCGTCACATTCAGCGCTGGCCTGACGCGGGGCGAGGAAGGCATGGTCCCTGCCGTTTTGACCGCAAGCGCCTCGAACGGCGAGGATTTCGTGTTCCTCGACATGACCAAGGCCGGATTCGACCTCTCGGATCGCGGCGTGGAAGGACGTGCCGCGCCGGGAGCGCTCGACGTCTATGCCTTTACCGAACGCGGGATCTATCGTGCGGGCGAGACCGTGCATGCATCGGCGCTCGCGCGCAACGATGCCGCAGTGGCGGTTGCAAAGCTGCCGCTGACGTTCATCTTCAGCCGCCCGGACGGTGTCGAAGAGCGCCGCATGGTGTCGGACGGCGCGAATGCGGGCGGTCACACTATCGATTTCCCGCTTTCCGCAAACGCCATGCGCGGCACCTGGACGATGAGCATCTATACCGATCCGGACGAGGCTGCGCTTGCATCGCAGATGTTCCTTGTCGAAGACTTCGTGCCTGATCGCATCGAATTCACGCTGAGTTCCGACAGGGACGAAATCGCGCCCGGCGAAACGGCGAATGTGTCGGTTGACGGGCGCTTCCTCTATGGCGCACCGGCAGCCGGATTGGCCCTCGAAGGCGATGTGCGGCTGACGACCACGCGGGACTGGAAGCGCTTTCCCGGCTATTCCTTCGGTCTCGCCGACGAGGATCAAGGCGACGCCATCCAGCAGCCGCTCGGCGACCTGCCGCTGGTCGGCGACGACGGCAAGGCGAGCTTTCCGGTTGCAATCGACCAGATTCCATCGACCACCCGCCTCATCAATGCGGGCGTCACCGTGCGCATGCGAGAAAGCGGCGGACGCGCGGTCGAGGAGAGGCTGGACATAGGGGTTCGCCCGCAATCCGACATCATCGGCATCAAGCCGGATTTTGAAGGCGACTCCGTCGCGCAGGGCGGCACGGCAAGCTTCGAGGTGATCGAGGCGCAACCGGACGGCACGCGCAAGGCCGCCTCCAGCCTGGTCTGGTCGCTGGTCAAGCTGGAGCGTCAATACCAATGGTATCGTTCGGACGGTTCCTGGAACTACGAGCCGGTGACCCTGACCAAAGCCGTGGCGAACGGTAAGGTCGAGGCCACAGCCGACGCTTCCGGCAAGATCAGCCTGCCCGTCGATTGGGGTCGCTACCGGCTGGAGGTCGAAGCAGCCGACGGCCTTGGCCAGCCATCGAGCTATGAGTTCGACGCCGGCTGGTATGTGGAAACGACCTCCACGGAGACGCCTGACGGACTGGAAGTCGCGCTCGACAAGGATGAGTACAATCCGGGCGAAACCGCGAAGCTGAAAGTTTCGCCACGGTTCGCGGGCGAACTTCTCGTCGCGATCGGAGCGGACAGGCTCTACCGCACGATCAATGTTTCGATGCCGAAGGAAGGCGCGACAATCGACATTCCGGTCGAGGCCGATTGGGGCGCAGGCGCCTATATCACCGCCACCCTTTTCAGGCCGGGCGAGGCGCCTGAGTCACGCATGCCCGCGCGCGCCATCGGCTTGAAGTGGCTGAAGGTCAATCCGCAGGGCCGCGCGCTGGCGGTCAGCCTCGGTGCGCCGGAAAAGACCGCGCCGCATTCGACCCTGTCCGTGCCCGTATCCGTCGCCGGAGCCGCCGGCAAGGAAGGCTTCGTCACCGTTGCGGCGGTCGATGTCGGCATTCTCAACCTCACCAACTACAAGGCTCCCGACGCCGTGGGCTGGTATTTCGGCCAGCGCAGGCTCGGGCTGGAAATCCGCGACCTGTACGGCCAGCTTATCGACGGCTCTCTCGGCGTGGCTGGCAAGCTGCGCACGGGTGGTGACGGCGCGCAGATGACCGCGCAGGGCAGCCCGCCGAAAGGCAAGCTGGTCGCGCTGTTCTCAGGACCCGTCAAGCTCGATGCCGACGGCAAGGCAAGCGTGGATTTCGACATTCCGCAGTTCAACGGCACGGTGCGGCTGATGGCCGTCGCATGGACCGCTGACAGCGTCGGCAATGCCCAGCAGGACGTCATCGTCCGCGAGCCTGTGGTCATCACAGCCGGACTGCCTCGTTTCATGGCGCCCGGCGACCGCGCCGAGATGCGCCTGGACATCGCAAACACCGATGCGCCGGACGGCCTCTATGATCTTGCCATCGAGGCGGATGGCGGCATCGTCGCGGGAGGCCCGAACGTTCCGGACAAGGTCCAGTTGAATGCCGGAAAGCGGCAGTCCATCGTCGTGCCTCTGCGCGCCGACACGGTTGGGGACGCGCAACTGACATTGCGTATTTCGCGGGACGGCGGACCCAATATCGAGCAGGTGCTGGACCTGCCTGTGCGCCCCGCACAGCTTCCCGTCACGCAGCGGCTCGTTGTCGATCTCGGACCGAACGGCAAGAGCCTGAAGATCGACCGCGAACTCTTGGCGACAAGCCTTCTGGAAGGCGCAACGGTCAGCGTCGGCATATCGCCGTCAGCGGCGCTCGACGTGCCGTCCATACTGATGGCGCTCGACCGATACCCTTACGGCTGCGCGGAACAGACAACCAGCCGCGCGCTGCCCCTGCTCTATGTCAACGACATGGCGGGCGAAGCTGCGATGCGGGAGGACCCCGACATTCGCAAGCGCGTGCAGGATGCGATCTATCGCGTACTGAACTATCAGTCCTCCAGCGGCAGTTTCGGCCTGTGGTCGCCGGGCTCGGGCGATCTTTGGCTCGATTCCTATGTGACCGATTTTCTGAGCCGCGCCCGTGAGGCGAATTACGACGTGCCGCGCGAAGCCATGCTTCAGGCGCTCAACAATCTCCAGAATTCCATCGGCTATGATGCGGATGTGGAGGATCGGGGTACCGAGATCGCCTACGCGCTCTACGTGCTGGCGCGCAACAAGCGCGCCGCCATCGGCGACCTGCGATACTACTCCGACACCAAGCTCGAGGCTTTCACAAGCCCGATGGCGGTGGCCCAGCTTGCGGCAGCGCTCTCACTCTACGGAGATATCGAGCGTTCCAACCAGACCTTCGCAGCAGCGCTTTCGCTCGCAAAATCACAAACCGAATATGACTGGTACCGGTCGGACTACGGCTCGAAACTGCGCGACGGCGCTGCAATGCTCTCGCTCGCCGCCGAAAGCCAGCCTGCACCGACAGTGCTGCCCGAACTGGTGAAATATGTTTCCGATGAGCGCCCCCGCGTCCGGTGGACCAGCACGCAGGACCAGGCCTGGCTATTGCTGGCCGCGCGCGCGTTGAAGACACAGGGCGACGACATATCGCTCGACGTGAACGGCTCGCCGCAAAAGGGCGTCTATGCCAATCGCATAACGGGCGAAGCGCTCGCCGACAATCCGACCACGATAGTCAATACGGGATCGCGCCCCGTTCAGGCCGTCGTGACGACAGTCGCAACGCCGCGCGACCCGCTGCCTGCCGGCGGGGATGGCTTCTCCATTGCCCGCACCTATTACCGGCTTGACGGCAGCGAGGCGAATATCAGCGAGGTCAGCCAGAATGAGCGCTTCGTTGTCGTGCTTTCGGTGACTGAAGACAATGAATGGCCGTCGCGCGTGCTGATCAACGACCTGCTACCCGCAGGTTTCGAGATCGACAATCCCGGCCTCGTTTCCAGCGCCGAACTTTCCAACTTCGACTGGTTGGCGCAAACGCAGGCCGCGCATCTCGAATTTCGTGACGACCGCTTCATCGCCGCCTTCGACCGAACCGGAGAAGAGGACCGATCCTTTACGCTGGCCTATGTCGTGCGAGCCGTGACGCCGGGCGAATATACGCTGCCCGCGGCCAGCGTCGAGGATATGTATCGCCCGCAATTCTCGGCGCGCACGGCAATGGGAATGGTGGAGATCGGGGCGCAATAGCGTGAGCCGGTTGCGAAAGCTTTCGATCGGCCTCGCAATCACGGCCACGGTTGTCGCTGGCGGCTGGGCGGCATTTGAATGGGCGGATCGAACCTATCCGCCGCCGCTGCCCGAACGGCTCGACATATCCACCGAGGTCCGCGACCGCGACGGGGAGTTGCTGCGCGCCTTCGCGACGCTCGATGGCCGCTGGCGGCTCAACACAACCACGGAGCAGGTGGACCGCAAGCTGGTCGACATGCTGATCGCCTATGAGGACAAGCGCTTTTATGACCATGGCGGGGTCGATGTGCTGGCGCTGCTGCGCGCCTCAATACAGTTTGCCCTCAATGGCCGCATCGTTTCGGGAGGCTCGACGCTCTCTATGCAGGTCGCGCGGCTGATCGAGCCCCGCCAGAGCCGCAGCCTATGGGCGAAGGCAAGGCAGCTTTTTCGCGCGGTGCAGATCGAGCGGCGGCTTACCAAGCATGAAATCCTCGAACGCTACCTGACGCTTGCGCCCTATGGCGGAAATCTCGAAAGCGTGCGCGCCGCCTCGCTCGCCTATTTCGGCAAGGAACCGAAACGTCTCACCGTTTCGGAGGCCGCGCTGCTCGTCTCGCTTCCGCAATTGCCCGAACGCCGACGTCCCGACCGCAACCCGGACAACGCCCGTATCGCGCGAGATCGCGTGCTGGCGCGCATGGTCAGCGCGGGACTGATCGACGAAAGGGAGGCATCGCGGGCGGGGAACGAACCCCTGCCCCGAAAGCGACTCGCGCTGCCGTCGCTCGCGCCTCATGTGGCGGAAACCGCGTTGCGCAATGCGCCTTCCAGTGCGACCCATCAAACGACCCTTAGCTTGCCTGTGCAGCAGAACCTCGAATCCGTAGCGCGCGAGGCGGCGCGCAGGCTCGGTCCTCGCATTTCGGTTGCTATGATCCTTGCCGATGCTTCCAACGGCGAAATCCTGGCTGAGGTCGGGTCGTCCGATTTCTTCGACGCAAGCCGCTACGGCTGGATCGACATGACGAAGGTCGTGCGCTCTCCCGGTTCGACGCTCAAGCCGTTCATCTATGGACTCGCATTCGAACAGGGCCTGATCGGGCAGGAAACGATGATCGAGGATCGCCCATCCGACTTCGCCGGCTACAGGCCGAGAAATTTCGACATGGCCTATCAGGGCGACGTGACAATTCGCAAAGCCTTGCAGCTCTCGCTCAATGTGCCGTCCGTCAAGCTGCTCGACGCAATCGGCCCGGCGCGGCTGGTCGGTCGCTTCCGGCAATCCGGCATAGTTCCGATATTGCCGCGAAACGAGCCGCCGGGGCTGGCCATCGCGCTTGGCGGCGTCGGCCTGACCCTGCGCGATCTGGTGCAGCTATACACCGGCCTTTCAAATCGCGGGCAGGTTCGCGCATTGCATGATGGAACGGAAAAGCAGCCGCCGGTCGACCCTGCGCAATATCTGCTCGACCGCCGTGCAAACTGGCAAGTTGCCGATGTACTGTCGGGCGTGGTGCCGCCGGAAGGCGCAGCGCGGCGCGGCCTCGCCTACAAGACCGGGACATCCTACGGATATCGCGATGCATGGTCGGTCGGTTTCGATGGACGCTACGTGCTTGGCGTCTGGACGGGACGCGCCGACGGCCAGCCTGTGCCCGGCATCTCCGGCTATGCCTCTGCCGCACCCATCCTGTTCGAGGCATTCGAGCGCTCCGGCCTTCCGGCCGTGCCCCTTGCCGCTGCACCGCCCGGTGCGCTCCGCCAGACGGCGGACCAGTTGCCCGTCACGCAGCGCCGGTTCGGAACCGATGGCGGCCTGACCGTGACCGCCGCGACCGAACCCGCACCGCGCATCGTCTTTCCGCCGGATGGCGCACATGTTTCGCTCGGCGACCCCCCGGAAGAGCCGCAACCTGTCGTGCTCAAGATGCAAGGCGGGCGCGCGCCGTTCCGTTGGCTCGCGAACGGCAAGCCGGTTTCCGCTCCCGACCGGCGACGCGACTCCACCTGGGAGCCGGATGGACGGGGCTACTCCACACTCACCGTTATCGACGCTGTGGGGCGCGCCTCAAGCATCCGCATTTTCGTGGAATAGCAAGCTCTTAAGCAGCGTCGCTGACTCTCTCTCCGAATTACCTCAGCGGCCAGACGAACATCAAGGCGGGCACTCCCACGAGGATCACAATGATCGAGAGCGGCAGGCCGAGACGTGGATAGTCGCTGAACCTGTAGCCGCCCGGGGCCATGACCAGCGTGTTGCACTGGTGTCCAATCGGCGTCAGGAAATCGCAGCCCGCGCCTATCGCCACCGCCATCAGGAAGGCCTCCGGCCTGAAGTTCAAGCTCGTTGCAAATGACGCCGCAATAGGCGCCATCACGAGCACCGTCGCCGCATTGTTGAGAAACGGCGTGATGGCCATTGCTACGATCATGATGAGCGCAAGCGACCCATAGGGAGGCAGGCTTGTGCCCACTTCGGCAAGCCATCCCGCGATCACCTCGGTCGCACCTGTTTTGCGAAGCGAGTCGCTGACGGGAATGAGTGTTGCGAGCATGATGAGGATAGGACCGTCCATCGCCCAATACACTTCCCGGCCGGGGATGACCTTGAACAACACCATCGCGACAGCCGCGGTGAAGAACGCGATACCTACGGGAACGAGCCCAAGCGCCGTCGCCCCCATAGCCGCGACAAGGATCAGCAGGGGGACCAGCCCGTTTCGGGCGCTGCCCAGCTTCACCGACCGTTCTGCCAGCGGAAGCAATCCGAAGTCGCGCAACAGTTCCGGCAATCGCGCGCGGTCGCCCTGAAGCACGACCACGTCCCCCAATCGAAGCGTCACATGGCCAAGGCGCTCGGACAATCTTTCGCCCCGGCGGCTGACCGCCAGCAGGTTCACATTGTATCGGTCGAAAAGGCTCAGCCTCTGTGCGGACCATCCGATCAACGGGGAGCCTTCTGCCACGACCGCCTCGATAGCTCCCAGTTCTCCGCCATTGCTTTGAGCCTGCCGTTCCCCGGTGAGGCTCAATTTGGAACGCGCCACCAGTCGATCAAGCGCTTCATGGTCGCCCTCAATGAGGAGAATGTCTCCTTCTTTCAGGATTGCGTCAGGGAGCGGAGCAATGCGCAGATCTTCGTCGCGCATAATCGAAGTCACCCGGGTATCGCCCTGCGCCATGTTCAGCAGGTCGCCCACCGTCTTGCCGGCGACGGCAGAGTTCGAAAGCACGCGGGCTTCCGCGATGTAGTTCTCGATTTCGATTGCTTCCTGAATGCCGGCACCCTTGCGGTGACGGATCGGCACAAGCCACCAGAACAGCACAAGAAAAACAATGCCGACAATTGCGAGGATTGCGCCGACAGGCGTGAAATCGAACATCGTGAAAGGCGCACCCGTCATCTCCTTCCTGATTCCGGAAACGACAATGTTCGGTGAGGTGCCGATAAGCGTCATCAATCCCCCGAGCAGCGAACCGAACGCCATGGGCATCAAAAACACGGAAGGTGAGATGTTCGATCTGCGCGCAAACTGAAAGGCGATGGGTACCATGATCGCCAGCGCGCCAATGTTCTTGACGAAAGCCGACATGACAGTGACGGCGATCACCAGCAGCGCAAGCTGCGCCCGCACCGAAGTCACATCCGGCGCCCAGCGCTGAATCGCCAGTTCCATGATCCCCGATCGAGCAACGCCCGCGCTGACGATCAACGCAGAACCGACGATGATGACGATATCGTTGGAAAACCCGGTGAACGCGTCCTCCAATGGCACAACGCCCAACGCCAGCGAGACCAGAAGAGCGCCTGCTGCGACAAGATCATAGCGATATTTGCCCCAGATGAAGGCGGCCATCATCAGAACAATGACGGCGATGGAGAGCCATTGCGCGATGGTCATGCGAGCGCACCCTTATCCTCAGCCGACCGGCAGCTTTGAAATGCTCCCCGCACGACATCGGTTGCGCCAGGCACCCGATCAGTAGTCCTTCTCGTAAAATACACCGATGCTGGAATCTCCATCCGACCCTACAGCACCCTTGGCCTTCAGATTGTCGGTAATGTCAAGATTGACGGTGCCGCGCGTTGTGCCTCCGCCTCCCGCTTCGACACCCAGATAGATATTGTCCTGAATGTAACGGCCCGCGCGCACCGCCGCATTGCCCTTGCTGTCGGTTACGACATCGAGGTCGTCCAGCCCGGTCGCGCTGCGCAAGCTGCCGAGAAGCGACGTATTCGCGCCGCCCGCAAGTTCGGCGGCAGCCGCGGCAAGCTGGGCGATCTGGAATGGCGAAAGCTCATTGATGCCGCGATTGAAGATCAGGCGGGCCAGCACCTCGTCCTCGGGCAGTTGTGGTTGCGACGAGAAAGCAATGTCGAGCGCCGAAACACGTCCGCGCACCGTAATGAATACCGTTATGCCGCTGCTCTCCGAGCGTGCCACGAAATCAAGGAATGGATCAAGGTCGCCGACCAGCGTGACCGTGCCTTCGTCGAAGGTGATGCGCTGCCCGAGAATACCAAGTCGGCCCCGGATCATCCTGAACCCGCCAACCGGCTGGATATCGCTCACCGGCCCTGTGAGTTGCAGCGAGCCACCCAGTTCGGCGTCGAGTCCCCGCCCCCGCACAAACACCTTGTTCGGCGCGTTGAGCGCAATGTTCATCCTCAGGACACTGGGCCGCGCGGTCGGCACCGGCGTGCCATCGTCCGCCTTGGCACGCTTCAGGGTCGCGACGACGCCGGGCGACGGGTCGATGTGCTTTACCGCAATGTTGGCGGCAGCACCGCCAAAACTGTCCGGCACAGTGATTTCGGCCCGTTCTACGTCGATGCGCCCGCTGAGCGTCGGGTCGCGCGCCAGAGCGCCGGTCAGCCTCAGCGCACCGTTCAACGTGGCGACGAGCATGATGCCGTCCGCATAGCGCGCATTGTCGAGATTGATACTGATGTCCGCCGGAAACCCGGCGGCGGCATTGGTCGAGATCGAGCCACTTGCGCTGACCCTGCCGCCCGAAGCAAGCGCTGCCGACGCGCTGCGCAACACGACGCGGTCGCCGTCGAGCGAACCCATCACCGCGATGTCGTTCAGCCGCAGGTTGGACTCAGGATCGACAAAGCTTGCGCCCATAGTCGAGAACATTCCGCGCAACGAGGGGTGCGCCATGCTGCCTGTGGCGGAGGCGGAAAGGGTAATGTTGCCGGATGCCTGCGCCCCGCGCTCGGCAAGAAATCGGTTGGCGAGCGCCAGTGGAGCATCGCCCTTCACCGAAACCGAAAGACCCGGACCGGCCAGCGGAACCCGCCCTGACGCTTTGAGGTTGAAGCCGCGCGGCCCGTTCACGGCAGCCGACTGAAGCACTACCGTGCGATCCGCAAAGCGTCCGTTCACATCGAGTTCGAGTGGCGAAAGCCCGGCATTGTCGAGCGCGGTCGTGCGCAAGCCGGTCCCGTGCGCCTCAAACTCTGCGGCAGGCCTGGCAAGCGTTCCCGTCACATGTGCCCTGCCGTTCAAGGTCCCGCCGAGCCCCTGCCCCTTGGCAACCGTATTCAGAACCGCCACGGGAAATGCGTTCAGGTTCACATCCAGAGCCATCTGTCCGTCGCCCAAGGGCACGGCGCCCTTGGCGGTCGCGCGCAAACCTTCGGGGCTTGTGATCGCCGCGTCCAGGTCGAGCCTTCTGGTGTTCGAAACACCCTTCGCCTGAACATTCAATGTGGAGAGGCCCGCCTGCTTGAGCGCCGCCGCGGACAAGGACTTGCCGGAAAGCGTGAACTGGATGTCGGGCGCGTCGCGCGTGCCGCGCACATTGGCCTTGCCATCAAGCGTGCCGCCCAATGCAAGGTCCGGCTTGATCGTATTGGCAAGGTTCAGCGGCAAGGCGCTGATGTCGACTGCGAGGTTGAGCGCATCCGCGACCTCGCCATGGACTGCCACACGCCCGCCGCCCGCGTTCAATCTGAAGGCATCGATCCTGACATTCGCGCCCTGCACCAGCACGGAAGCAGGTTCAACAAGGTTCGCCGAAAGCTTGCCCTGCGCGAGATCGAGCGCGGCAAGCCGGAGCCGGTAGCCGCCGTTTTCCGGCGAGAGCGCGCCGCGCGTCGAAACGTTCGTGCCGTTCTTCAGCGCCGCTTTGGCATCGAAATTCGTGGTCGCTCCCTCGCTATGCGCATTGGCCGACAGGGTGCCGATTTCGATTCCGCCCGCCACCACGCCAGACGCCTGCACCGATCCATCGGCAATCGGAACGTTGAACAGATCGGCCAGCGTCGCCTCGATTTCGGCGCGCGAAACCTTCGTCTGGTCCATGACCAGATCGGCCACGCTGCCCTTGATCGACGCCTGCTGTTTGCCGTCCAGATGGGTAAGGCCAATATCGGCCTGCGCGGAACCTCGCGCCTCCACCAACAGCAGCGCCGCAGCAGTGGAAACGTCGGTCGATTTCAGCGAAAGCGCGCCTTCGAGCAGGCCATCCGTGTCTTGCTTCACATCGCCGGTGACGACCGTTCCGCCCGCCTCGAAGCGCAAGCCGCTGATTGCCTTGCCTTGCTGCGCCGAAATGACGTCGCCCGCGAGCGAAACGCGGTTTCCGTCAAGCAGCGCCTCGCCGTCGACTTTGCCGTCAACTCCGCCGTTTCGCGCAAGACCCAGAAAGGTCAGCTTGCCGCCGTCCAGCGCCTTTCCGACCAATGTGCCTTGCGGCACCTCGGCGGCAAAATCGAGCTTGATGACGCCGTCCGAGCCATCCGCCCTGCCCTTTGCCGTCAGCCGTCCGGATGCGCGATCCGACAACAGCGCCAGGTCCGCCAGCATCACATCGAGATTGAAATCCGCGGCGCCCGTCGCATAGGTACCGTCGGCGGTGATCCCGACCTGCACATTTTCAATCTTGAGATTGCGCGCCGCCAATCCCTGCTCGCCGCGAGCAACCCGTCCCGTGATCCGCGTCTCGCCCTGAATCAGATTGTCGATTGCAGGCGTGCCGATGCGCAAATCATTGCCGGTTCCGTCGAGCGCTAAGTCGAAGCCACCGCCAATGGGCGTCACCGTCCCCGTGGCCTTGAGGTCGACCGCGCCCGCCAGCTCGCGTCCGGCAAGTGCACCGAAGGGCGAGATGCTGGCCGCATTGATCCCTATGTCGCCGTTGAAGGTGAAGTCGGCGACGGTGCCCGAAAGCAACGCGGTCAGACCATTTCCGAGCAGTTGCGCCTTGGCAAGCTCGATCGGCTGGCCCGCCTGCCACGCACCCTCGATGTCGAGGTCGACGCGGTCGCCCAGCGCCTGCGCCACGTCCGCACGGGTTGCAGTGATCCCGGTCGCTGCACCCTTCGCGCTGAAACTGATGCGGCGCGCCGCCGGATCATCCAGGTTCGTGGCCTCGCCGCCGAGATCTATGGCCACCTCCCCGGTCGAGAAAGCCCCCGTTTCGAGCGCGTCGAGCGCGAGCTTGCCGCTCCACCGATCGGCGCTCTCGCCGTAGGAAAGATTGAACTCGGCGCGCGACACTTTCGTTT
Organism: Rhizobiaceae bacterium; assembly: GCA_023953835.1. Lineage (NCBI taxonomy): Bacteria > Pseudomonadati > Pseudomonadota > Alphaproteobacteria > Hyphomicrobiales > Rhizobiaceae > Rhizobiaceae bacterium. The sequence continues at coordinate 2,794,644 of JAMLJB010000001.1, read as the reverse complement.
GCCCACCCGCAACGGGCAACACGACCTTGCCGCCAGAGCTGTCCGCAATTTCGGCGTCGATGGACAAACGGCGCAGGAACTTGTCAGAGGTCGTTTCAAGCGCGGCCTTGAGCGACAGGGCGGCGCTCGAAAGGTTGAGGTCTTCCAGCACGAACCCACCCGCGTCCGGCACGACACCGTTTGCCGTCAGCCTTGTTTCATCTCCGAAAAAGTCCCGAAAGACGGGAGAAATCAGCCTCGAGACCGGACCTTCGAGATTGGCGTTAAAGCCAAGCCCTTCGCCGCGCCGCGACAGGTCCGTCGCGCCGGTCAGCACGCGCTGTCCATCTGCATCCAGCGTCAGCGCGACCGTGAGCCGGTCGATCGGACCTGATCCCTTGACCGTCAGCAACATCGGAGGACGGCCTTCGACTCCGAGCAGATTGGCGACAACGCCGTTGGCCGGTTCATCGAGTGTGAGATCGAGCGCAAGCTGGCGCGTCGAATTGGCATAGCTCGCGGTCAGGCCGAGCTTGCCGCCCGGACCGTCGATGCGCGTGATGTCCAGCGCAGCGTCAAGAGACCCGGACGCAAGCGTCATGCGGCCGGTAACCGAAATTTCGGACGCCAGCCCGAACACATTCGGCCCGAACGTGACGCGATCCACCGCCAATGCGTCCAGACGCACCGAAACCGGCAGTTCCGGCACCTTGAAGCCACCGGATTCCGGCGCGGGCAGGCCCTCCGCGGGGAGCGGCTTGCGCAAAACCTCAATTCGCTCCGCGCCGAGGCGGCTGATGTTGAGCCTGCCGAGCAGTAAGGCGCTTCGGGTCCAGGTGATCCGCGCATTGACGATGCGCAACCAGATGCCTTCCCGGTCTGCGATGCTGATTTCGCCAATTGTCGCATTGGAGGACAAGGCGCCCTGGATACCGTTGATGCGAATCTGGCGATCCGGCGTCGAAAGCTGGTTTTCGAGCAGGCCGACCAGATAGGAGCGGTCCGCCTGCTCGGAACTGTCCTGCGCCTGCGCGGGCAGGATGAAGAGCAGCATCAGAAGGGCAATGAAGAAGCGCATCAGAAGGCTTGTCCTATGCCGACATAGAAAGCGACGTCCGGATCGTCCGGCCCCGGATCGAGCGGCACGGCGACATCCAGCCTGAGCGGCCCGAGCCCGGTATAGTAGCGCAGGCCGCCGCCCACGCCGAGCTTCAGGTCCTCGTCGAAATCAGGGAAGGTTTCCGCGCCGACATAACCGGCATCGATGAAACCCACCACGCCGATTGTATCGGTGACGCGGGCGCGGGCCTCCACCGAAGCCTCGATCAGAGAGCGCCCGCCCGTAACCAGATCAGTTCCCGCGACGGGTACGCCGATGGTCCGGTAGCCGTAGCCGCGCACCGACCCGCCGCCGCCCGCGAAGAAAAGCACGTCGGGCGGCAGTTCGGCGATGCTTGCGCCGACGACCGAGCCAAGTTTGACGCGGCCCGCCAGCACAAATGGCCGCTTTTCGCCAAAGCCAAGATAGCCGCGCGCTTCTCCGGTGAAGCGGCTGGCAAAATTTCCATACTCGGCTTCGTAGAAGGGCTCGATCGTGCCGTCGAGGTAGGTGCCGCGAGTGGCATCGACGGGCTTGTCGCGGCTGTCATAGGTGAGGCCTCCGAGCATGCCGAGCGTCATGAAATCGCGCGTACCGAACACGTCGTCCTCGAACCGTGACCGCGAAGCCACCGCAAAAAGCTTGCCCTGCAATTCATTCGTGAACATGTGGGTGAAGCCCACCTGCGCGGTTACTGAATTGCGGGTGTATACGTCGAGAACCTCGCGTTCGCCGATCAGTGAAGCAATGAAATCGGTGTCCGGTGTAAAAACGCCGGGCTTTGTGAAGGTGACGCCGGCCTTGTAGGTCAGTTCGCTCGGGTCGACAGTGGGGCCAAGCCCGGCAACCTTCGCATCGAACCGCAGCCGCTCGGCGCGTCCGAAAAGATTGCGATGCATCCAGTAGGCTTCAAAGCCCGCGCCGTCGATCGTCGAATAGTTCGCGCCGACGCCGAAGCGGCGCGGCAGACGTTCCTGCACGATGACGCTGATAGGCAACGAACCGCCCGGCCCCAGTTCCGCGCCTTCCTCGATGCGAAGCGCACGAAAAACGTCCAGTTTCGACAGTCGGACATTGGCGCGCGCGATGTCGTCAGGATCGAACTCCGCGCCGCGCGGCAGACCGGTCATGTAGGCGACATAGTCAGGGTCCATCCGCTCGGTGCCGGACACGCTGACGTCGCCGTAGTAAGTCATCGGACCGGGGTCTGCCCCGACGGTCGCATCGACAAGGTTAGTGTCATGTGCTGCGACGACGCGGCGGTCGATTGCCTTGGCCTTTGCGTGGCCCTGTTGCCGCCAGGCCTCTATCGTAAGCGTCTCGGCCCTAATGATCGTGCCGGAGCGCGCGACCTCGCCGGCCCTGTATCCCTCTTCGGCCGGGTCGGCCACTTCATCCCTGCGGTGTTGCGCAGGCGGGGCGGGATTGACGATGTTGGCCTGGCCGAAATGGAACAGTGGCCCGGGGTCGATGTTCACGACAACCGCCGCCGGGTCCGGAAGTTGGGTGTCAGGCGCCATATTGGCGGCCTCGCGCCCTTCGACGGTGATGGAAATCGTGCCGCCATACAGACCCTCGCCATAAAGGGTCGACAGCAGGCGCCTGTAGTCGCCCCGCGCCTTGGCAAGCAGGCCGGCTGCGCCCGAAGCCGGCTTTTCATCGTCTTTCACGAGGCTCGATGCAGCTTCGAGTTTCTTCTTCAGCTTCTTGTCTTCGCCGCTGACATTGAACGTAACGGCGTAGTGCTGCGGTTCGCCGATAACCTCTTCGGCGGGATCGGGTTCATCCTTGCCGAAAATCTTGATGCCGAACAGCTCGAATCCATAGGCGGGCGCGCCGGCGAACACACTGGCGAGAGCTATGGCGGCGGACACTGCACAACGCCGGAATAGCAAATTCGTCAACAAACCTCTCCGACCGGCCCCCAGGTACTCCTGAATTTGCCAGCAAAAAGATGGCGCATTTGCGTATGCGGTGGACCCCTCCCGTCCCCCTGTCAGTCGCAACGAAAGACCGCTAACACGCGTCGTTTGCGGCAACAACCCTTCTCAACGCAAAGCTGTACTGGCCCATACGACATTTCGGCAAGGTATGTTGCGCGTCTGCGTCACCTTTGCCAAAGCGTCGCCATGGCAACGAATCGAGACGCATCCACCGCAAAAGCAGCCCTATGGATGGGCGCATGGCTTGCACTGATGCTCGGAATGACTTGGGCGAGCCGCGAGGTCACACGCGAGATTTCCGTGCTTCAACTGATGGAATTGCGCTCCGTGATCGGCTTTTTCATGTTGTTGCCGCTCGTGTTTTCAGCCGGTGGTTTCGCCGCAATGAAAACCAGCAGGCCGCTGGCCCACATTTCCCGAAACGTCGCGCACTATATCGGCCAGGCGCTCTGGCTCTATGCGCTTACCCTCATTCCGCTCGCGCATCTTATCTCGATAGAATTCACCACACCCCTGTGGACCGCCTTGCTCGCAGTGGTCTTTCTGGGCGAGACGCTCAATTCACGCAAGATCGGCGCGATAGCGCTCGGCCTTGTCGGCGTTGCGATCATTGTGCGGCCCGGCGCAACGGAAATAGACCCCGGACATCTTGTCGTGCTTGCCGCAGCGCTGACCTTCGCCGTCTCCGTTGTTCTGGTCAAATCGTTGACCCGGACGGAAAGCGTTGTGGCCATCATTTTCTGGATGCTCGTGATCCAGTCCGCAATCGGGCTCGTTCCGGCCCTTTCGCAGTGGCGGTGGCCAAGCCAGGAATTGTGGCCCTGGATCGCCACGGCTGCCTTTTGCGGAAGCTTTGCCCATTATTGCCAGGCACGCGCACTGGTCCACGCCGATGCAACCGTCGTGGTTCCCATGGACTTCCTGCGCGTTCCGCTCACGGCGCTGCTCGGCTTTCTGGTCTATAACGAAAGCCTCGACATGATGACGGCGCTCGGTGCAGCGCTGATCCTGTGCGGCAACCTGCTCAACCTGCAGCGAAAGCCTGTCCCGGCAACAGTTTGACATTGCCGGAGCGCAAAGCTCGACCAGACATGTCGGCTTCGTGCATACTCATTCGTCCTGGAAGTGAATGAGGAAGCGCGCCATGCAATATGCAATTCTCTGCTACGATGACGAATCCATACTCGAGACCTGGTCGGACGCCAGGATGGACGAGGTGATCGGCAAACATCAGGCGGCGACCCGCCCGGTGGCCGCGCGTGGCAAGCTTGGACCCGTCCTGCGGCTCCTCCCCACCAGCACGGCCATGACAGTGCGCTCCGGCGACAAGCCGACGGTGATCGACGGTCCCTTTGCGGAAACGAAAGAGCAGTTGCTCGGCCTGTGGATCATTGACGCCGAGACACATGAGGAAGCGCTGGCGCTGGCCGAAGAACTCGCCGGACACAAGGACAGCGGTTCCATGGAAGTGCGCCCGTTGCTGATGTTCATGGACGGCAAAGCGCCTGCTGCATGAGCGAACTCGGCTGGATAGATGCAGCGCTGACATCGGCCAGACCACAGGCGGTGGCCGCATTGCTGCGCTATTTCGGCAATCTGGATACCGCTGAGGAAGCCTTTCAGGAAGCGTGCCTGCGGGCGCTGCGGAACTGGCCTGACAAGGGACCGCCCCGCGATCCCGCAGCCTGGCTGATCTTTGTCGGTCGCAATTTCGGCGTGGACCAGATTCGCAAGACCAGCCGCCAGACTGTCCTCCCGGAGGAAGAAAGGCTCTCCGATCTCGAGGACCGCGAGACCGATATGGCAGAGCGGCTGGACAATTCGCACTATCGCGACGATGTCCTGCGGCTACTCTTCATCTGTTGCCATCCGGACCTGCCCGCCACCCAGCAGATCGCACTGGCGCTGCGCATCGTTTCTGGACTGAGCGTGAAAGAGATCGCTCGCGCTTTTCTCGTCAGCGAAGCGGCCATGGAACAGCGCATCACCCGTGCCAAGCGCATCGTCTCTTCGGCTGGTCGCGAGTTCGAGACACCCGGAGCGGTCGAGCGGGCGGAGCGGCTGGGCGTCGTCGCGGCCATGCTCTACCTGCTTTTCAACGAAGGCTATTCGGCAACCGGCGGAACGGCGCATATGCGCGCGTCGCTCTGCCTCGAAGCCATCAGACTGACCCGGCTCCTGCTGCGCCTTTTCCCCGCGGAGCCGGAAGTCATGGGCCTGCTCGCCCTCATGCTGCTCCAGCATTCCCGCGCGAGCGCGCGCCTCGATGCAGATGGCGAAATCGTCCTGCTCGACGATCAGGATCGAAGTCTGTGGGACCGCGCGCTCATCGATGAAGGACTGGTGCTCATCGACAAGGCAATCCGCCACGCCCGCCCCGGAGCGTATCAGGTGCAGGCCGCGCTGGCCGCCGTCCATGCCCGTGCTCATCGACCCGAGGACACGGATTGGAACGAGATCGACCGGCTCTACGGCCTGCTGGAACGCATCAGCCCCTCGCCCGTCGTGACGCTCAACCGTTCGGTGGCGGTTTCGAAGACGCTTGGACCCCACGCCGCGCTCGTCATCATCGAACCGCTTGAAAAGGCCCTCCAAGGCTATTTTCATTTTCACGGCGTGAAGGGCGCATATCTCCTGCAACTGGGACGAACCGAGGAAGCCCGTTCCAGTTTCGACCGCGCGATTTCGCTCGCCAACACGCCTGCGGAAGCCGCGCACATCCGCCAGCACATCGATCGGCTGCAGGGCAGCCACACCCGGCAAATCCCCGTGCAAAAAGGGGCTTGAGCTTCCAGTCACTGGAAGGAATAGGCATATCCCATAGCATGGAAAGGAAATGCCTGTGAAACGTACTCTCACCTTGTTCGCAACGATCGCAGCCTTGACAATGGCTGTGCCGGTTGTTGCCCAGGACCAGTCCGGCCATCAGATGCCAGGAATGATGGACCATATGGGCTCCGATCCCGCATCCGACGCTTACAAAGCCGCCATGGACAAGATGCATGCCGACATGAGCGCCATGGCGCCGACCGGCGATCCCGATGTGGATTTCGTGCGCGGCATGATCCCTCACCATCAGGCTGCCATCGAGATGGCGAAGGCACAGCTCGAATATGGCAAAGACCCTGAGATCCGGAAACTCTCCCAGGATATCATTGCCGCGCAGGAAAGCGAGATCAAGCAGATGCAGGACTGGCTGGCAAAGCACGCCCCGAACTAAACCACCACTTAACGCGCGCGGCACCAAGGCGGAATTGGCCGTGCCGTTCGGAAGGCCCAGCCTCGCATGCTGGGCTTTTTCAGTTTTGGAGCAATGCAGATTGCCAGCGCTAATGCTAAATATCTAGTCACTGATTAAATATTGAGCAATTACCCAACGTAACGCACAAGATGCGTTCACTCGCAGTAAATTTCGACGCGACTTGAACACCCTATCCTCTTGAAAAGCCTTGGCCGCCCGCACTGCCTTTCATCTGGCACGTCACTTGCTTTTATCTGCTGCGGTGCACAAGAAAGAAAGGGGAAGGCGCCATGTTGGAGATTTCGCAGAGAGCCCGCCGGCTGCTGAGCGCGGCAACGCTAGCCGGGACGATGGCCTATGCAGGCATTGCAGGAGCGCAGGAAGACACCATCAAGATCGGCATCTTGCACTCGCTGTCGGGCACGATGGCGATTTCGGAGACGACGCTGAAGGACGCCATGTTGATGCTCATCGACGAGCAGAACAAGAAGGGCGGCGTGCTCGGCAAGAAGCTCGAGGCCGTCGTGGTCGATCCGGCTTCCGATTGGCCGCTTTTCGCTGAAAAGGCACGCGAACTCATTTCATCGGACAAGGTTTCCGCAGTGTTCGGCTGCTGGACGTCCGTGTCGCGCAAATCCGTGCTGCCGGTGTTCGAGGAGCTGGACAACATTCTCTTCTACCCCGTCCAGTATGAAGGTGAGGAAAGCCAGCGCAACGTGTTCTACACCGGCGCGGCACCCAACCAGCAGGCCATCCCCGCCGTTGACTACCTGATGGAGTCAGAAGGCGTGGAGCGCTGGGTGCTGGCAGGCACCGACTATGTCTATCCGCAGACCACAAACAAGATCCTCCAGGCCTATCTGGAATCCAAGGGCGTGGCCAAGGAAGACATCATGGTCAACTACACGCCCTTCGGTCATTCCGACTGGCAGACCATCGTGACGGACATCAAGAATTTCGGCTCCGCCGGCAAGAAGACCGCCGTGGTTTCGACCATCAACGGCGACGCCAACGTTCCCTTCTATAAGGAACTGGGCAATCAGGGCATCAAGGCGGAAGACATCCCGGTCGTTGCGTTCTCGGTCGGCGAGGAAGAACTGGCCGGTCTCGACACCGCCCCGCTGGTCGGCCACCTCGCCGCCTGGAACTATTTCGAGTCTGTCGATACGCCGGCCAACGCCGAGTTTATCAAGACCTGGAAGGCATACACCAAGAACGACAAGCGCGTGACGAACGATCCGATGGAAGCGCACTATATCGGCTTCAACATGTGGGTCAAAGCCGTTGAAAAGGCCGGCACAACCGATCCGGATGCCGTGATCGACGCGTTGGTCGGCGTCTCGGTTCCGAACCTTTCCGGCGGCTATTCGACCATGATGCCGAACCACCACATCACCAAGCCGGTGATGATCGGCGAAATCCAGGCGGACGGCCAGTTCGAGACTGTTTGGCAAACGCCGGGGCTCGTCATGGGTGACGAATGGTCCGACTATCTCCCGGACTCAAAAGACCTGATCTCGGATTGGCGCGCGCCGATGTCGTGCGGCAATTTCAACGTCAAGACAGGTAAGTGCGGCGGCAAGGGCACCACGAACTAGCCGCACTAGCGCGGAGCTCCCGGGCAACTCCTCCTGCCCGGGAGTCCACTTCTCGAAGCCGCGGAAAGCATGAAGCCATTGCGAACGATTATTGCAACGATAGCAGCGCTATTCCTTTTCGTCTCAGGCGCCTTTGCGGATGAAGCTGCGCTAAAGGCAACCTTGTCAAAGCTTGCAGAAGCAAAATCCTTTCCGCAGATTGAAGCCGTCGTTCGCGAATTGGGCGCTTCCGGCGATCCCGCAGTCGGCAAGGCGCTTGAGGCGCTGAGCGAAGGCGATCTCTACATTCGCAAATCTGACAACGCAGTTTTCATCGCCCGCGAGAGCGGCGCGGCTATGATGCTCTCCGATCCGATCAGCGGCGAGGCCGCCGGAGAAGCCCAGAAATCCGAGGTCACAAAGGTCCGCGTCAACAATGCGCTACGCCGCGCCGTGCGCGAGGTGGCGGGCAGCCTGACGCTTGGCGCAGCCGATCCCGCGCAACGGCTTGCCGCAGCAACGGCGCTCTTCCAGCGTCCTGACCCGTCGGCCATCGAAACAATCGACGCCGCCATCGCTCGCGAAACCGACCAAAGCGTGAAGGGAAAGCTCGAAGCCGCGCGTGCCGCTGCGGTCCTTTCGTCCGACCTCGGCGACGACGACAAGAAGGCGGCAATCACGCTTCTCGCCGGGTTGGGAAATCGCGAGGCCCTGACGCTGCTCGGCAGCTTTGCGGGCAGCGCAAGCGGTCCGCTGAAGGATGCGGCCGACAGCGCGGCGGACAATATCCGCTCGCATCTCGCGCTGTGGGATGCAGCTCAGAATATCTGGTACGGCCTGTCGCTCGGTTCGGTCCTGCTACTCGCAGCCATCGGCCTTGCCATCACATTCGGCGTCATGGGCGTCATCAACATGGCGCATGGCGAAATGGTCATGATCGGCGCCTACGTCACCTTCGTCGTGCAGCAGGCGACGTTGTCGTTCGCGCCGGGATTGTCGGACTGGTCATTGGCGTTCGCGGTCCCCATCGCGTTCCTGATCGCCGCCGCGATCGGCATTGCCATCGAGCGCGGTATCATCCGATTCCTCTACGGACGCCCGCTGGAAACGCTGCTCGCAACCTGGGGCGTGTCGCTCATTCTCCAGCAAGGTGTGCGCACGATCTTCGGCCCGACAAACCGCGAGGTGGCCAATCCAAGCTGGATGTCAGGCGGCTTCGAGCTTGGCCAGATGGCGATCACCTGGAACCGGCTCTGGATCATGGCTTTTTCGCTGGCGGTCTTTGCCCTGCTCCTGTTCGTCTCGAACCGGACGAGCTGGGGCTTGCAGATGCGTGCCGTGACCCAGAATCGCCGCATGGCGGGTTCTATGGGCATCCGAACGCCGTGGGTCGATGCATTCACATTCGGGCTCGGCTCCGGCATTGCGGGGATTGCAGGCGTGGCGCTGAGCCAAATCGGCAATGTCTCGCCAAATCTCGGCCAGACCTACATCATCGACTCATTCATGGTCGTCGTCTTCGGCGGGGTCGGAAACCTCTGGGGCACGCTGCTCGGCGCCTTCTCGCTCGGCATCGCAAACAAGTTCCTTGAGCCCTATGCCGGTGCGGTGCTCGGCAAGATCATCGTGCTTGTGCTCATCATCCTGTTCATCCAGAAGCGTCCGCGCGGCCTGTTCGCGCTCAAGGGCCGGGCGGTGGAAGCATGATTACCGCCCGCTTCTTCCGCGACGGCGCGGATACGCGCATTGTCGTCGTCGCCCTGCTCCTCGTGGCAATCGCGGCCCTCGTCCCGGTACTCAACCTGTTCGTATCGCCGTCGAACCCCTTTCACGTACCGACGCACATCGTGGCACTGACCGGCAAATATCTGTGCTATGCGATGCTGGCGCTTTCGCTCGACCTCGCATGGGGTTTCTGTGGCATTCTCTCGCTCGGGCACGGCGCATTCTTCGCGCTCGGCGGCTATGCGATGGGCATGTACCTGATGCGCCAGATCGGCGCGCGTGGAGTCTACGGAAACCCCGAACTTCCCGACTTCATGGTATTCCTCAACTGGAAGGAACTGCCCTGGTACTGGTACGGCTTTGGTCATTTTCCCTTCGCCGCGCTGATGGTGCTTCTGGTGCCGGGATTGCTGGCCTTCTGCTTCGGCTGGCTGGCCTTCCGCAGCCGCGTTACCGGCGTCTATCTTTCGATCATCACGCAGGCCATGACCTATGCGCTGCTGCTCGCCTTCTTCCGCAACGACATGGGCTTCGGCGGCAATAACGGCCTGACCGATTTCAAGGACATACTCGGTTTCAACGTGCAGGCGCCCGCCACCCGCGCGACGCTCTTTGCCGCAAGCGCACTCATCCTCGCAGCCGCGATCCTGTTGACCTCGGCAATCGTGAAGTCGAAGCTTGGCAAGCTGATGGTGGCCGTCCGCGACGCCGAAAGCCGCACGCGCTTCATCGGATGGCGCCCCGAACACGTGAAGCTGTTCGGCTTCACGCTTTCCGCCGTCATGGCGGGCATCGCTGGCGCACTCTACGTGCCTCAGGTCGGCATCATCAATCCGAGCGAATTTGCACCGGCAAACTCGATCGAGGTGGTCATATGGACGGCCATCGGCGGTCGCGGCACGATCATCGGCCCGGTGATCGGCGCGGTTTCAGTCAATTTCATGAAGAGCTGGTTTACTGCCGCCCTGCCCGAATTCTGGCTTTTCGCGCTGGGCGGCCTGTTCATCGCGGTGACGTTGTTCCTGCCAAAAGGAATTGTGGGCCTTTGGGACAGTTGGCGCGCACCGAAGCCTCGGCCCCAGGAACCCGAACCCACCAGCGACGAAAAAGAGGCCGGCATCATCGCCGAGCCGCAACCGGCAGAGTGATGGCATGAACAAGGCCCATACCATTCTCTACCTGGACGGTGTGTCCGTCGCCTTCGACGGTTTCAAAGCGATCAATAACCTGTCGCTGACGCTCGGCAAGGGCGAGATGCGCGCCATCATCGGCCCCAATGGCGCGGGCAAGACGACAATGATGGACATCATCACCGGCAAGACCCGCCCCGACACGGGTGAAGTATTCTTCGACGCCGAATATGATCTGACCCGGCTGGACGAAACAGAGATCGCCAATCTCGGCATCGGTCGCAAGTTCCAGAAGCCGACGGTGTTCGAAATGCACACCGTCGAGGACAATATCGCACTTTCGCTCAAGGGCAGCCGCAGCATCTTCGGCGCGCTGTTCCACCAGTTGAGCAGCAAGGAGCGCCAGGAGATTGATTCGATTCTGGAAATCATTCGCCTGACGAAGCGTCGGAGCGAACGCGCGGGCGAACTGAGCCACGGCCAGAAACAATGGCTCGAAATCGGAATGCTGCTCGCGCAGGACCCAAAGCTGTTGCTTGTCGACGAGCCGGTCGCCGGGATGACGGACGCCGAAACGAATGAAACCAGCCGCCTGCTCAAGGAGGTGGCGCAGACACATTCGGTCATCGTCGTCGAACACGACATGCATTTCGTTCGCGATCTCGACGTGAGGGTGACCTGCCTTCACGAAGGGTCGGTGCTTTCTGAAGGGTCGCTCGACCATGTGTCGGCGGACCCACGCGTAATCGAAGTCTATCTCGGGAGATGACCATGATCAGACGGGTAAACCTTGCGCTTATGGAAACAGTCCTTGCGGAACGCCGCCGCCAAGAACCGGCTGCGCATCCGCTGGCCGAATATGTCAGCGACTGGACACGCGTCCACACGCCTCCATATGGCCAGATGGAAGAGCGCGAACAAAGCTTCACCATCAGCCTGAACGGACAGGACGACTGATGCTCTCCGTTTCCGACGCGACGCTGCACTATGGCGCGGCGCAGGCGCTGCGCGGGGTCTCGCTCACTGCGCAGACCGGCAAGATAACCTGCGTGCTGGGGCGCAACGGCGTCGGCAAGACCTCGCTGATGCGCGCCATCGTCGGACACCACACGCTTACCAGCGGAAGAATAACCTTCGAGGGGAAGGAACTCGGCCGGGCAACGTCTTATGACCGCGCCCGGTCGGGTATAGCTTTTGTGCCGCAAGGGCGGGAGATCTTCCCGCTGTTGACGGTCAAGGAAAACCTGGAAACCGGCTTTGCGCCGCTCAAGCGCTCGGAACGCACGGTCCCGGAACATGTGTTCGAACTGTTCCCGGTGCTGAAATCCATGCTCACAAGGCGCGGCGGCGATCTCTCCGGCGGCCAGCAGCAGCAATTGGCCATTGGGCGCGCCCTGGTCATGCGACCCAAGCTGCTGGTGCTGGACGAGCCGACCGAGGGCATCCAGCCCTCCATCATCAAGGACATCGGGCGCGCCATCCAGTTCCTGCGCGACACGGTGGGCCTGACCATCATTCTCGTGGAACAATATCTGGAATTTGCGCGCGGGCTTGCGGACCACGTCGCGATCATGGATCGTGGCGAGATCGTTTTCGATGGTGAAGCCGCTGGCCTGGACGACCCGGATGTACGCAGACATCTCATGCTCTGAGAAGCCCGTTGCCGCGCCGCGCATGCAACGTGCCGAAGGGCGCGCACGGCTCGTGCTGCACCGCAAGCATGGCGCGACGCGGCTGAGCGAACTCTATCAATCCGGCTGCTCCAAGATCCGCCTCCCCGCGAAGGCAATCCCGACCGATCCGCAGGAGGCCATTCTCATCAACACGGCGGGCGGCCTGACCGGCGGCGACCGCATTGAAACCGAGATCGCGGCGCACAGCGACGCCGAACTGGTCGTCACCACGCAGGCATGCGAACGCGTCTATCGATCGACCGGAGACATTGCGCGGGTCACGACGAAATTGATCGTCGATAGAGGTGCGCGGATTGCGTGGCTGCCGCAGGAGACGATCCTGTTCAACGAGGGTCGCCTTGCCCGCTCGCTTGAGGCCGACCTGCACGACGACGCCGAATTGCTGGCGGTCGAATCCGTGCTGTTTGGGCGCAAGGCCATGGACGAAACCGTCAATGCGGGCATGTTCCGCGACCGCTGGCGCATTCGCCGCAACGGCAGGCTCGTGTTCGCCGACGACATCCGGCTAGAGGGAGCCATTGCCCGGCAACTTGCGCGGCCCTGCCTGCTGAATGGCGACATGGCGATGGCCGCCGTGCTGCTGATCTCGAAGGACGCCGACACACTGCTCGATCCTGTGCGCGAGGCATTTGGCGAATCCGGAGGCGCAAGTGCGTTCGACGGCAAGCTGGTCGCACGCCTCACTGCGCCCGACAGCCTGTCGCTCAGGCGCGCTCTTGAACCCGCACTGACCGCGCTGATGCGCGGTAGGATACTTCCCAAAGTCTGGAGAATCTGAGTACCGGCATGAACCTGACACCCCGCGAGAAAGACAAACTTCTGATAGCGATGGCCGCCATCGTCGCCCGCAAGCGGCTAGAGCGCGGCGTCAAGCTCAATCACCCTGAGGCCATTGCCCTCATCAGCGATTTCGTCGTTGAGGGTGCACGTGACGGGCGCTCCGTCGCGGACTTGATGGAAGCGGGCGCCCATGTGGTGGCGCGCGACCAGGTCATGGAGGGTGTTGCGGAGATGATCCACGATGTCCAGGTCGAAGCCACCTTTCCCGACGGCGTAAAGCTTGTCACAGTCCACGAACCGATCCGTTAATTCGAAACGAGAGCATCATGAAAAGACTCGCTATTCTCCTCTTTGCGCTGACCCTCTCGACCCCGGCTTTCGCGCATCTTAACCCTGCCGAACACGGTTCATTCGCGGCCGGCTTCTCCCACCCGCTGTTCGGCCTTGACCACATACTGGCCATGGTCGGCGTCGGCCTGTGGGCCTCGCTGCTTGGCGGGCGAGCCATCTGGCTGGTGCCCACGGCGTTCGTATGCACCATGATGATCGGCTTTGCCGCGTCCTTCACCAGCATCGGCCTGCCCTTCGTGGAGCCGACAATTGCCGCGTCGGTTGTGGTGCTCGGCCTGCTGGCGATGGTTGCCTTGCAGGTGCCGACCGTTGCGGGAATGGCGATGGTCGGGTTCTTTGCCTTCTTCCACGGTTATGCGCATGGCGGTGAATTGGGTGAAGCAGGCGCGCTGCCCTTCATGATCGGCTTTGCCATCGCCACGGCCGTGCTTCACGCGGCGGGCGTCGGCTTCGGGCTTTTGATGGGACGAGGTGGACGCATGGCCACGCGCATCGCGGGTGCGCTCACCGCGCTCGGCGGCCTGTGGCTGGTGGCGGGAGCCTGATATGATCCCCGGCGAAATCCTTACCGTTCCGGGCGACATCACCCTCAACGACGGCGTCGATGCCGTAACGCTGGTTGTCGCCAATCGCGGCGACCGTCCTGTTCAGGTCGGCTCGCACTACCACTTCTTCGAAGCCAATTCCGCGCTCGATTTCGACCGTGACGCCGCGCGCGGAAAGCGTCTCGACATAGCCGCCGGGACCGCCGTGCGCTTCGAACCCGGCCAGACGCGCGAAGTGCGGCTGGTGCCCTATGGCGGCAAGCGCGAAGTGTATGGATTCCAGCAGAAAATAATGGGAAAGCTCTGATGGCCGCCACGATCTCCCGCGCCGCATACGCGCAAATGTATGGGCCGACTGTCGGCGACCGTGTGCGGCTGGCAGACACCGAACTCTTTATCGAGGTCGAAAAGGACCTCACCACCTATGGTGAGGAAGTGAAGTTCGGGGGCGGCAAGGTGATCCGCGACGGCATGGGCCAAAGCCAGCTTTCGCGAGCCGAAGGCGCGGTCGATACGGTCATCACCAATGCGCTCATCGTGGACCATTGGGGCATCGTCAAGGCTGACGTCGCGCTGAAGGATGGGCGCATCGCGGCCATCGGCAAGGCGGGCAACCCTGACACGCAGATCGGCGTGGATATCGTCATCGGGCCCGGCACGGAGATCATCGCCGGCGAGGGTCGCATCCTCACCGCGGGAGGCATCGACGCGCATATTCATTTCATATGCCCGCAGCAGATCGACGAGGCGCTGATGTCGGGCGTCACGACCATGCTGGGCGGCGGCACCGGCCCGGCGCATGGCACGCTGGCGACGACCTGCACGCCCGGACCCTGGCATCTGGCGCGAATGATCCAGTCCTTCGACGCCTTCCCGATCAATCTCGGCCTGTCGGGCAAGGGCAACGCATCCCGTCCAGCAGCGCTCGTGGAAATGATCGAGGGCGGTGCCTGCGCACTGAAGCTGCATGAGGACTGGGGCACGACCCCCGCCGCAATCGACGCCTGCCTGTCCGTGGCGGATGAGTTTGACGTTCAGGTGATGATCCACACCGACACGCTGAACGAGAGCGGGTTCGTGGAAGACACGGTCGCGGCCTTCAAGGGACGCACGATCCACGCCTTCCACACCGAGGGCGCAGGCGGTGGCCACGCGCCGGACATCATCAAGGTCTGCGGATTGAAGAACGTCATCCCGTCGTCGACCAATCCGACGCGCCCCTATACGCAGAACACGATTGCCGAGCACCTCGACATGCTCATGGTCTGCCACCACCTCTCGCCGTCGATTCCGGAGGACATTGCCTTCGCCGAAAGCCGCATTCGCAAGGAAACCATCGCGGCGGAGGACATACTCCACGACATCGGCGCGTTCTCCATCATCTCGTCCGACAGTCAGGCCATGGGCCGCGTCGGCGAAGTGCTGATCCGGACATGGCAAACGGCGCACAAGATGAAGGTACAGCGCGGCAGGTTGCCTGACGAAAAGGGCGACAATGACAATCTGCGCGTGCGGCGCTACATCGCGAAATACACAATAAACCCGGCTATCGCGCAGGGGTTGTCAAAGCATGTCGGGTCCGTCGAAGTCGGCAAGCGCGCCGATCTGGTCATCTGGAACCCGGCCTTTTTCGGCGTGAAGCCGGAAATGGTGCTTGTGGGCGGATCGATTGCCGCCGCACCCATGGGCGATCCGAACGCGTCGATCCCGACACCGCAGCCCATGCACTACCGGCCAATGTTCGGCGCGCTCGGACGCGGTCCCGCCGTTTCGTCTGTGACCTTTGTCAGCAAGGCCGCGATGGATG
This sequence comes from Rhizobiaceae bacterium, assembly GCA_023953835.1. Lineage (NCBI taxonomy): Bacteria > Pseudomonadati > Pseudomonadota > Alphaproteobacteria > Hyphomicrobiales > Rhizobiaceae > Rhizobiaceae bacterium. The sequence continues at coordinate 2,778,773 of JAMLJB010000001.1, read as the reverse complement.
CCGGATTGCAGGAGAAACTCTGCGTCGCCAAGGGCATGGTCGCGGTGGAAAACACGCGTGGAGGGCTGTCGAAACAGTCGATGATCCTGAACGACGCCCTGCCCGAAATCGAGGTCGATCCCGAAACGTACGAGGTGCGCGCTGACGGAGACCTGCTGACCTGCGAACCTGCAACCGTGCTGCCGATGGCGCAACGCTACTTCCTGTTCTAGGTCCTGACCCCGGCATCTGACATGCTTCGCGCCATTTCGCACCGCCACGCAGACGACACCGAGCCATTCGGAACAGTCGTGCTGGACCACACCGAACGGCATCTGCGCCGCAAGGCGATTGCCACCAATCAGGGCGACAAAGTGATGGTTGACCTCCCCGAAGCGGTTCTCTTCGGCGATGGCGACCGGCTGGTGCTGGAGGATGGCAGGACCATCGAGATCATTGCGGCCAAGGAAAAGCTCTACGCCATCACGGCGACAGACATCTGTCCGATCCGCCATCTGGCCTGGCACCTTGGCAACCGCCATCTCGCCGCGCAGATCGACGAAAACCGCATCCTGATCCAGCGCGATCATGTCATCCGCGACATGCTGGAGGGACTTGGCGCGCGGGTGGAAGATGTTATCGAGCGGTTCCAGCCTGTTCATGGGGCGTATCACAGCCACGCCGGCCACCACGGTCACAAGCACGACCATGGACACGACCACGATCATGGGCATGACCATTCACATGGCCATCATCACCATGACTGATCAAGAAGAGCGATCGCTGCTGCGGCTGCTGACCTGGTTGTCACCCGCGTTTCCGGTCGGGTCATTTGCCTACAGCCACGGCATGGAACGGGCGATCCATGACGGCGTCATCCTCGATCGCGCCTCACTTGCGGACTGGCTGCACGACCTGCTGGCGCACGGTTCGGCATGGAACGACGCAGTGATCCTTGCGGCAAGCTGGCGCGAGGCGGACAGCGGCGGCGATTGCGGCGAACTGGCGGAGCTAGCGGCTGCGATGGCGAGCTCGCGCGAGCGGCACATGGAAACAACCCTTCAGGGCGCAGCGTTCACCGAAGCCGCAGCCGCATGGGGCGAGGCGCACGCTGGCGCCCTTCCCTATCCGGTTGCCGTCGGTTTGACGGCGGGGCGCCACGGCATCGCGCTGGAAAAAGCGCTCACGGCCTATCTGCATGCCTTTGTTTCCAACCTCGTGCAGGCGTCCGTTCGGCTCGTGCCCCTTGGGCAACGCGATGGCGTCGCGGTCATCGCCGGGCTGGAAACGGCCTTGCTCGACACGGCGGCACGCGCCGCCGCATCCACAATCGACGATCTTGGATCGGCATCCATCCGTTCCGATATCATGTCCATGAAACACGAAGTTCAATATTCAAGGGTGTTCAGATCATGAGTGCCAACGGTCCACTGCGCGTCGGCATCGGCGGTCCCGTAGGGGCCGGAAAGACCACGCTCACCGAAATGCTGTGCAAGGCGATGCGTGACCGCTACTCGGTGGCTGTCGTGACCAATGACATCTTCACCAAGGAGGACGCGCTGATCCTCAATCGGCTGCAGGCCCTGCCGGAAGATCGCATTCTAGGCGTCGAGACCGGCGGCTGCCCCCACACGGCCATCCGCGAGGACGCATCGATCAACCTCGCCGCTGTTGCCGAGATGCGGCGCAGGTTTCCCGATCTTGATGTCGTATTCATCGAGTCCGGCGGCGACAACCTGGCCGCCACCTTCTCGCCAGACCTTGCCGACATCACGCTCTATGTCATCGACGTCGCCGCAGGGGAGAAGATCCCCCGCAAGGGCGGGCCGGGCATAACGCGGTCGGACCTTCTCATCATTAACAAGATCGACCTTGCACCGCATGTGGGCGCCGATCTCGAAATCATGCGGTCCGATACGCTCAGGCAGCGCGGGCAGCGGCCCTTCGTTTTCACCGACATGCGCCGCCGCAAGGGGCTCGATGAAATCATCGATTTTCTTGTCGAAACCGGGGGCCTGCCGTTGCGCGAGATTGCAGAGAGCGCCGATGACAGGCCGCGTCGCGTTTCAGCGCTTTCGAGGTGACGGCGCAGGCGCTTCGTCATCATCCAGCAGGATTCGGTGCGCGGCCCCATCAAGGTCCTCATATTGGCCGCTGCGCAACGCCCAAAGGAAGCCGACGAGGCCCATAGCCCCGAGGATCAACGCCGCCGGGATCAGAAAGACGAGGTTGGTCACTGCACCGCCTCGCGCAACATGGTTCCGCCTGTCGTCGGCTTTGCGGTCCGCTTGCCCCGCGCGCTGAGCCGCAGCGCATTGCCGATCACCAGCAGCGACGACGCCGACATTGCAACGGCCGCTATCAACGGCGTCACATAGCCGAGAATGGCAATCGGAACCGCGAAGGCATTGTAGACGATTGCCAGCCCGATGTTTTCCTTGACTAGGCGATCCGCGCGCCGTGCGACATCGATGGCGAGCGGCACCGCGTCCAGCCCCTCCCCGAGGAATACAAAATCCGCGGCATTGCGACCGATATCCGCCGCAGTCGCGGGCGCCATCGAAACCTGGGCGGCTGCCAGCGCGGGCGCATCGTTCAGCCCGTCCCCCACCATCAGAACGTTGTGGCCGCTCTCGACCAACTCGCTGATGCGTTCGACCTTTCCGGCGGGCAGAAGCTCCGCCGTGTAGTCATCGATGGAAAGCCGCGACGCGACTGAATCACATTGAGCCTGCACGTCGCCGGAGAGCATCGACACGTCGATGTGCTGCCGCCCGAGTTCGGCGATTGCGGCTTTGGCCTCAGGCCGCAGCCGGTCGTCGAACGAAAAGGCGGCGACTTCGACGCCATTCTTCGCAAGTACCGTGCCATGTGCGCCGGGAGAACCGGGAGCGGCCCATTTTGCGCGGCCAAGCGTCCACTTGTCCTTGCCAAGCCGACCCTTGACACCGCAGCCCGGCACTTCCTCAATGTCCAGAATACGGTCCGGGCCGCTCACGCCTTCCGCCATGATGGCGCGGGAGACCGGATGCCGTGAATGCGCCGCAAGCTCACGGGCGATCGCCATGTGCGAAACGCTGATTTCGGAGCCGTTGACGAGGCGCGGGCTGCCGAGCGTGAGCGTGCCCGTCTTGTCGAACACCGCTTTATCGACGCCCACAAGCCGCTCAAGCGCCGCGCCGTCTTTCATCATGACTCCGCTCTCGAACAGCCGCCGCGCCGCGACCACCTGCACGATCGGAACAGCAAGGCCAAGCGCGCAGGGACAGGTTATGATGAGCACCGCAATTGCGATTGTGATTGAACGGTGCCAGTCGCCGGTCGCGACGATCCATCCGAGGAAGGTCAGGAATGCGGTCAGGTGAACGACCGGGGCGTAAAGTGCCGAAACGCGCTCGGCCAAACGCCGATAGCGTGCTCGACCGCCTTCCGCCGCTTCCATCAGCCGTGTCATCTCCGCAAGGAACGAGGACGAGGCCGGACGCAATGCGCGCAGCACCAGCGGCCCGGTCAGATTGAGCACCCCGGCCCGGAGTTCCTTGCCCGGCTCCACGGTTTGGGGCGCGCTTTCTCCGTTGGTGATCGATGCATCGATGTCCGATTGCCCGCGCTCGACAACGCAATCGACCGGCACGCGCTCGCCCGCCGCGACCAGCAATCGCGAACCTTCGGCGATCTCGGACACTGGACGATATTCCCGCCGTCCGTCGCATTCCTCGACGACCGCGCCCTGCGGCTGGAGCCGCGCCAGCCCGATCACCGCCGAGCGCGCACGGTCGCGCATCACATGGTCCAGCGTGCGCCCGATAAGCAGGAAAAACAGCAACGTGACCGACGCATCGAAATAGGCATAGTGCCCATGCGTGAGCGTTTCATAGAGGCTGAGCGCATAGGCCATGGTGATGCCGATGGCGATTGGCACATCCATGTTCAGGCGGCCGTGACGCAATGCACTCCATGCGGAACGATAGAAAATCCGGCCGGCAATCAGCAGCGCGGGTATGGCGATGAACGCCGACACCCAGTGAAACAGGTCGCGGGTGGCGCCCTCGGCGCCCGACCAGACCGAGACCGACAGCAGCATAATGTTGGCGGCGGCGAAGCCGGACACCGCGACGGCGCGGAACAGTTCGGACAGAGCCTTGTCGCTCGCGGCCTGATCGACGCTGAACAAATTGGGCACATATCCTGTCGCGGCGAGCGTCGAGACAATCGGCGGCAGCGCCTCGCCGCTCCATTGCACTGCAACCCGCTTGGTCGAGAGGTTGACGCGCGCGCGAACCACATTGGGCAGGGCCGAAAGGGCGCGCTCCACGGACTGTATGCATGCCGCGCAATGCACGCTCGGAACCGAAAGCTCAACCTGTCGCACGCCGTTGCCCAGTTCGCGCGACGAAAGCATCACCTCATCGTCGGAGGGAAGCGCTCCCGCAACCTGAAGCGCCATGTCCGCACCTGGCGCGCAACAGGTCATGTCCGTCTGCCTCCAGCGACATGAATGCGCAAAAGTTCCCTATACGGCTTTTCAAGGCCGGCATCCGCCTCGATCTCGACCAGCCATACGCCGTCCGACAGCGAATGGCTCGTTTCAAAAATGCCGTCAGCGCCTTTCACCAGTTCGACGCGCTCATCCTCCCGGTCGTCGACCGGGTGCATGAATTTCACCGTGACGGCGTCAAGACCCACTGCGTGTCCATCCGTGCCGCTCAGCTTGTAGCGCACCCTGCCGTCGGCAACGGTAAGCTCGCTACTCCAGCCGAGGGCATCCTGCGCGCGTGTTTCGGCCATCTTCGCGTTGAACTCCTGACTGGCGACATAGGAGTTTTCCACGATAAGGCCGGTCCAGCTCGACCGGGCAAAATAGGCCATGGTGAAATTCACCGCGATGATGATGCCGAAAAAGGCGAACATTACCAGCAGCATGTGACGACCGGTGAAACCCGTCGTGCGTTCCTGGCCGTTCATTTGGCAACTCCCGGCGCTTCGAACGTCGCGGTGTAGCTGTCGGTCTCGAAGCTCGCCTTGTCCTCCACGACGAATTTGAACGGCTGGGCCGGGCCGGCAATCTGATCGACCGGCTGGCGCACATAGACTTTCAAGGTCTTGAGCTTGTCAGGTTCGACTTGCACCGCGAACGAACGGTCCTCTGGCTGGTCCATGCCAACCACGCTCATCTCGGCACCCTTCAACCCTTGCAGGGTCACGATGATTGTGCGCGGCTCCGGGATCATGTTCAGCAGCTTAACGGTAAAGCCGTTGCGAATCGAGCCGTCCGAAAGCCGGACATATTGAGGATTGCGGTCATGGAGCACGTTCACTTCAAGCCGGTCTCGGGTCAGCAGGCCGTACAGGATGAAAAGACCTACAGCAGACCATGCCGCAAAGTAGACCAGCGTGCGCGGCCTGAAAAGTTCGCGCAACCGGAAATGGACATAGCCAGGCTTGATCTTCTTGTCCTCGCCGCGCACCAGCGGAGGTGAGATTGCCTGTGTTCCGCCGGCTGTCGCGAGGTCCATATTGCGGTTGTAGTCGGCCAATGTCGCATAGGAGATAAGGCCGCGCTCCTTCCCGATCTTGTCCATCACGCTGTCGCAGGCGTCGATGCAAAGGGCGCAGGTGATGCATTCGAGTTGCTGGCCGTCGCGAATGTCTATGCCCATCGGGCAGACGGCCACACACGCATTGCAGTCCACGCAATCGCCAACGGCCTGCCCCGCCGCTGCCGCCTTCTTGGCATGCCGCGAGCGAGGCTCGCCACGCCAGTCATTGTAGGTCACGGTCAGCGAATACTCGTCGAGCATCGCCGCCTGAATGCGCGGCCAAGGGCACATATAGGTGCACACCTGCTCGCGCATCAGGCCACCGAACACGTATGTCGTGGCAGTCAGCACCGCGACGGTGATATAGGCGACAGGCGCCGCCTGCCCCTTGATCAGATCGACCAACAGCGAAGGCGCATCAGCGAAGTAGAATATCCATGCGCCGCCGGTAGCCACCGCAATCGCCAGCCAGATGGCGTGCTTCGCCACCCGCTTCACGACCTTGTCCGCCGACCATGCGCCCTGATCGAGCTTGATGCGCGCGTTGCGGTCGCCTTCGACAAAACGTTCGACCGCAATAAACAGGTCGACCCAGACGGTTTGCGGACAGGTATAGCCGCACCACGCCCGCCCCACGCTGGAGGTAACCAGGAAAAGGCCGAAGCCCGCCATAACGAGGAGGCCGGCCACGAAGTAGAATTCCTGCGGCCAGATTTCGATGAAGAAGAAATAAAAGCGCCGGTTTGCGAGATCGACCAACACGGCCTGATCGGGAGCGTATGGCCCACGATCCCAGCGCAGCCACGGCACGAGGTAGTAGATGCCGAGCGTGATCGCCATGACGATCCATTTGAAGCTGCGGAAACGCCCTTCTGCGCGCTTGGGGAATATCTTGACTCTCTTGGTATATAGAGGCTGGCGGACCTGTGCGGAGTTGACCGCGCTGACTTCGAGCCGCTCTACTTCACCTGTATCGAGCATATCACACTCTCCTGTCCGGCACTTCGCCGAACTGAACGATCCGCCTTCTCACGGAACCGTCCCGAATGCGTTGACTTGCGTCAAACGCCAGAAAGCAAATTGTGGACCCGGCATCATGCCGAGCCCACCGGGCAGTTTCACATCCCGTCAAATGCTGCCTATTGTCCACCGCCGAGCGAATAGACATAGGTCGCAAGTTCCTTGACGGTCGTTTCGCCGAGCCGCCCCTGCCATGCCGGCATCACGCCATGCCGCGGCGAACGGACCTGGCTTTCGATGTCCGCTTCCGAATGCACCAGCAGGGATATGGCGTCCGTTAGATTCGGCGCTCCAACATCCAGCAGGCCCTTGCCGTCATCGCCATGACAGGAGGCGCAGTTTTCAGAGAACAGCGTCTTGCCTTCCTCCAGCTTCGACTGATCCGCCGGGAATCCCATCAGCGATGCGGCAAAGGCTGAAACAGTCGCAATCTGCTCAGGCTGCAAAATATCCCGGAAGGCGGGCATCTCGGAGACGCGGGTATCAGGATCGGCGTCGAACCGGATGCCATGGGCGATGGTCTGCTGGATGTCGGTGATCTTGCCGCCCCACAGCCAATCGTCGTCGTTCAGGTTCGGAAACCCCTTGGAGCCTTCCGCACCCGACCCATGGCATTGGACGCAATTCACCTTGAACGCAGCTGCACCTGCGGCGGTCGCAAAGGTGCGCAACGCATCGTCGGCCTGAATCTCTTCGATGGATTTTGACGTGATCGCCTCGACATACTGCGCCTTGGCCTCATTTGCTGCGGCAAGCTCCTTCTGGATCTCGACACGGCTTGAATAGCCGAGGAGACCACTCGTCGCGCTGTTGATGAGCGGCCACGCCGGATAGGCGATGGTGTAGCCGATTGCCCAGACAATGGTTGCGTAGAATGTCCAGACCCACCAGCGCGGCAGGGGATTGTTCAGTTCCTTGATGCCGTCCCACTCATGGCCAGTGGTCGCAACGCCGGAAAGTTCGTCAATATGCTTCTGGCTCATGTCAGTCTTCCTTGAAGGGAATGCGCGATGCCTCATCGGCGGCTTTGCGGCTGCCCGGGCGGAACGCGAAGAAGGCGGCTGCTACGAAGAAGATCGCCATGGCCAGCAGGCCCCAGCTATCGGCAAAGTGGCGCATGGCAGTGTAGGTTTCCATCGCCCCCTCCTATCGCGCGTTCTTGACTTCGTCGTAGGTCTTGAAGTCGACCAGCGTACCGAGCATCTGGAGGTAGGCGACCAAAGCATCCATCTCCGTCAGCCGCTGCGGATCGCCGTCGAAATCGCCGAGCTTGGCTTTCGGGTAGCGGGCCTCGACACCGGACGTATCCGCCTCGGGATTGGCCTGCGCCTGAAGATCGGCATCCGCGTTGTCGATCATCTCCTGCGAATAGGGAACGCCGACCCGCGCATTGGCTATGAGCTGGGTGGAGAAGTTCTTCACGTTGAGCGGCTTGTCCTTGAGGAAGCTGTAGCTCGGCATTACCGATTCAGGCACGACCGAGCGCGGCTCCTCGAGATGCTGGACGTGCCACGCATTCGAGTAGCGGTCGCCCACTCTCGCAAGATCAGGCCCTGTGCGCTTGGACCCCCACTGGAACGGATGATCGTACATCGATTCCGCAGCAAGGCTGTAGTGGCCGTAGCGTTCGGCCTCGTCACGGAATGGACGGATCATCTGGCTGTGGCACACATAGCATCCCTCGCGGATGTAGATGTTGCGGCCCGCCAGCTCGAGCGGCGAATAGGGCCGCATGCCTTCGACCTTCTCGATGGTGTTCTCCAGGTAAAACAGCGGGGCGATTTCGACGATACCACCCACTGTGACCACCAGCAGCGAGCCAACGAGCAGAAGGGTCGCGTTTTTTTCAAGCAGTACGTGTTTGTCCATCAACGACATGGCGACGGTCCTTATTCTGCGGGCTGGAGGGCCGGGCTACGCCCGCCGATCGGATCTTCCTCGCGCTGATAGCCAAGGATGGTCATGGTGATGTTGAAGGCCATGATCAGTGCGCCAACGAGATACATGGCGCCACCCAATGCACGCATCACATAGTAGGGATGCATGGCGGCCACGGTCTCGGCGAAGGAATAGACGAGGAAACCTTGCTCGTCGTACTCGCGCCACATCAGCCCCTGCATGATGCCGGAAACCCACATCACCGCCGCGTAGACCACGATGCCGAGCGTCGCCAGCCAGAAGTGCCAGGTGACCATGCGCACCGAATAGAGGCGCTGGCGATGCCAGAGCTTGGGGGTCATATAGTAGATCGCGCCAAAGCTGATGAGGCCGACCCAGCCGAGCGCGCCGGAATGCACGTGACCGATGGTCCAGTCCGTGTAGTGGCTCAGCGAGTTGACCGCCCTGATTGACATCATCGGACCTTCGAACGTGGACATGCCGTAGAAGGCAATCGCAGTCACCATCATGCGAATGATCGGATCGGTGCGGATCTTGTCCCAAGCGCCGGAAAGCGTCATCAGACCGTTGATCATCCCGCCCCAGGAAGGCATCCACAGCATGATCGAGAATACCATACCGAGCGTTTGCGCCCAGTCCGGCAGGGCCGTGTAGTGCAGATGGTGCGGACCGGCCCAGATGTAGAGGAAGATCAGCGCCCAGAAGTGAACGATCGACAGGCGGTAGGAATAAACCGGGCGCTCGGCCTGCTTCGGCACAAAATAATACATCATGCCAAGAAAGCCCGCAGTGAGGAAGAAGCCGACCGCATTATGGCCGTACCACCACTGGGTAAGAGCGTCCTGCACGCCGGAAAAGAGCGAATAGCTCTTGGAGCCGAGGAAAGAAACGGGCATCGCCAGGTTGTTGACCACGTGCAGCATCGCAATCGTGATGATGAACGAGAGGTAGAACCAGTTCGCCACGTAGATATGCGGCTCTTTGCGCTTCAGGATCGTGCCGAGGAAAACGACCAGATATGCGACCCAGACCACGGTGAGCCAGAGGTCCACATACCATTCGGGCTCGGCGTATTCGCGGCTTTGGGTGATACCGAGCAGATAGCCCGTTGCGGCCATCACAATGAAGAGTTGGTATCCCCAGAACACGAACCAGGGCAGATTGCCGCCGAAAAGACGCGCACGGCTGGTCCGCTGGACGACGTAGAAGGAGGTCGCGATCAGCGCATTGCCGCCGAAGGCGAAAATGACCGCAGAGGTGTGCAGCGGTCGCACGCGACCGAAATTCAGCCACGGCTCGATGTTCAGGTCGGGATAGGCAAGCTGAAGCGCCGCCACCACGCCGACAAGAAATCCGACCACACCCCAGAACATGGTCGCGATCGTGCCGTAGCGGATCGGGCCATCCATATATGCGTCGGGATCTGCGGGCTGGGCCGGCGCGAAGCTCGTGTTGCGCAGCAACACGACCGTTCCCGCCGCGAGAACGAAGAAAAGGATCGTCATATGCTGACGGAACAGGTCGTCGGCAGCAAATGCCACCCCCAGAAGCGCCAGAAATGTGAACAGCGCTAACAGTGCAATTTCAGTACCGTACCTCATGGACCCCTCTCATCAGACTACCGGGCGTGCCGGACAGGTAGAATTGACTCGCATTATTCGCCTTGATCCAGATCAAAACGAACTGCGTCACTTGGGCATAGTCTCCCAGCAGTTTTCGGGAGAGCAGCTTGGCGACACGCACGGCAAATGGATCGGCCCTGATATGCCTTTGCGCGGACCAGTGCGCGGTGTCCTGCCGATGTGCGACGGGCGAACAGGCGCCCTGCGTTCAACTCGCGCTTGTCTATGCTGAAAAGGTCCAGTTGTGCGACCAGCTTGAAGCCATCGCGGACAGCTTGCCCCATCGTGTCGACAGGCTGACCTGCATTCGGGTCGCGAACCGGCTTGTGCCGCTCCTGCGCGCGTCGCACCGATATGAGGAAGATGTCATTTTTCCCATTTTCGAACAGCACGCGCAAACGCATCCGGTGCGCAGGGAAACGATCCTGCGCCTCAAGTCCGAGCACGTCTATGACGAAGGAGCTGCGGAAGAAATCTGCGAGCGCCTGCTGTGGATCGGACATGGCGGCGAGATCGACAATCCCGAGGCGCTCGGTTTCATGTTGCGTGCGTTTTTCGACACGGTACGCAGGCATGTCGCCTTCGAGCGGGAATACGTGTTTCCCTCGGCGATCATGGTGCCAGTGACGAACACCGTAGGCTCTGCCTAGGCGCAGGTGCGCCCGTTTTTCCCGCAGCGTATTGCAAGCTTTTTTTGCTTCGACCGCCACTGCCTGCCTCTCCGGGTGGTTGCGATCCGACTCGCTGAACATAGTGGAGCAGACGCGTTGATGTGAAGCGCATTCTGCTTGCCGAGCGGCGCCCTCCCCACCCGAATTGATCGCCGCTTCTTTGCTCCCTGAAAAAGACCCTCAGGCGCTCGATTTCAGGAGCCGTCCAGCCCTCCGGCTGCGTCACATCGATCCAAGGCGTTATGTAGTCTTCAGGCGCGTAAACGTAGCCGTAGCCCATCGGCGTACTTGTGGCGATCGCGATATCGAGGCCGATCTGCAATTGCGTGACGATCGGAAACCATCGCAGCGCCGGAGAAACGTCCGGTCCGCGCGGCGGCTTCATCCAGTCGGGTTCGCGATAGGACGCAAATTCGTCCCTCAATCCGAGCGGCGTGGCCTCATCCCGGGCGACCGGCAAGCGCCAAGCACGACGAGGGCCGTGACAGGCGCGGCGGCTCCGTTCAATATTGGAGACTCAATGCGTTGGGAGTCGATCGATGGAATATCGTTTGCTTGGCCGTTCGGGCCTCAAGGTTTCGGTGCTCACCCTTGGCACGATGACGATGGGCGGCAAGGGCAACTTCGCCAAGGTCGGCGATGTCGGCCTTGGCGAGGCCAGGCGCCAGATCGACATGGCCATCGACGCAGGCGTCAACCTCATCGACACTGCGGACGTTTACTCCGCGGGCGCGAGCGAGGAGATCATCGGCGAGGCGCTTGGCGGCAAACGCCCGAGCGGTGTGCTGATCGCCAGCAAGGCGCGCTTCCCGATGGGCAGTGGCCCGAACGACCGCGGCCTTTCGCGTCATCATTTGATCCGGGCCTGCGAAGCCAGCCTCAAGCGCCTGCGAACCGACGTGATCGACCTCTATCAGGTCCATGAATGGGACGGGCAGACCCCGCTTGAGGAGACGCTGGGCGCGCTCGACACGTTGCTGTCACAGGGCAAGATACGTTATGTCGGCTGTTCGAACTATTCCGGTTGGCACCTGATGAAGGCGCTCGGGATCAGCGCCGCAGACCATCTGCCACGGTTCGTCTCGCAGCAGATTCACTACACGCTCGAAGCGCGCGATGCCGAATATGAACTCGTGCCGATCTCCATCGATCAGGGTCTCGGCATCCTCGTGTGGTCGCCGCTGGCCGGCGGACTGCTCTCGGGCAAGCATAGACGGAACCAGCAGGCCCCCACCGGCACTCGCCAACTCGCCGGATGGAACGAACCGCCGATCCGCGACGAGAACCGCCTGTGGAACATTACTGATACGCTTGTCGACATCGCAGATGCAAGAGGCGTTTCAGGAGCGCAGGTCGCGCTCGCATGGTTGCTCGGACGCCAGGGCGTCACCTCGCTTATCATCGGCGGACGCAACGAAGCGCAGATCAAGGACAATCTTCAGGCGGCCGAATTGAAGCTGACCGACGAGGAGCGCAGCCGACTGGATGAGGTCAGCGCGCCGCCAATCCTGTATCCGTACTGGCACCAATTGCGCACGGCGTCGGACCGCTTGAGCGAAGCTGACCTTTCCCTGCTCGGGCCTGCCCTGAAGGCACGCGGCTGAATTCAGCAACGACCGATCATTGCCGCAAGCTGCCTCGCGGCTTCGGTGCCCGGAATGCCGAGATCACGAACGGCGCTCATGTGATTGCGGTCGCGCAACGCGCTGTTGACGACACGAACACCCTGCCCATCCAGCAACGCCGCAAAATCGGCGGCCTGCTGGTGAAAGGGCGGGGTTTCATCCGCGCCGACAAGCAGTGTCACGTCAGTGTGCGCGTGGTGTCGATGATTCAGCGGCGTAAAGGCAAGAGCTTCGTCGTTTGTAATCCCGATTTCCGGTTTCAGGAACGAGTCCTGAAGCGGCTTCAAATCATATAGCCCACCCAGCAACAAAGCCCCGTTCACGGGCCGCGGATCGTCCGCGTGGAACAGGAAGGTGCCGAGGTGCCCGCCTGCCGAATGTCCGCTCACCGTCACGCGGGACGGATCGCCGCCATATTCCGAAATATGTTCCTGCAACCATGTCTTGGCGCACCGCACCTGATCGACGATCGTCGACATCCTGACAGCGGGCATCAACGCATAGCCGATGATCGCGGCGATTGCCCCTGCCCGCGTCACCGTTTGCGCGACACAGGAAAAATCGCTTCGGGAAAACATCCGCCAGTAGCCGCCGTGAACAAACATATGCACGGCCACAGGCCCGTCGCGTTGTTGGGGAAAGAACAGGTCAAGCGTCTCGGAAGGTCCGCGTCCATAGGAGACATCCTCCAGCATGGGCAGTTCCGCGCGCGTGGCGGCGCTGCGGCTCACAATGTCCGCAACGATTGCGTCAAAATCCGCGACATGGTCGCGTGTACGGAACGGATCGCCCTGCAATTGCCCTGCTCTTTGTGCGACTGCCGCTGTGCCCGGCCAGCATGAAACACCATCCGCCACCGCTGGCAAGAATGCCAAAATCCTATAGGATATAGGATTGTTCGCCTCAACCCTGCGTGTTAACGATTGAGACGAAGGGACAGGATTAAATGCAGGCGCATGATTTCGGGACCGATGCGACGGAGACCGGCGGGCCGATCATTCGCGCGCATAGCCTTGCAGGCGATGTATACGATGCGATCCTCGCGCAATTGATGTCCCTGAAGATCGAGCCCGGCGCACGCATCACGGTCGACAATCTGGTGCGCGAATTCAATGTGTCACAGACACCGATCCGGGAAGCTCTCGGGCGACTGGAGGGCGAGGGACTCGTCCTCAAGACGCATCTGGTCGGCTACCGCGCCGCGCCGCAGATCACGCGCCGCCGATTCGACGAACTCTACGAGTTGAGGCTGCTGGTTGAGCCTGACGCCGCAGCCAAGGCCACCGCCTCCTTGGGTGCGGAAGAAATGAATGCGCTTCGCCAGCTGGCCGGCGTGATGTCGCGCGTCGAAATCGCCGACGGGCGGCAGCGCTACGCGGATTTCGCGCGCAAGGATGCGATGTTTCATGACCAGATCATGCTCTTTGCGGGCAACGGGCTGATACGCGAAACGCTGGCGTTCCAGCACGCCCATTTCCACATTTTTCGATTGATGTTCCACACGCGCGTTACGGAGGAGGCGTTGGAGGAGCACGCAGCGATACTCGCGGCCTTCGCGGCGCGGGACCCCGACGCGGCGAGCACAGCGATGCGCACCCATATCGTGCGTTCGCGCGGCCGCCTGCTGCCAGCGTTCGACCAGCCATAACTGCCAGCCATCATTGTTTGAGGAGGAAAAACATGCCCGGCAAGAAAATCCTGATGCTCACCGGCGAATTTACCGAGGAATACGAAATCTTCGTGTACCAACAGGCAATGGAAGCAGTCGGCCATACCGTTCACGTGGTCTGTCCCGACAAGAAGGCGGGCGACCAGATCAAGACCTCGCTCCATGATTTCGAAGGCGACCAGACCTATACCGAAAAACCCGGCCACTACGCACTGATCAACAAGACTTTTTCGGAAGCGGAAAAGCAGCTCGACCAATATCACGCCGTCTACTGCGCAGGCGGTCGCGGCCCGGAATATATCCGCACCGACAAGCGCGTGCAGGCAATCGTCCGGCATTTCCACGAGACGAAGAAGCCGATCTTCACCATCTGCCACGGCGTGCAGATCCTCGTCGCGGTTGACGGCGTGGTGCGCGGCAAGAAGGTCGGCGCGCTAGGGGCCTGCGAACCGGAAGTCACGCTTGCGGGCGGCACCTATATCGACCTTTCACCGACAGAAGCATATGTCGACGGCACCATGGTTTCGGCCAAGGGCTGGACCGCCCTTGCAGCCTTCATCCGCGAATGCCTCAAGGTTCTCGGCACGGAAATCCGCCATTCCTGATGCCGGTTCGCGCCCGCGTGGTGGCGATTTGACGCCGCCATGCGGGTTGACAGTTTCCAAAAAGTCAATGATCAAGCAACAGCGGCAAAATTGCTGCAAAGCAAAATTTAACCATATTTGTCCATCCTTCCTCGATCGATTGGATAAGTTGGGGACAATCCGTAACGCGCACTGGATCGGTCGAGCACCGAATTGCCTGATCCTTGCGACTAGCTGGTTGGTATTGCGTTGGTGAACAATTCCGTTAATGCGAAGTCTCAGCATCGGTTTCTGATTACATGCGTGGCAACCGCCTTTTGCGGCGGCGCTGTCTGGGCGATTTCAGGAATGCTTGGCTATGGAACGCCTCTGGCAATGGGCGCCGACTTGCGCTTGCCGCGTCCTTCGATAGCAGCGGAACCGGAAACAAGTCCGGAATTGAACGAACCCCGGCAGATCGAGCACGCGAAGTTGCTGATTTCTCTGGATTCGACACCCGTCATGGCCGCGAGCTTTGTTCCGGGTGACGTGAAGCTTGCAAGACAGTTCGAACTGGCTGGCCATTCCGAAACGCCGAGCAGCAACGAACGCTTCGACGCGATCAAGGAAGGCGCGCGGCTGACCTCAGAGAAACTCGCCAACCTGTTCGGAAAGCGTTCGGGCAAGACTGCCCGCCCGATCCAGGCTGCCGAAGTGCCTTCGCTCGAACGTTTCGGCGGCTCGATCGCCATGGGCCGGCAGCCTCAGGGCGTAGTGCTGGCCTATGCTACGCCGGGTGAGAACACCAGCGCCGTCACAGCCTTCTCGGCCCTGCTCTCGGAAGAGGACGGCGACGAGGATGAATTGGCGGTTGTCCCTGACGAAGGGTCCTCTGAAGAAGATCAGGGGGCCATCTACGACGAAACTCCCGATGATGGCCCGCTTCCGCAATTGCGTCCTTCCCGCCAGTTACCGCTAAAGCCACTCGGCTCGGCAAAGCAGGTGGAACAGGAGGATGACGATCAGGACGAGCAGGATGACCAGCCGGTCGCCCGTCCTGCGTCGAAACCGCGCTCGCTCGCTTATGCTCGACCGGACCAGCCGGAGCAGCGCGAACGTTCGGGCGGCCTCGGCCGGTCGCTGCGCGACATTTTCGGTGGAAGCACCAAGGCAGGCAACGGCGTCGCCGTTTATGACATCAGCGCCGCCAAGGTTTACATGCCGGACGGCACGGTTCTCGAAGCCCATTCGGGCATCGGCAAGATGGCGGACAACCCCCGTTATGTGAACGTCAAGATGGGCGGCGCGACACCGCCGCATGTTTATAACTTAAAGTTGCGAGAACGGCTGTTCCACGGTGTCGAGGCCATTCGCATGCTGCCTGTCGACGGAAAGAACAAATATGGCCGCGACGGCTTCCTCACCCACAGCTATCTGCTGCGCGGCGGTCGCGCGGAGTCGCATGGATGCGTCGCATTCAAAGACTACAACAAGTTTCTGAAAGCCTACAAGCAAGGCAAGGTCAGGCAGATCGTCGTGGTTCCGAACGGCGGCAGGTCGGCAGGCATCCGCATGGCCTCGAACGGCTGACGCTTTCGATTGCGCTTTCCCGGCTGAGCGTGCTCACTATCGCGGACGATTTGCGATTCCGGGGCCAGGGACATGAGCAGCAATCTTGAGCAGCGCATCGATCAGGGCATCGGCCGCGAACCGGCGGACCTCGTTCTCAAGGGCGGCCGCTTCTTCGATCTTGTCTCCGGCGACCTTGTTTCGGGCGACATTGCCATTTGCGGCGATCGCATCGTTGGTACCTACGACGCCTATTCCGGGCGAAAGGAAATCGACGTCTCGGGCAAGGTTCTCGTTCCGGGTTTCATCGACACGCATCTGCATATCGAATCCTCGATGGTCACGCCGCTGGAATTTGACAGATGCGTTCTGCCGCGCGGCGTAACGACGGCGATCTGTGATCCGCATGAGATCGCCAACGTACTCGGCGCGCCGGGAATCCGCTATTTTCTGGATTGCGCCGAACATGCCATCATGGATGTGCGCGTGCAGCTTTCCAGTTGCGTCCCCGCCACCCATCTCGAAACTTCCGGCGCGCGGCTCGACATAGGCGACCTGCTGCCTTTCGCGAACCATCCCAAGGTGATCGGCCTCGCCGAGTTCATGAACTATCCGGGTGTGCTCGCAAAGGACCCGGTCTGCATGGCCAAGCTGGAAGCGTTCCAGTCCGGGCATATCGACGGCCACGCCCCGCTGCTTCGGGGCAAGGAGCTGAACGCCTATCTTGCCGCAGGCATCCGCACCGACCATGAAACCACGACAGCCGACGAAGCGCGGGAAAAACTTACAAAAGGAATGCACATCCTTGTGCGCGAGGGGTCCGTGTCGAAAGACCTCGACAGCCTGCTGCCGATCATCACCGAGCGGTGTTCGCCTTTCATCGCGCTTTGCACGGACGACCGCAATCCGCTCGACATCGCCGAACACGGACATCTCGACTACATGATCCGCCACGCCATCGCGAACGGTGTCGAGCCGCTGGCGATCTACCGGGCCGCAAGCATTTCCGGCGCGCGCGCCTTCGGCCTGCGCGACCGTGGTCTGGTCGCTCCGGGCTGGAGGGCAGACATCGCGGTTCTGGACAGCCTTGAGGGCTGCAATGCGCAATTCGTCGTTTCGGCAGGCCGCATCGTTACCGACGCCCTGTTCGATGGGCGCGCCAACGTGGAGCCTGTGGGCCGCCGGAGCGTTTCGATCAGGCCGGTGCAGGCGTCGGATTTCAGGGCACGCCCTGCAAACGAAAGTTCCGTCATCGGCATCATTCCGGGGAAAATCATCACGGAGCACCTGCGGCTTGGACTTCCGCAGCGCAATGGCGAAACCTGCATCGACCTCGATCAGGACGTGATCAAGGTCGCCGTGGTCGAGCGGCACGGCATCAATGGTAATGTGTCCGTTGCATTCGTGAAGGGCTTCGGCCTCAAGCGTGGCGCGATTGCCTCGACGGTCGGTCACGACTGCCACAACATCTGCGTTGTCGGCGTCGACGATGGCGACATGGCCGTTGCCGTCACCCGGCTCTCGGAAATCGAAGGCGGCTTCGTGGTGGTTTGCAACGGCAAGGTTCTTGCCGAGATCGCCCTGCCGATCGCGGGATTGATGAGCCTCGGGACCTATGACGAGGTTCGCCGCGCGCTTGGCCCGTTGCGCAGGGCGGCAAAGGAAATCGGAGCGACGCTTGAGGAGCCGTTTCTCCAGATTGCGTTCCTTCCGTTGCCGGTGATTCCGCATCTGAAGATCACCGACCGTGGTCTGGTCGATGTCGATCGCTTCGACTTCGTGGCCTGAGCCGCGCCGCCCCGCAGCATCGCGAAACGCCGTAAGTTTTGTTAGAGTGTTCTGTCGGCACTGGAGGAGTTTGCACGTCCTAGCTGCGTGATGAACGCACGTCGGCACGGGCGACGGCGGCATGTGTCGGGAGAAAACCATGAACCATCCCTATCGCTGGGTCATTGTCGCCGCAGGCGGCCTGCTCGGTTGCGTCGCGGTCGGCGCGATGTTCTCTTTGCCCGTATTTTTGCGACCTATGGCGCAAGACACGGGCTGGTCGGTGACCGGCATATCCACCGCAATGACCATCGGCTTCCTCGCCATGGCAGCCGCGAGCATGGTCTGGGGTAACCTGTCGGACAGGTTTGGGCCGCGTCCCGTCCTGATGACCGGCTCTGCGATCCTGGCCGGGAGCCTGGCGCTTGCCAGCAGAGCAAGCTCCCTGCTCGAATTCCAGCTCCTGTTCGGCCTTCTGGTCGGGGCCGGGACTGCCGCTGTGTTCGCGCCGATGATTGCCTGCGTGACGGGCTGGTTCGATACGCAGCGCGCGCTCGCCGTTTCGCTCGTATCTGCTGGAATGGGCATTGCGCCGATGACCATGGCGCCGCTTGCCGCGTGGCTGGCCACAGACTACGACTGGCGCACCGCCATGTTGATCATAGCCTGCATCGCGGCTGCCCTGATGATCCCCGCGGCCGCACTCGTCCGCAGGCCGCCTGCGTTGGAAGTCGAGTCATCCGGTCAAGTCCCGGACGAACACCAACCTGCCCTGACCGTCCGGCAGGCGATCCGCTCCCCGCAATTCATCACGCTGATGCTCGCCAATTTCTTCTGCTGCGCCACCCATTCCGGTCCAATCTTCCACACGGTGAGCTACGCGGTCACCTGCGGCATTCCGATGCTAGCGGCGGTTTCCATCTACAGCGTCGAGGGTCTGGCGGGCATGGGCGGGCGCATCGCTTTCGGCCTTTTGGGTGATCGTTTCGGTGCGCAGCGTGTCCTCGTGATCGGCCTGCTGGCACAGGCTTTCGGCGTGCTCGCCTATGTGTTCGTCTCGACGCTCGGTCCCTTCTATGCCGTCGCCGCGCTTGTCGGCTTCATCTATGCGGGCACCATGCCACTCTACGCGGTCATCATACGCGAGAATTTCCCGCTATCGATGATGGGAACCATCATCGGCGGCACCGCCATGGCCGGGAGCCTCGGCATGTCGACAGGTCCTTTGCTCGGCGGCATCATCTACGACCGCTTCGACAGCTATGCGCTGATGTATGTCGGTTCCTGGGGCATGGGCCTTGCAGCGGTCCTGATCCTCATGACCTTCAGGCCGTTCCCCAAGCCCGTCGATGGCAACGGCGTGGCCCGTGTTCAGGAGGGATTTGGGACCGCCTGACCCGGTTGCGCGCCTGACGCCAAGATGCAATATCAGCGGCGTCCTCAGAGGAATGCGCGTGCTGACGGGAAGCAACAGAGAACGCCACTATATCAGGGGTTTCGATGGCATTCGCGCCATCGCCGTGCTGATCGTGATCCTCGGGCACGCCAACATCACAGGACCGCTGTTTCGCGAACACTATCCGTTCGTTTTCTATCTCGTCACTGCGCCTCGCGGGGTCGACATATTCTTCGTCCTTTCAGGCTTCCTGATTACGACCCTGCTGATCGGCGAATACGACAGGTACCACAGCGTCAACCTCTGGAATTTCCTCGTCCGAAGATCGTTTCGCCTGCTTCCGCTCTACTATCTGTACTGCGCTGCGCTGATCGTCTTCTCGCTGATCTTCGTAACCGGATTCAGATGGGAAGGTCTGCCATTTCTGTTGCTCAACATCTTCAATTTCGTTCCCAACGGGTTGCGCACGGCGATCAACGGCCACATCTGGTCGCTGTCCATCGAATGGCACTTCTATCTGGTCTGGCCTTTGGTCTTCGCGAGTTTCTTCTCACGCGGAAAGACGATCCCCATATTGGCGCTGATCGGGACGCTTCTCGCCTGCGTCGTGGCTATCAGATATTATCCGCGGTCAGGCATGTTCAACTACCTTGCGTGGACCATTCCCGCCGCTATCCCGATCGTCATTGGCGCACTGGCCGCGATGTTGTTCGGCAGGCGGAAATCATTTCATTGGATTGCGCTGCCGGTCGGCCTGTTCCTCTACGCTTTGCCGGGATTGCAGTCCTTTCCGCTGACCGGCGCGATGCTGCGCGCATCCGGCGTGGCGCTGGTCGTCATCTGGGTCTACTGCAACCAGCAGAGCTTTGTCGTCTCCGCTCTTGAATTCCGGCCCTTGCGGTTCATCGGCATGATTTCCTACGGCCTCTATGTCTGGCACGTGTTCTTCATCGGAACGGGTCCGTCGCGTGCCGCCGGCCAGAACTGGCCGCCGAACCAGATGCTCGGACTGGTGCTCACAATGATCGTGGCGCCGCTGTCCTATTACTATTTTGAGCGTCCCATGCAGAGCCTGCAAAAGCGCTTCCTCCAGCCGCGACAGCGGGAAGAACCGCGAAGCACCCCTGCCCTATCGTCGGAAAAAGCGTCCGCTTGAATTCAGGCCGTGTTTAGAGGATGCGGGTCATCCGGTCGATCAGGTCGTCCAGCGAGGCTCCGCGACTGAAAGAGGCGCGCTGCTTGTCGGCACGCTTTTTGCCCTTGGAATAGTGCGCGACGAATTCGGAGATCGCTTCGGGCGTGTTCCGGCACCAGTAGATGTTGTCCACATTCTCGACAACCTTTGCGATCTGACCGCTTTTGGTCGGCCCGGTCGTGCAAATGAGGACATCCATGCCGAGCCCGATATAGTCGAAGATCTTGGTGGTCGACTCGAACCCCGTCTCCGAAATGAAAACGATCCCGATGTCGCAAGGCGCAATCAGTTCCATTGCCCGCTGATAGTCCTGCGGGCCGTGAACGCTCACTGCCGGATTGTTGCGGACTGACTTTTCCAGCCCGCTGTCATTGCCGACAAACACGAGGCGATGTCGTGACGGATCGAGCGCGTTGACCACCGGGGCCAGTGGCCCATAGGGATAGATCGAGCCGGCATAGGCAAAGGAAATGCGGTCGTCCTTCGACTTCGTCTGCAACAGGCGATCAAGCACGCGCTCGTCATAGCCGTTCGGAATGATCGCAATCGGCTTGTCGGCAGGCGCTTCCGCGAGCTTGGCGCATTCGGCGTTCACGACCGAGATCAGGTCCGCCTGGCAGTTATAGCCGCGTTCGACATAGGCGATGAAGCTGCGCGCTTCCGGCGAATAGGCCATTCGGGGATTGTTTGCGAAGGGGTCCCGGTAATCCAGAACGATGCGCGATCTCCAACGCCTGCGGGCATAGTTCGCAAAATCAAATACTGAGAACGGATTGCCCGAAAGCAGCACGACGTCATAGCTGGCATCGATCTCGTCGAAATATCGCTCGAGGCCCAGTCTCCAATAATATGACAATGTGCTGAAGTTTCGACGGTGCTCGATCTCGGTTCTGGCAAAAGCCGACTGCCATTCCTCCGGCGCTCCCGCGTGAAGGATTTCCGCAAGATCATAGTTCGGCACATGGTGGTGCGGAAACGGCGCGTCGACATAGGGCATCGCGCTTGCAAGCTCGACATCGAGCATACCGTGGGAACGCCGATGCATTTCTTCAAACCAGTAGTTGATGCGCTTGGCGCCCACGGTCGGGCACTGGCCGGCGAAATAGGCCACGATCAGCACGCGCGCGCCTGCCTTTCCGTTGGCGAGCGGTGCCTTGCCCTTGCCGCCTGCATCGCGTGCCGCTGCGCCCTCCCCCTCACCAAGGGCGTTGAATGCGCCAACATATGCTTTTCGAAATGCCTCTTTGGCCTCTTTCCCGCGAAAGGCTATGTCACGGGCCGCACTGATGATCGCATAGTCGAGAATTGCGATGCGGGAGCGAACCTCACTGACCATCAGGCTGTATGTAAAGCGTTGCTGCCTCGCGCCCAACAGAAACAATTCCCGCATCGGATCGTAGAAATCGAACATGAGGTGCGGACGCGCAGGAAGATGCTCGCACAACTGGTCCAGAAGCACCGTCCATTCCCGAACCGAACCCGACATCATCTGCCGGAGACTGGCCTCCTTGGCGGGTGCGGTAAACAGGCCGGGCATGGCACTTCCGTCGGGCCGCACGATACGAAGCGAACCCGCGTCACCGACCACAGTATAGGCTTCCGCACGCGCATCCGACGATTTTGGAGCATCATCGGCATTCGGAAATACGGATTGAACTTGACTATTCATCGTGAACAACAGCCCGGCTTTCCATCAGCATCAATTCGCGCTCTATCGTCGTCGGCGCGCCACATTGTGACCTGACTCTTCGGGCGGCCGCCTGAGCCTTCGCCTGGAAGAGATCCGGTGCGCCGACCGCCCTGACTATCGCATCCGCATAGGCCTCGACCGAGTCCGCCTTGGCGAAATAACCGCAGTCCTCATCGAAAAACTCCGGAATGGCGGCAACTGGATTTGTGATGCACACCAGCCCGCTTGCCATGGCTTCGCACATCGACACGCCTTGCGTGTCGAACCTGCTCGGAACAAGGAAAATCCCGTGTTCGTCGTGCAGTTCCTTTATTTCGTTTGCCGACAGATACGCCTCGGCGACATCCACATTGGCCAGATGTGCCAACGGGGCGGTCAGTTCATCGAAATACTGTCCGGTTCCACGGATCGTGAATGAAAGCTCCTCGAAGCCGGGCCTCGTTGAAAGGAGGCGTATTGCTTCCGTGGCTATATCGTTTGCGTAGTTGCGGGTCTGGAACGACCTGATCAACAGGATTTTTCGCGCCATTTCGGGCGCTTTCTCCTTGAACGAGAAGAACTCGCCGTCGACGAAATTGTGTATCACGTTCGCATTCTTGAGAAGTGCGCCGGAATCCGTTCGCGCCACGTCCAACTGGAAATCCGAAACAAAGACGGTCGCAACACTCTGCGCGGAATCGAGTCTAAGCAGGGCGCCCATTCGCGCGCGGTTGGCTGAATCGAGGAACTCGCGCTGCCGTTCGAGATCTTCGGTGCTGTAGTTGAAAAGCAGCCTTCGATAGTCTCGCACCTCGAACCCGTGGAACCAGAGCACGACTTTCTTCAGTCTGGAAAGGCTGCGCAGTTCCTCGATACTCTCCGGAGGTGGAGAGTGGACGAACAATGTTCGGGCTTTCCTTTCCGCCACGAAGGAAGGGATACCGCGCGACAGGAACATTGGGACACGAAATATGTCGATGCCCTCATGCGTGGCGAAGTGGGGTTTTGAGTATCTGTGATTGCAGATGACCAAAAGGCATTTCACGCCCCTGTCACGGTAGGCCAGCAGCCTTGCACGGATGAACTCACCACCATACTGCCCGCCACCATCGGGATAGTTGTTGCATACGACAATCAGGTCGTGGCCCTCAGGGACTTTGTGGTCGATCAGGACACGCTTTGGATTGCCGAGCGTGGTTTCACGGATCGCGGCCCGCACGTGTTTTTGAAGTTTGTGGATCACCGGCTTCGGAAGCGTGCGCAAAATCCGGGCCTTTAGCGCCGGCCTTGCCTCCACATAAGCGCGAACGCGACCGACAAGTGGTATCAGCTTGAGACGCGCCAGCGTCCGAAACGCAAGTACGACGTCGCCCTTCGATCGCTCAAGTTCATCACGCTGCTTGAGCAACGCTTCCCTCTCGGTGGTCAGCATTGTCAGTTGCTTCTGCAATGCGTCCCTCTCCGCCGTCAGATCGCTGGAGTTGGACCTCCTTGTCGGCGGTTTCGCATGGGCCGCGGGCAGTTCCCGGGAAATCTGCCGGAATTCCAGCGCGGCCCGCTCGCTGATCGTCAGCAAAAGGTCCGCAGGAAAGCGCTGCCTGTTCTTCGCGCGCAACTTGTCTGTCCCCGCCGATCCCGGTTTGACCGTGCGCGTTCCCAGAAAGCGTATGTGGCCGTCAACGATGCCGAGGTCGTCCCACCTGACAAAATCGGGCAGCGCGTCAAGAAATTGGGAAAGGACGAATGCCTGGGCCTGACCGGGAGCCTTCGATGGTCCCCACGGCACAGTCACGAGCATTTTGCCATTGTGCTTCAATGCATATGCGGCTCGATAGAGGAATGTCTCCGGCTCCCTCACATGCTCCACGATCTCTCCCAGGATGACGGCGTCATAGCCGGGGCGGCCAGTCTCGGGGCCATGAAAATCGCTCACTTCAAAACGGATGTTCTTGAGTATTTGCCTGTCCAGCGTCCTTTCGCAAAGCGCTTTCGCCTGCGCGATTGCCTCTGGACGGATGTCTATTGCATCGATCGTCCGCCGCTCATGAGCGGCGTTGGCCTCGAACATCCCCTCGCCGCAGCCAATGTCCAGAATTGAGCCAAATGGACAATGTTCGACCAGCCAGTCAATGCGGGCGTCGGAATGGCGCGGGGTTTCACGGTCCACCATTTCGCCATGATATACACGAGATACGCGATCTACGTTCATTTCCTGAACGCCAGGTTGTGGAGATGGACGCAGGCCGTTCATTTCAGACACCGCAATACCCTTTGCTTGCCTATCTAGGTTTGGCGCATCTGCGAAATGCGCGAGCTTGGGTCGCGAGACCTATTCTAGTGTGGATTGGGCCGACCGTTGAAGAAGGAGATTGCCTCACCGATCTTTCCATCGAAGAGAATCCTGCCTTTTTCGAAAACCAGACCCCGCTGGCAGTATGTCTTGAGATATGCCTCGCTGTGTGAAGCCAGCAGCAGCGTTCCCGCACGTTCCATCATCGATTCAATTCTGATCCGGGCCTTGTCGCGAAAATTGCGGTCACCCACGCCGATAACCTCGTCCATGAGCAGAATATCGGAATGCACGGCGGTCGCGATAGCAAATGCAATTCTCAACCGCATTCCCGACGAATAAGTTCGAACGGGGCGCGACAGCGCTTCGCCAAGTTCCGTAAATTCCTCGACATCCGTGACGAGCTGGGGAACCTTCGCAAGCGGGATGCCATTGGCCGCCGCCAGCAAGGGGATGTTCTCATATCCGGTCGCGTCGCCGTTCACGCCAGCCGATATCTCGAAAAGGCACCTGACCTTGCCGCGCCTTGTGATCGTTCCGCGCGAAGGCACGTAAATGCCCCCGATGGTCCTGAGAAGTGTCGATTTGCCCGCCCCGTTGTGGCCGATCAATCCGACGTTTTCGCCCGCCGGAACGCTGAACGTTACATCCTTGAGCGCTTCGAAGTGCTTGGCGGGCGCGTGGAAGTTGCCCCGCGCCAGGCGTCCCGTCAGCGTCCTTGAAGGACGGTCGAAGATCGGAAAGGTCACCGAGACGTGGTCGACCGAAATGAGCGGTTCTGTCATAGCCAATAAGCGATCTTTCGCCGCGTTGCCGCGAGCAGGCCTATTCCGAGTATGGTCAGCAGCAGGGCCAACCCGATTGTAACCAGATAGATTTGCGGAGCCACCTCTTCGCCCAGCAAAGGTCCCCGGACCACCGCAATATAATATCGCACCG
The DNA here is from genome assembly GCA_023953835.1 of Rhizobiaceae bacterium. Classification (NCBI taxonomy): domain Bacteria; kingdom Pseudomonadati; phylum Pseudomonadota; class Alphaproteobacteria; order Hyphomicrobiales; family Rhizobiaceae; species Rhizobiaceae bacterium. The sequence continues at coordinate 2,753,360 of JAMLJB010000001.1, read as the reverse complement.
GATTGATGGCGTTTATGACGCCGCCGAAGCCACCGAGTTGCTTTTCGCGCCAGATTATCGGCGTGGCAAAAAAGATCATCCGCATGATCGACTGGGTAATCGGCACGAGGTCCCGAAACCGGAGGGACATTATACCGAGGATCATGGAGATCCAGAATGACGAGTAGACAATCAGCGCCACTCCGAATATCGCCCCAGCGAAGTCGAACAGTGACGGGAAAATCTTGAGATAAAGGAATATCGGCACAAGGATGACGAGATGATGCGCCGTGACATATATTTCCGTCAGGACCAACCTGTAGGAATATACGCTGTACGGAAGCGCGCTCTGCATGATGAATTGCTTGTTGGACGTGAAGATCGCGCCGCTTCTGTTTACGATGTCATTTATATAAATCCATATAATATAGCCGATGGCCATATAGGCAAAATAGTCATTGTCGGAATGCGCCAACAGGCCGCGATACATGCCGCCGATGACGATGATGAAAATGGCGACGCTCAGCGTGATCCAGAACTGGCCGAGCCGCGACCGACGATATCTGGACACGATCTCATCGACCGCAAAGGTGCGCCAGAACTCATGATATCCGAACCCGCGTCGGACATCATCTATCGCATCCCAAATCGCATTGAGGGGCCGCTCGCCCATTCATCGAACCTTCTCGATTCCAATTGAGGACGAGTGCTTATCTGCACGCATAGGTGCAGTCCACCCCCTAAAATGCCCCACTATTCCACCAATACGTGTGGCAAGGGTGCAGAGATCGAAACGGGGCGGAGGCAAACGGCGCGGATGGACTGTCGCTGCCGGGAAGACGGCTAGTCTTTGAACTTCTTCTCGTAAGGCATCAGGACAATTGCCGAAGCCGTGACAGCGCCGCCGAAGATGGATGCGAACGGCACGACAATCAGCAGTATCGGGATGACCGGGTTTGACGAATGCGAAATGAGCGTTCCGATTCCGCCGAGATCGAGATAGATGATAATGGCGGCGGTGATCGCGCCAATCAGGCATCCGAGCCCGGCATGCAGCAGCATGAACCGCAACATCTGCCAGTGATCGTCGCGTGCCCGTTCACGCGTAAGCGACGGCTTTGGACCAGTTGGCACGGCAGGCCTCTCATTTCACATGCGATGGACTGCTGCGTACATACTGCATTTCCGGCAAATCTGTCGCTGGAAATCTCCGTCACTCACGCCCGGAGCTTTTCAAACAGCACGGCCACTGCTTCCGCGCCCGGATCGTTGTGGCCGAGTATCTTTTCTTCGGCGATATATGTCGCGCGACCGGCCTTCGCATGTCCGATCGTGGCGGTGTAGTTTGCGCCCTCGCGCGCTGCGGATGCAGCCGCGCCGACACCGTCGCGCAACTTCGCAAGGGCGGGAACCAATGCGTCTATCATCGTGCGGTCACCGGGATTCGCGCCACCCACCTGCCGGATGCGGTCAAGCCCCGCCGACAACCCGTCGACCCAATCCTTGCCGCCGGCGGATGCATCGCCCGCTGCCGCGAAAAAGATTGCCAGCAGGACGCCGGAAGAGCCGCCCATGGTCTGCGATAGTTCCATGCCGATAGCCCGGAACAACTGGGTCGTATCTGCAAGGGGCAGGCGTGGAAGCGCGGATTTGAGCGCCTTGGCAGCCGTGGCAAGGGTGGTCCCCGTGTCGCCGTCTCCCGATTTGGAATCGAGCAGATTCAACTGGTGCTCGGCCCCGATGAGAATGTCGCAACAACGCTCGATCAGCGCGGCGCGTTCGGCATGTGCGGACGGGATCGGCTGGATCGGCGTCAGCCCGTCCGGCAGCGGATAGATATCCACGGAACCGAACGGGTCCAGCCCCGGCCAGGCCGTAGGTGCGGCGGGCGCAAGCAGCGCTCGTTCCAGATCCTTGGTGACCGGCAACAGCGAAATGGAGAAGCCCTGCATGTTGAGCGAGGTCATCATCGCGGCGGGACCGACGATCCACTTCACCTGATCGGCAATGTGCGAGCGCGCAAGCTCTTCCGCCAGGATCGACATTTCGAGTTGCGTCGTTCCACCGAGATTGTTCAGCAGCATCGCATGCGGTCCAGGCTTGATGTGCGGAGCCAACCTGCCGGCCATGATCTCCACCGCCTGCCGCGCGCCCTCGAAGCCGACCTGCTCGATGCCTGCCTCGCCGTGAATGCCAAGGCCGAGTTCCGCATGGCCCTCGAGGATGCGATTTTCCTTTGGGGAGCCGGGAATGGTGCAGGTGTCCAGCGACATGCCGATGGACACGGCCCCGTCGATCACCCGTCGCGCGACGGTGGTGATGTTCTCCAGCCCCTCGCCGGCTTCCGCCAGCGCACCCGCGATCTTGTGGACGAACAGCGTTCCGGCGACGCCGCGCGCCTGCGGCAGGTCCGGCAAAGCAATATCGTCGTCAACGATCACCATGCTGACATTGAGACCGAATGTCCGAGCGCGCTCCGCCGCAAGGCCGAAATTCAGCCGGTCTCCGGTATAGTTCTTCACGATCAGCAGACATCCCGCCTTGCCGGTCACGGAAAGGATCGCTGCCAGCACGGCATCGACGGAAGGCGAGGCAAACACGTCGCCACACACCGCCGCCGTCAACATGCCCTGACCGACGAAGCCGACATGGGCGGGCTCGTGGCCGGAACCGCCGCCGGAAACCAGCGCCACCTTCGACTTGTCCCAGTCCGTGCGAACCACGACCTTGATGTGCGGATATCCGTCAAGCCGGGCGAGCCGCCCACCCGCTCCACGCAGCACGCCGTCAATCGCCTGCGTCACAACGGTCTCGCGGGAATTCATGAAATGCGACATGTCAGGCTCCTTTAGAGGCGGGTGCCGTTTTCTGCGAAGTAAAGCGGGTTTTTGGGCCGGATCGAAACTGTGTCGTCAACCGCCAAAGGCGTATGGGGATCGGTGAGTGTGACGATGGCGTGGCCGTCGAGCGAAAGATGCAGCCGCGTCTGGTCGCCGAGATGCTCCACGCGCGTGACCTTTGCATCGCGCCCCTCCCCCGTGACTATATGTTCGGGCCGCAGGCCGATAAACACTGCACCGGCGGGCGCCGAACCGAATGTGGCCGCAGGCAAGGTGTTGATCCTCGGCTGGCCAAGGCGCGTCGCGACATAGAGGCTGGCCGGATTCTCGTAGATCTCGCGCGGCGAGCCGAACTGCACCAGCCTGCCCTCGTCCAGCACACCGATATGCGTGCCCATGGTCATCGCCTCGATCTGGTCGTGGGTGACATAGAGCAGCGTCGCGCCGAGGTCGGCGTGGATGCGCTTCAGCTCCAGCCGCAAATCCGCGCGCAGCTTGGCGTCCAGCGAACTCAGGGGTTCATCCATCAGGTAGATGTGCGGCTTGCGGACCAGCGCGCGCCCGATTGAAACGCGCTGCATCTCGCCGCCGGAAAGCGCGGTCGCCCGATTGTCGAGCTTGTGCGCGATTTGAAGCACCGAAGCCACCTCGCCGACGCGTTTCTCGATCTCGGCCTGCGGCGTGCGGCTCAGCGGAGACTTCAGCGGAAATGCAAGGTTCTCGCGTACGGTCAGGTGCGGATAGAGCGAGTACTGCTGGAACACCATCGCGACATTGCGCTGCGCAGGCGTCACATGCGCGACATCGCGCCCGTCGATGGCGATGCTGCCCGCATCCGCCTGTTCCAGCCCCGCGATGAGCCGCAGAGTCGTCGTCTTGCCCGCGCCCGTGGGGCCGAGCAGCACCACGAATGCGCCGTCCGGTATGGTCATCGACACGTTTGTGACGGCCTCGGTGTCGCCAAAGCGTTTTGTCAGGCCGGAAAGCACAACCTCAGCCATGGGACTTCTCCCTTCTCGCGGCGCGCAGGCTCGCCCGGTCGACTTTCATTGCCTGCCCTGTACCGGCATCGAAGATGGAAAGCGTGGCGGTGTTGAAGGACAATGAAGGGGTTTCGCCAACCTGCACGGGCTGGCCGGAAGGCGCGCGCACCCTCAGCATTCCGTTCGCAGTTTCAAGCGTCACGATTTGCGTCGTGCCCAGATACTCGGTCGCCAGCACCCTGCCGCGATACGCGCCGTCAGTACCCAGAATGACATGCTCGGGACGAACGCCGAGCACGAGTTCGCGCCCGCTTACTCCCGCCTCCAGCCTTGGAATCGGCGTATCCACACCGGCAAGGCGCACCATGTTCGCGCCCGGTTCTAGTGTCGCCTCGAAGCGGAGAAAATTCATCGGCGGCGAGCCGATGAAGTTGGCGACGAACATCGTGGCCGGCGCGTCGTAGATTTCCTGCGGCGTGCCCCACTGCTCGACCACGCCGTGGTTCATCACCACGATCTTGTCGCCCATCTGCATCGCTTCAAGCTGGTCGTGGGTGACATAGACCGTGGTTGCGCCCATCCGATCATGCAGCGCGCGAAGCTCCTCGGCCATGTGCTCGCGGAACTCCGCGTCCAGCGCGCCGAGCGGCTCATCCATGAGAAACGCCTTCGGCTCGCGCACGATTGCGCGGCCAAGCGCGACGCGCTGGCGGTCGCCGCTCGACAATCCGCCGACCGGACGTTCCAGGATGCGCTCGATACCAAGGATGCGCGCCACTTCATCCACCTTGCGCCGCACATCCTTGCGGGCCATGCCCTGGCTCACCAGCGGATAGGAAATGTTCCGCCGCACATTCATGTGCGGATAGAGCGCGAACATCTGGAACACGAAGGCGATGTCGCGCGCGCTTGCGCGCATCTGCGCCACGTCCTTGCCGTCCAGCAGGATCTGGCCGGAGGTCGGCAGTTCAAGCCCCGCAATCATGCGCAACGTGGTTGTCTTGCCGCAGCCGGAAGGGCCGAGCAGCATGAAGAACTCGCCGTCGGCCACCGTGAAGGTCGAATCCTGCACGGCGACGAAATTGCCGAATTCCTTGCGGAGATTGCGAATGACGATCTCTGCCACTGGGCTACTCCGGAAAATGGCTGACGATGATGAACATCACCGTCCCGGCGAGCGTGACGACGAAGGAATAGGTGTAGGCATTGATCGAGAAGGGCTGCATCAGCATGAATACGCCGAGCGCGATCAGCACCGTCGCCACCATCTCCCAGGGGCCGCGCCGCAAACGCACCAGACCATTAACGAAACGCATCATTTGCGGACCGCTCCGAAGGTGATGCCTCGCAAGAGGTGCTTGCGCAGCAGGATCGTGAACACCATCACCGGCACGAGGAAGAGCGTGGCGCCCGCCGCGACGGCGGGCCAGTCCTTGCCGACGCCGATGATGGTTGGAATGAAGGGCGGCGCGGTCTGCGCCTGCCCCGACGTCAGCAGCACGGCAAATGCATATTCGTTCCACGCGAAGATCAGGCAGAAGATCGCAGTCGAGGCGATGCCGGTCGTCGCCTGCGGCAGCACCACCTTGTAAAACGCCTGAAAGCGCGTGTATCCATCGATCAACGCCGCTTCCTCATACTCGACCGGGATTTCGTCGATGAAGCCCTTGAGCAGCCAGACCGACAGCGACAGATTCACGGCCGTGTAAAGCAGGATCATGCCAAGATGCGTGTCCGACAGGCCAAGCTGCCGGAACATCAGGAAGATCGGAATGGCGACCGCCACCGGCGGCATCATGCGCGTGGAAAGGATGAAGAACATCAAGTCGTCCTTCAGCGGAACCTTGAAGCGCGAAAAGGCATAGGCCGCGAGCGTGCCCAGAAACACCGACAGGAAGGTTGAGCCAAAGCCGATAATCACGGAGTTCATGAAGCGCTCGCCGTAACGGCTGGGTCCCGAGATCACCATGTCGTACTGGCGCACGATCCGGTCATACCAAGTCTGCGGTGGCCCGAGCTGTTGCAGCGCTTCGGGCGTGGCGCGAGAGCGCGTGGTGAACAGGTTCACATAGCCTTCAAGCGTCGGCTGGAAAACAATCTTCGGCGGATAGGCGATTGCATCCGCGGGCGACTTGAAGCCCGTCGCGATGATCCAGACGAGCGGCAGCAGCGTGACCACGGCATAGAATATGACCAGCACGCCTGCGAACCATTTTTGCCTGAGTGACGGTTCCGTGACGGAAAAGCTCATCTCTGCTTCACCCTGTTCAGCGCCTTCACATAGATCGAGGCGAGGCCGAAAACCGTGACGAACAGGATCACCGCATAGGCGCTGGCGAAGCCGGTGCGCCACTTTTCAAACGCCTCGCGCTTAAGGTTGATCGAGGTGAGTTCGGTGATGCTGCCCGGTCCGCCGCCGGTTAACTGCACCACGAGGTCGAACATCTTGAAGTTCTCAATGCCCCGGAACAGCACCGCCAGCATGAGAAACGGCAAGGCCATCGGCACGGTAATCGTCCAGAACTGACGCCACGCGCTCGCGCGGTCGCATTCGGCGGCTTCATAGATGGAATCGGGAATGGAGCGCAGCCCCGCAAGGCAGATCAGCATGACGAAGGGCGTCCACATCCACGTATCGACGATCACGATCGCCCAGGGCGCGAGGCTGACATCGCCGATCATCGAAAAAGCCGACGGATCGGTGCCCGTCAGGAACCCGATCGCATAGTTGAACAGGCCGATCTGCGGCTGGTACAGGAAGGTCCAGAAATTGCCGACCACCGCGGGGCTGAGCATCATCGGCAGGACGATAATCGTCGTCCAAAGATCGTTGCCCTTGAACTTCTTGTTGATGAGATAGGCCAGCCCGAACCCGATCAGGACCTGGAGGACGAGCGTCCAGATCAGGAAATGCGCGGTCGCCTGCATCGAATTCCAGATGTCGGAATCGGTCAGGATTCGCTGATAGTTGCGCAATCCAACCCATTCGAGATTTTCCCCGGTGCGGTTGGCCCTGTAGTTGGTCAGGCTGAGGCGAATCGTCCAGATCAGCGGAAAGATGTTGATCGCCAGCAAGAGGAAGATCGTCGGGGCGATAAAGACCCAGGCAAGCGCCCGGTCAGAAAGCCCATTTATCCTCGCGCCAAGCCCGGTCGGAGCCGCAACATTGCCGCGACTGATGGAATTGTCGGTCATGATGCCAGTCCAATGAAAATATCGTCCGAGCTGCGGGCGAGGCACACGCGCCTCGCCCGACCGGAAAAAGCTTACAGCTTTCCGTCGTCCTCGAAAGTCTCGGTCCAGTCTTTGACCAAACCATCCAACGCCTCCTGCGCGGTTCCGTTGCCGGCCACCACATAGTCATGGAAGCGTTTCTGGGTCGCTTGCAGCAGGGTTGCGTAGCTCGGTTCGGCCCAGAAATCCTTCACGATCGCCATGGAGTCGAGGAAGGTCTGCGCATAGGGCTGGCTTTGCGGGAATTTCGGATCGAGCGTCACCGATTTGAGGCAGGAATAGCCCCCCATCTCCCACCACTTCGCCTGAACCTCCGGCTGGGCAAACCACTTGATATAGTCAAGCGCGGCGTCCTTCTTCGACGAATAGGAGACAACCGAAATGCCCTGCCCGCCAAGCTGCGCGAACTGATCGCCGTTCGGCCCCGCCGGATTGACGAAATATCCGGTTTTGTTGCCACCGACATTCGGGTCCTTGTCGAAGCCCGGCCAGGTAAAGGCGAAGTTCATCTGCAACGCCACCTGTCCAGACTTGAAGGCGTCGATGCCTTCCGACATGTAGCCGTTCGAGGAGCCGGGCGGCGTGCAGCAATCATAGAGCGCCTTGTAGTATTCCAGTCCGGCGACCGATCCCGGCGAGTTCACGAAGCCCTGCATGTCATAGGGCTTGTCCGGGTTCTCATACTTGAAGCCGAAGCTGTAGAGCACGTCCATCGCGCCCATCGTGATGCCTTCGGAGCCGCGCTCGGTGTAGATCGAGGCGCCATAGACGGTCTTGCCGTCGATCTGCCGGTTCTGGAAAAACTCGGCAATGTCCTTCAGCTCGGCGAAGGTCTTCGGCACGCCGAGGTCACGCTTGTACTTCTCTTTGAACTCGGCCTGCAATTCGGGGCGCTCGAACCAGTCCTTCCGGTAGGTCCAGCCCACAACGTCGCCAAAGGCCGGAAGCGCCCAGTAGTTCGGCGTGTTCTTCGGCCATTCGGAATAGCCGACCACCGTCGCGTCGATGAAGTCGCTCATCTTGATGCCGTTGGCGTCGAAGAAATCGTTGAGCTTGACGTAGTGGCCGTTTTCGGCGGAGCCGCCGATCCACTGGCTGTCGCCGATCATGAGATCGCAAAGCTTGCCGCCGGAATTCAGCTCATTCAGCATCCGGTCCGCGAAGTTCGGCCAGGGCACAAACTCGAAATGCATCTTGTTGCCGGACTTGGCTTCAAAATCCTTTGACAATTCCACAAGAGCGTTGGCCGGGTCCCAGGCGGCCCAGCACAGGGTGAGGTCTTCAGCCTTTGCAGGCGATGAGAAGGCCGCCGCGAGCGACAGCGCTGCGACGGACGCGAGTCCGAGTGATTTCATCGTAATCCTCCCAATACGTGCGAGATCTTGCGATCCGTGGCGCAGCATATTTGAGGTACGTACCTCATGTCAACCGGGAGTCTTTGTGCAGCGGCGACCGCCACCGTGCGGCCTTGGCTTTAGTAAAGGTTTTCCCGCAGTATGATCTCGATCCGGATGCGTTCCTGCGCCGGCAATATGTCCATCCCGTCGGATTTTGCCCGCAGGACGCGCAGCGCGCTTCGGGCGATGTGCCCGACATTCTGATCGATCACGGCGTCGAACGTGCCATCCTCGAGAGCCTGCCTCGTGTTGCGCGTCAACTCGTGCCCGACGACCACCAGCCCCTGCCCGCGACCCGTCTGCCTCAGCAGATCGACCAGCGCGCCATTGCCCGTCCCGACCGAATAGATGCCCGCCGCATCCGGATGCGCGCCGAGTACATTGCACATGACGCGCCGCACCGTATCGGGATCACCGTGGCCCTCAAGCGACGGCAATATTTCAAGACCGGGGAACTGGGCGGCCATCACCTGGTCGAAGCCGAGCCTGCGCTCGATGTTTGAGCTGGATTGCATCGAACTGGCGAGGACGATCACCGAACCCTTTGGTTTTCCAACAAAACGGCCCATCAGCACCGCAGCCGTCCGGCCCGCTGCGATATTGTCCACGCCCACGAAATGATCGCGTCCGGTGTGCGGAAGGTCCGACACGAGGGCGACCACGGCAATGCCCCTTTCCTTCAGGTGGGCGATCTCGTCGCGCACATGCGGGGTCTCCGGGGCAAGGATGCCGACGCCATCGACATCCGCCGCGCCGAGACGCCTCAGCGTCTTGACGAGCACATGCGGATCGTTGGGCGGAACCATCACCACGGTTACGTCGGAGCGATCGATAACAGAACTCGTTCCGGCTTCGGCGAGCGCGGTTTTCAACAGGCTCACGAACTCGCCCGGCCCTTCCGGCAACACGAAGGCGAAGCGGTATCGGCGCTGCCGCGCCAGATTGGCGGCGGTTACATCGCGGACGTATCCGATCTTTTCGATGGCATCGTTCACACGGCGGATCGTCTGCTCGCGAACGCCCGCGCGGGCGTTCAGAACCCGATCGATGGTCGCCAGACTGACGCCCGCAGCTTTTGCGAGATCGTTTACTGTAGGGCGCGACAAGTCATCCTCCTCGCCAAGACTTGCCTTCATTATTGAGGTGCGTCAATCAGGAAAGCCGCCCGAGTTGCGCGCGACCGACCGCGAAGGCCGATGCGAGTGCCTCACGGAACGGCGATCAACATCAGATAAGCCACAAAGACGACCAGATGCACGGCCCCGGTCAGCACCGTGGTGCGCCCCGTTCCAAAGCTGATGATGCTGATGGCAAGGACAAGCGTGAGCAGCACGATATCGCCGGAACCGAGACCGAGCGTAAGCTCCGTTCCGGTGAACAGACTCACCGCTGCAACGACCGGAACCGTGAGTCCGATCGTCGCACAGGCGGAGCCCAGCGCGATATTGAGACTGCGCTGCAACTCGTTATTGAGGGACGCCCTTATCGCGGAGACGGTTTCAGGCATCAGGACAAGCGTGGCGATGAATGCGCCGACAATGGCATCGGTCTGTCCGACCTGAAGCGCGCCGAGGGCTTCTTCCAGCGCGCTCGCGACATATTCCGCGAGCAGGACGATGCCCACAAGTCCAATCCCGAGCAGCAGGACGCTCTTGCCCGGATTGCCCGTCGCATCCACATGGGAGTCATGCTTGCCCGGCACTTCCTCGTCGATAAAGTCGGCGCGGTGCCGCGTCATCTGGGCAACAATGAAGCTTCCATAGAGCAACAGGCACAGACCGCTTACGAAAACAAGTTGCAGTGGGGAGAAGGCCCGCGCCTGTGCCGTCAGCGTATAGTCGGGCAGTACGAGCGTGAGCACGGAAAGAGCAACAACCACCGACAACAGCGCGCTGGTGCCCTGCCGCTTGAGATCCTGATGGGTGTGTCGCAGTCCGCCCACTGTGAGGCAGATGCCCAGTATGCCGCCGCAAACGATCATCACCGTGGAAAAGACCGACTCCCGGACAAGGGTGGGATTGTCTTCACCTCGCAACATCACCGTCGCGATCACCGAGGCCTCGATTGCGGTGACGGCAACGGTGAGAACCAGCGTTCCGAACGGCTCGCCGACCCGGTGCGCAATCGATTCCGCATGCCGCAGGGCAACGAAAACCGTCCAGAAGGCGAAACCCAGAACCAAACCGCACAAGAGGATCTCGGGCACGAGCGGCAGGCGGCCGAGCGCGGCCTCCTTGATGCTGAGGAGCACGCCCACGCCGAGCGCCGCGACAGGTACGAGAACCGGCGACACGGAAAGAACCCGCGCGAACAGATTGTCAGTGTGCTTGGACATCGTGTCCAGAACCGTCAGAAGCTGTGTTGAGGAAAGCGGCGGCGCGCCGCAGGTTTTCGGACGAGGCGACGATACCATTTTTCGCGTGGCTGTCGAATGGGTAATACCTGGCGCCACTCATGAAAGCATTCTTGACCGGCGCACAATTTTCGCGCCCGAACCCATTGATCTGCGACCTATGGTTTAGTTAAGAATACAGCTCAATTTCCGGCTGTATTTCTCTCTTTTGAACCTTTGCGGGGGCAAGCATGCTCAACCGGCGCGACTTTTGTATAGGTACTTTGCTGCTTGGTACTTCGGCGGCGCTCGCTGTCGAGGGGCTAACCGAAATAAAGGACATGCGTCCGGGCGAGTTCACATGGCATCCGGATCGCGAGGTTAAGGGTCCCGTCGCGATCATCGTATCGTTGCCTCAACAGCGCGTTCACGTTTACCGCAACGGCATCCGCATCGCGGTGTCCACCTGTTCGAGCGGCAAGCCCGGCCACGATACGCCCACCGGGGTCTTCGTGATCCTCCAGAAAGACAAGTTCCACAAATCGAGCACCTACAGCGATGCACCGATGCCGAACATGAATCGTTTGACGTGGTCGGGAATTGCACTCCACGCAGGAAACCTTCCCGGCTATCCCGCATCACACGGATGCGTGCGGCTTCCGATGGCGTTTTCCGCCGACCTTTTCTCGATTACCCACCTCGGCACGCCGGTCATCATCGCGGGTCCGAACGATCCCCGCGACCTGACCGAGCCGGGCATGGTGCTCGACGGCTATGAAGCGGGGCAGTTCGAAAATATTGTCGCCTCGCAGGATGGCAGGAAGCATCCCGACGACTGGGCGGAAGCGGAGTCATATCCGATCACCTCGGTCATTGCCTCCTCTTCGGACAAGTCGATCCTGCTCATTCAAAACGACGAGATAATCGCGCAAGGCCCACTGTCGGTGAGCGGCGGATCCTCCCTCGGCAACCATGTTTTCTCGCTTCAGGCCCGCGGCGGTTCGCAGGCCTTGCAGTGGATCGAGGTCAGCCGAAGCGGCGGCGCCGGGGCCACCCTTTTTCAGAAAAAGAGCGTCCTGAACAGAATCGGTCTCTCCAAGGACTTCGCGGACACGCTGAGATCCAACATGCACGCGGGCATGGTTCTGGTTCTCACGGATGCGCCACTGCATCCCGATTCCCGCACCGGCGACGATTTCGTGGTCATGGCCACGGATAGCTAGGGCCATGACCAATTGCCGCCCCCAGGGTCAGCGCGTTCCTAGACGTCGGCCTTGACGGTCTGCTTCTGGGTTCCGAGACCTTCTATGCCGAGCTCGACGACGTCGCCTGCCTTGAGATAGCGCTGCGGCTTCATGCCCATGCCGACGCCGGGCGGCGTGCCCGTCGAAATGATGTCGCCGGGCTGCAGGCTCATGAACTGGCTTAGATAGGAAACGAGGAACGCAACCCCGTAGACCATCGTCCGGGTCGAGCCGTCCTGCATCGTCTGGCCGTTCACCTTCAACCACATCTTTAGGTTCTGAGGATCGGCGACCTCATCCTTCGTGACGAGCCACGGCCCGATCGGGCCGAATGTGTCGCAGCTCTTGCCCTTGGTCCACTGCCCCTGACGCTCGATCTGGTACGCACGTTCCGAAAGGTCATGCGAAACGCAATAGCCGGCGACATAGTCCAGCGCATCCGCCTCCGAGACATATTTTGCCTTCTTGCCGATGACGACGCCGAGTTCCACTTCCCAGTCGGTCTTGGTCGAGCCGCGTGGAATGAGAACATCGTCATTCGGCCCAACAATAGCGGACGTCGCCTTCATGAAGATGATCGGTTCGGACGGAACGGTCGCGCCAGTTTCGGCGGCATGGTCGGAATAGTTCAACCCGATGCAGATGAACTTGCCAACACCCCCCACGCAAGGGCCGATGCGCGGACTTCCAGAGACCACCGGCAGTGACAGCGGGTCAAGGCCGGAAAGGCTGGCCAGATCGAGCGAAGTTCCGCTGATGTCGGCGATGTGTCCTGAAAGGTCACGGATCCCGCCGTCCTTATCGACCAGACCAGGCTTTTCGGCGCCCGCTTCGCCATAGCGCAGCAGTTTCATGGCATTCTTCTCCTATTCGTTCTGAAGGCGGTCGCGTCCGGTTGGACGGCCACCAAATTCGACCAGCAGTCAATACTATCGGCATAGCCCTTCGTACAAGGCCCTCAACCGGGACGAGCATTGAAATCGCACCCATCTGTGCTGAGTACGCTCAGTTCTCGCCGCTGGCCAGCAAGCCTGAAAGCATCGATTTCTTCTGGTATTTGATGTAATCTTCGAGCTCGAAGATTTCCTTTATCTCGCGGGTGTGCAGCGCAATGGCATGCGCGGAGAACATCACCTGCAAGGCGGCCGCCCGGGCCGGCACCTTGCGAAAGACGCCCTGCTCGATCCCTTCCTGAATGATGCGCTCGTAGAAGCTCACGACATCGGCGACGGTCGCCATCACATTGGACCGCAATTCAGGCGGAAGGCGACCCACCTCGCGATAGAGCAGGCGGATGGGGCGCCGCAGCCTGTCGACAATTCCGCAATAGGTGGCAAAACCGATTTCCAGCGAGCGGCGGGGCGACGTCTTGGACAAGGTCGTTTGCTCGAGTTCCCGCTGGATGTTGTTCATCAGGTCCTGCGCAACCAGATAGAGAATGTCCTCCTTGGAAGAGACATACATGTAAAGGCTGGCAATGTTGAACGAACACGCCCGGACGATGTCCCTGATTGAGGTGTTGTGAAATCCCCTTTCAAGAAAGAGCTTCGTGGCGACCTCGATCAGTTCGGTGCGCCGGTGCGCGACCCGCTCAGGGTTCTTGATCGTGGTTGGAATATTGGCGGTCTGGTTTGCGCTGAGGCTCGACAGCTTTCTCGAGGAGGATTTCAAGGTCATGCTGGTCCTTTCCGCACCTGTCGCCGCTTCCCTGCGCGCTCACCGGCAGCGCTCAATGCCGAGGCAGGGGGTTGGCGGTGCCTCCTAGAACACCATGACACCAAAATCAATCGAGGCGATGTCGCCTTCCTGCATCTGTCCCCGAACAGTCGATGGCGTTTCCTGCGAAGCGTCCCGTATCAGTTGACCCCCTGCCCCAGATAAGCGCGAATGACCTCCGGGTCCCTTCGGATTTCGTCCGGCGCGCCGTCTGCGGTCTTCGCCCCGAAATTCATCACCACGACGCGATCGGCAAGATCGGCGACCATCTGCATGTCATGCTCCACCCAGATGACGGTCGGACCGATCTCATGGCAGATCCGCATCAGGAATCGCGCGAGATTTTCTCGCTCTTCCCGGATCAGCCCTGTGCATGGCTCGTCGAGGAGAAGCAGCTTCGGCTCGATCATCAATGCGCGGGCAACGCCTACCATTTTCTGCACCCCATAGGGCAACTGGCCGACCTGCTCGTCGCGCTGACGATACAGTTCGAAGAAGTCGATGATGGCTTCCGCCCGCGCGCGCCGCGCGATCTCCTCCCGCTTCGCCTTGCCGAAATATATGCCCGCGGACAACAAACCCGCCCGAAACTGCGTGTGGCAGCCTGTGAGCAAGTTTTCCGTCACCGTCAGGTGGGGAAACAGTTCCGCATGCTGAAAGGCCCGCCCGATGCCGCGATCCACCATGCGATGAAGAGCACCGCCGACGATGCTCTCGCCATCCAGTCTTATATCGCCGCTCGTCACGCGGTAGATGCCGTTGATGCAGTTGAGCATTGCGGTCTTGCCCGCGCCGTTGGGCCCGACCAGCGCAACCAGTTCGCCCGGCTCAGCGGAAAAGCTCACCCCGTTTATCGCGGCGATGCCGCCAAAGCGCAGCGTGACATTGTCGATCTCGAGCCTTGCGCCATTCGGTCCGGTCATCCCCACCACCTCCGCTTGCGCGAGTATTGCCTGAGATCGCGATAGCTGCGGGCCGAATCCCCCGACCCGCCAAGGTAGAATTCCTTGATGTCCTCGTGCTTCATGAGACCGGACGCCGACCCCTTGAAGACGACGCGACCGCCTTCCATCACATAGCCGAAGGATGCGATGCGCAACGCTGCAATCGCGTTCTGCTCCACAATGAGCATCGCAAGACCGAGATCCGCATTGATAGTCTGGAGGATCCGCATGATCTCGTCCGTCACGATGGGCGCAAGGCCGAGCGAGAGTTCGTCGACCAGCAGCAGTTTCGGCTCGCACATCAGCGCCATGCCGATGGCAAGCATCTGCTTCTCGCCGCCGCTCAGCAGCCCGGCTTTCTGCGCGCGCCGTTCGGCCAATCGGGGAAAATATGCGTAGACCTGATCGCAAATCCTGCGATTGCTGCGTGACAGGTTGAAGAGAAGGTTGTCCTCGACATTCAGCGTCTCGAACACCTTCTGACGCTCAGGCACGATGATGATGCCGCGACGCGCGATATCATGCGGCAGGTGACCGCCGATCGACCGATCCGCGAACGTGACGCTGCCGTCTGTGATTTCGACGTCCTCGGAGGCAAGGAAGCCGGAGATCGCGCGCAGAGTCGTGGTCTTTCCCGCCCCGTTTGTTCCGATCATCGCGACGATCTCACGCGGCGCGACGGAAATGCTCACGCCCTGCACCGCGGTTGCGACGCGATTGTAGACGACTTCAAGCTGCCGAACATCGAGTATCGGTGCTTCGCGAATGGCTTCGTTCATCATTGGAGCACTTCACGGTTTGATTGAATCATTCTGCCTGTCGTTTCTGTCTTTGTCCTGTCCGGACAACCGGCCATCGGGTGCTCTAGCGGCGTCCTCCGGGCTGAATTTCGCGATAGCGGAACGGCCAACGCTCGAAATATTCGGCTGCCCGCCGATAGATTTCGACAAGTCCCTTTGGCTCGAAAAGCAGGAACAGGATGATGGTGATGCCGATGGCCGCCTCCTGCAATCCGTATGAGGTCGTGCCGGGCCGCCAGCCGCGTGGAAGCGACGCGAACCCGGCTTCGATGACGAATGGCAGCAAGGTGATGAAGAACGCGCCGAAGACCGAGCCGAGGATCGAGCCCATGCCGCCGACAATGATGACCGCAAGCGAAAGAATCGCGAGTTCAAGCGTGAATGCCTCGACGGTGACGACGCCTGTGAAATACGCGCCGAGGCTGCCCGACAGCGCGGCAAGTGCCGCACTGGTGACGAAGGCGAGAAGCTTCAGGCGCGGGACATTGATCCCCATCGTCGCAGCGGCGATATCACGATCGCGGATAGCGACCCATGCGCGTCCGATGTGCGACCGCGCGAGGTTGAGACCGAACAGGACGGCGAGAGAGGCAATGACGAGCAGGATATAATACCACGCCACGTCTCCCTTGAGAGACGCGCCGAAAAGCGACGGAGCGGCAAGTGTTATGCCGGCAGTCGCGCTCGAACCCATGCTCGTCTGATATGTGGTGAGCACGAAAATGATCGCGTAGTGCATAGCAAGCGTGGTGATCGCGAGGTAAATGCCGCGAAAGCGCAAGGCCGGCAGTCCCACGATGAAGCCAACCGCGCTGCCGGCGATGCAGGCAAGCGGAATGGAGAGCCAGAAGGGTGCGCCCTGCTGGGCGGCGGTGGCCGCTACGAACGCGCCGATGGCCATGAAGCTGGCATGGCCGAGCGACACCTGGCCGCAATAGCCGGTCAAGAGGTTGAGGCCAACCGCGCTGATGACGGCGAGCAGCGTGAGATTGAACAGGTAGAGCCCGTAGCTGCCGGAGAAGACCGGGACAGCCAGCAGGAACACCAGTGCAATGGCGATCAGTATCTTCTGGTAGGGTTCGCGGACAATCTCGTTGGTTTCCGCGTAGGTCATGCGGAGATAGGGACTTCTCGCAAGCATCGCCGTCTCTCCTACACGCGGTTGAGTTCTTCGGGCGTGCCGAACACACCCCACGGACGCCACGTCATCACAATCAGCAGAATGATGAAGGGCACCGTTTCGCTGAGCGCCGGATCGATCAGCCGCGCGGTCGCATAGCTGCACCCGGCAACGAGAAATCCGCCGAGCAGCGCTCCCCTGAATGAATCGAGACCGCCGACGAGCGCAGCCGTCAGCCCGCTCAAGCCGATGATGACGCTTTGCGGCGTCAGGATGGAACGCGCACCGAAAAGCACTCCCGCCAACGCAGCGGAAAATATCGCGGTGGCCCAGGCGATGCTGAGGATCAGGTTGACATTCACCTGCCGCTGGCTTGCCAGAAGCGGGTTTTCCGCCGCACCCCGGAAATGCCTGCCGAGGCGCGTGAAGCGGAAGAAGAAGAACAGCGCCGCGAAGAACAGAACCCCGATGGCAAGCGTGATCACGTCCATCGCAGTGATGCGTCCGCCTTCCTCGAATATGTAGAGGTTCTGCCGCACGATGTTGAGGCCGACGCTGCGCGAGTTCCAGAACATGACGATCAGCGACTTGAGGATGATTGCGAGGCCGATCGTCACCATGGCCGCAACGAAGGTCGGCTGGCCAATGAGACGGCGCATGAGCGCCGCATACACGGCCAGCCCGAAGACCGCGCTGACCAGCCCGGTGACGACAATTGTCATCATGAGCGATTTGCCCGGAACCATCAGGCTCGCGGAATAGAAGACATAGGCGCCGACGACGGCAAGCTCGCCATGGGCAAAATTGACCACCCTCGACGCCTTGTAGACCACGACAATTCCCGCGGCGAGTATCGAATAGATGGTCCCAAGGACCAGGGTGCTCAGGACCAGTTCCATGGTATGCGCCTACTGACCGAGGAACTCGACGGTGGTTTGCTTGTGCCAGTCACCCGTACCGACGAGCTTTTCGCCGTCCCATTTGTACAGTTTCCAATATGTCGGGCCGTAGTGATCGTCTGCCGACATCTCAATCGGACCGCCGGTCAGGCCCTGCGTATCGATATTGACCTGCTGCAACGCCTTGTCGAGGCCCGCCTTGTCGCAACTTGCCCCGCACTTCTTGAGCGCCTCCTCTGCGACCATTCCCAACGCCCAGCCGGTGACGTGCATGCTCGTCGGCGTGACGCCCGCGGCCTCCGCGGCCTGACGCAGCGCGGCAATGCCAGCGCCCTCGTGCGTCGCGGGCGCATAACGCGAAACCATATAGAGGTTTTCCGCATCGCCCGACTGTTCGGCCGCCTGCTGCACCGTGGCCTCGGACGCACCATAGGAGGCAATGACATAGGGGCCGGTGTAGCCGGTCGCGCGCAATGCCGCGATCACGCCAAGATTCTGCTCCGCGCCGTAGTGGCCTACCACGATGTCCGGCTTCTCATTGACGATCGCCTGTGCAAACGGCGTGAAATCGGCGGTGCGAACGGGGAAGATCACTTCGCCCCATTGATAGCCGAGCTTTTGCGCCATGAGCTGGTTGTGCCGCAAAGCGGCTCGTCCGCCGACGCTGTCGAACGTCACGCCGACCACCTTGCCGCTCGGCGCGATCTGCTTGCTGAGCGTGGCAATCGCTTCGCCCGCGACCTCGAACATAACGCCGGTGCTGTAGGAATAGGGCTTGGCGGGCGGCAGCGCGTCGATGATCCCGCTGAAGGACGTGACAACAGGAATTCCGGCCTGCCGTGTTTCCGCAAAGGTCGGCCCGTGCGTCGAACTGAGGCTCAGCCCGAAGATGCCGATAACGTTGTCGCGCTCGATCTGCTTCTTGGCGGCAGCGACCGAACGGTCAGCCCTGAGCCCATCGTCGTCGAGGAACGTCTCGACTTGATTGCCGTTGATCCCGCCCGCCGCGTTGCGGGACTTCATATAGAGGTCGAAGCCCTCCCAAACCGGCGTGTAGGAACCCGCGAGCGGGCCGGAAAGGTCGGTGATGTAGCCCAGCCTGTAGTCCTCGGCCATTGCCGGCCCGGCCACACCTATCAGTAACGCCGTTATCGCGGCCATGCATTGTTTCGTCATCGTTTCCTCCCGATGATTGACGTTGGTTGCCGGATCGATCGCAAACGATCAGGCCGGCGTCTTCTCCTCCTTGTACATGTCGCGGATCAGGTCCCCGAACATGGCATGCATATGCTTGCGCTTGATCTTCCGCGTCGGAGTCGTGTCCCCCTCCTCAGGGTCCAGCTCTTTCGGGATGATGCGGAATTTCTTGACCTGCTCGACGCGCGCCAACTGGCCGTTGGCCGCATCGATTTCCTGCTGGATGAGCGACACCACCTCGGGACACTCCACCAGCGAATTGAAGCTCGTATAGATGACGCGGTTCTGGCGCGCCCACTCCGACACCGTTCCGAAGTCGATCTCAACGAGCGCGCTGACGAACTTCATGCTGTCGCCGATGAGGATCGCCTCGCTGATGAACGGGCTTCCCTTCAACAGATTCTCGATTTCGCTGGGCGCGATGTTCTTGCCCCCGCTGGTGATCATGATGTCCTTCTTGCGGTCGACGATGCGGAACTCGCCCGGCTTCGCCTCGTCGGCGACATCGCCCGTGCAAAGCCATCCGTCTTCAAGCGCGGCCTTGCTTGCCGCCTCGTTGCGCCAATAGCCCCGAAACAGGCCGGGGCCGCACACCAGCAGTTCTCCGTCCGGACCAAGGCGCACCTCGCGCGGCGGTATCGGCGTGCCGCCCCGCATCGGGTGCGGAAATGCGCCGGACTGGCACAACACGTAGCCGCCTTCGGTGATGCCGTAGAGATTTCGGACGTTGACGCCCCAGATCTCCCAAAGCTCATGGATCTTTGCCGGCAGGGGGGCGCCCGCGCACAGGATGCTCCGAATTTTCGATAACCCCATCTTGCGAAGCATCGGCTGGAAAACCAGCGCCTGCGCGACGCGGTATTGCGCCGTCAGCGCCACACCCGGCTGCTCCCCACGCCATTCGGCTTCCCGAAACCGGCGTCCGACCCCGACCGCCCATTCATAGGCATAGCGCTTGGTGCGGCTGCTGCGCTGGATGCCGGTCACGACCTGCGCGGCGAGCTTTTCCAGAATGCGCGGCACGACATTGAGGAATGTCGGCTGCACCTCATAGAGCGCGCCCATCAGGTTTTCCGTCTCTTCGCCAATATGCGGCACGACATCGGCAACCAGCGGCAGGCAGATCGACATGGACCGCTCGATCAGATGCGCCATCGGCAGGTGCGAAATGGCCCTGTGCTCGCCGCTCCTGAGTTCCGGGAAAGCTTCCAGATAGGCATTGCCAAAGCCCCACATCAGGGAGATGTGGTCATGCAGCGCGCCCTTTGGCGCGCCCGTCGTTCCCGAGGTGTAAACGATCACGGCCAGATCGTCGGCCTTCACGCGATCGGCATGTTCCGACAGGAAATCGGCCTCGTCGCGACCGGCCAGACGCTCACGTCCGCGTGCCACGACTTCGGCGAAGTTTATGATGCGCGGGTCGCGATAGTTGAACAGCGCGCGCGTATCGAAAACCACGATATGCTTGATGCCCGGCAGGCTGTCCTTCGCCTGGAGCACCTTGTCCACGAATTCCTGATCCTCGGCCAGGAAGATTTCCGCGCCGCCGTCGCCGACCTGATGCTCGACCTCCGGCACGGAGCATGTCGTGTATATTCCGTAGCAGATCGCGCCGCCCGTCATCGCGGCCATGTCGGCCACGAGAAATTCCCGGCAGGGGTCCGACATGGTTGCTATGCGGTCGCCCCGCTTGAGGCCCAGTTCCTGCAAACCGGCCAGGCAATGCGCCACGTCACGCCGATAGGCTTCCCACGTCACTTCTTGATAGAGGCCCAGATCCTTATGGCGGAACGCGACCGCCAGCGGCGTCGCTGCGCAGCGGTCCGCAAACAATTGCGGAATGCCGCGCGTCGACAGCGCGGGATCGCGAAACCTGCTATAGGATGTCGTCATTCTGCCGATCCATCCGCCGGTTAACGAACACTGACCCAGACATTCTTTTCCTGCGTGACTTCGCGCATGACCGCAAAGCCCATTTCGCGGCCATACCCGCTGTTCTTGTAGCCGCCATAGGGCGCCATCGAGCTGACCGCGCCCCAGGTGTTGACCCACACATTGCCCGCCTCGAACGCCTGCACGGTGCGCATTGCCCTGCCGATGTCGCGCGTCAGGACCGATGCGGCCAGCCCATACGGATTGTCGTTTGCGAGCGCCAGCGCCTCCCCCTCTTCCTTGAAGGTGATAACCGAAAGCACCGGCCCGAAAATCTCCTCGCGTGCAATCTTCATCGAGTTTTCGACACGGTCGAAAATGTGCGGACCAACGAAGTGTCCCGCTTCGAGGCCAGCCGGTACGGGATGGCTGTAGGCCAGTTCGGCGTCCGCCTTGCCGAGTGCGATGTATCCTTCAACGCGTTCCTTCTGCTTTTCTGAAATCAGCGGTCCCATCGTCGTGTTCGGGTCCATCTGATAGCCGAGCCTGACCTTTGCCGCCCGCTCTATGACCTTCGCCAGCACCTGATCGTGCAGGCTTTCATGCACCAGCAGCCGCGAACCGGCCGTGCAGACCTGCCCCATATTGGAGAAGATCGAGTTTGCCGCAACGGAGGCCGCCTGGTCGACGGGTGCATCCTCATATACGATCACCGCCGATTTTCCCCCGAGTTCCAGGCCGACGGGCTTCAAGGTGTTCGCAGCCGCAGCGGCAATGCGCTTGCCGGTTCCGGTGCTGCCCGTGAACATGATTTTCGCGACCATGTGGTGATCGACCAGAGCTTGACCGGCGGTCGCACCAAATCCGGTAACAATGTTGACAACTCCGGCCGGAAAGCCCGCCTCCTGTATCAGGCGGCCCAGATACATGACGGACAGGCACGCCTGCTCCGCCGGCTTGATGACAACCGTGTTGCCTGCGGCGACGGCGGGCGCGATCTTCCACACCGCCTGCAACAGCGGGAAGTTCCACGGAATGATGCCGCCGATGACGCCAAGCGGCTCGCGCAGCGTCATGTTGATGTACGGCCCGGGCACCGGGATCGTATCGCCCTGTATCTTCGTGGCCATGCCGGCGAAATATTCCAGCGCGTCGACCGCCGTGACCGCGTCGATTGCCTGCGAATCCCGGATCGGCTTGCCCGCATTGAGCGATTCAAGCTCGGCCAGCTTTGCGGCGTTGGCCTGAACCAGTTGAGCCAGTTTGTTCAACAGCTTTGCACGCGCAGCGCCGGTCTTGCGCTTCCATTCGGGAAACGCAGCCAGTCCGGCACGGACCGCAAGGTCGATATCCTCCTCGTCGCATTCCGGCAGATGGGCGAGCACTTCGCCATTGCCGGGATTGAACGTGGGAAATGTCCTGCCGCTCACGGCCTGAACGAACTCACCGTTGATGAGCGCGCCCAGGGTCTCCGGTTGCGAAGCGGGCGCCGCCTTCTGTGCTGTCTGGCTCATTGTGCTGTCCTTTTTCGGTTTCGGAGGATGGGCTCAGTGGCGGAGCACGCCCGTCTTGTCGACCTCGTTGCGCAGGACCTCAAGCTCGTCCCGGGTCGGCGGGGCGATCTTCTCGACATCCGTCGCCACCTTCACCTCGAAGCCGGTATTTGCCTTGACGTCATCAACCGTCACGCCCGGAAACACCCTCGCAAGCCGCGCTTCCAGCGTGTCGGGATCGAAGTCGAAAATGCATTTCGGCGTGACCATCCATTTCGGGCCGTCGCCGTAGAATTCGTTCTCGCGGCAAACCTTCTTGCCCGGATGGGAGATGAAATCGACCTTCTCGACGAGACGTCGCCTGTCGTGTGCGGTCAGGAACACGTAGGTGTCGCGCACGCCGATGGCGATGTCGTTGATACCGATCGTACCCGGTCCGCGGAAGGTCATCTTGTCCGCCGTGCCGAGGCCGATCATGTTGGTGTTGCCCCACTTGTCGGCCTGAATGCCTCCAACGAAGAACTTGTCGGCGAACCAGAAATGGTTGACGTGCTGGAGATCGCTCCCCTCCTCGTAATATTTCTTTCCGCCGGGCGCGCCGTAGAACAGGAACGTATCCGGGTGATCGTGCACCGATTCGGCATAGCGGATCAGATCATAGCCGGTGGATGTCTTGGGAAGCTCGACCACGTCGATATCGACAACGTTGCACAGCGTGACGCTGCCGCCGAGCTGGAGCTTCAGGTTCGGCGCGTGCATCTTCTGCGCCAGCATCGTCGCCGCGAAGAAAATCTCTGTGTGCGCACCCGAAGTGATCTTGTTGTGGTCCTCGATCTCCCTGGAGAAGACCACGGCCATCATTTCTTTCCATGAATAGTCAGTCATCGCATAAACCTCTAAGAAATCTTGCTTTTTCTCCGGTCCTGCCGGCTAGCGGCGTCACCAGTTCACGATTGGATGGGTATAGAGGTCGAGCAGCTTGCGGATGCCGACTGTCTCCAGATATTCGATGTGATCCTTCGGCTTGTGGACGTGCCGCTGGAGATATTCATCCCAGGTCTTGCTATCCCCCTTGCGGTTGGCCTCGCTCGATTTCACATAGTCCTGGATGAAATCGACATCCTCCTTGTAGAAGCCGTGGGCCGCATAGGGGTGGCCGCCATAGGGCGCTTCCACGACGCAGTCGGCATAGGCGATTGTCGTCATGAACGGATTGCGGCGGATGACGGAATTGGGAACGATCCGCTCCGCCTGCACCATGATGCGGGCGGCGGCGCGGGCCATCCAGCGGTCGCCAAAGCGCGCGCCCAGATGCTGGCCGTTGCCATAGCAGTCCGACCAGCCGACATGGATAATCGACCAGTCCGGTCGCAGCGGCGGCACGGCGAGCAGTTTCTTGGTCCCGCCAATCGGATCGGTAAACTCGACGAGGTCCTTGTTGAGTTCCGGGATGCTCGTGCCGATACCGCCGCGCCACGGAAAGAACTCCGAACCCGACGCGGCCGCGAAGAAGCCGCCATACAGGATGTACTCGCTGCACTCCCAGATTTCGATCTTTCCTTCCTCGGCATATTTGCGGAAGTTGTGGCCGATGGGACAGTACATTTCCTGGCCGACATAGGGCGCGATCAGCTTCTTCACGCAGCCTGCTCCGATCAACAGATCGATCTCCAGGCCGGCAGTGGCGGAAGCGATAACGGTGAGGCCTTTCGTGCCGTTGCGAATGATTTCGCGCACGATGGTCATGGGGTGGTTGTCGGCTCCAAAGCCGCCGATCGCGACCGTCATGCCGCTCTCGATCTTGGACGCCGCTTCCTGAATTGAGGATACGACCTCTTTGCGCTTTCTGTTGCTCACTGTCTGCTTCCTTGCCTCTGTTTCCGATCGATTCTGGTCTGTCGGTGCATGCTCGTCGCGACTGCTATGACGACAGGATTGTGCAGGCGTAGACGGCGGAATCCTGCCCGAGCAGGAGACCCCCCTGGTTCTGCGCCATGGTTACTTTCGGTGGCTCTTCGATCTGGCGCGGGCCTGCGCGGCCACGCATCTGCGAAACCAGCTCGTAGATCTGCAACAGACCGGTGGCTCCGACGGGGTGGCCGCGCGAGCAAAGCCCGCCGCTTGGATTGACCGGCTGGCGGCCACCGAGCTTCGTTATGCCCTCGTCGATAAGGCGCGGGCCCTCGCCCTTTTCGCAGAGACCGAGGCGCTCGTAGAGCACCAGTTCCGCCGGAGCCATTGCATCGTGCAGCTCTATGGCGCCAATATCTTGAGGCCCGACGCCCGCCTGTTCATAGGCGAGTTTGGCGGTTATTTCCGCCGAATCCTCACGACCGTCACCGGGAAGCCGGTAAGCGCCCGACCGCAACACGCAGGCCGCAATCCTGATCGGCTTGGCGCTCGAAAACCGATGGGCGATGTCGGCAGCGCAAAGCACCGCGGCCGCCGCGCCATCCGAGATCGACGAACACATCAGCAATGTCAGCGGATCGACGACGACGCGCGACTGCACGACCTCCTCGACCGAAAGCGGCTTGCGATGCTGGGCAATCGGATTGAGCGCGCCATGCGCCGAATTCTTCACGGCGGGCTTGGCCAGATCCTCGATGGACCAGCCATATTCGGACATGCGGCCCTTCAGGTTGATCTTGGGATGAATCGCATAGCTCGTCGTGAACTGCATGCCGATACGCGAAAGGTCGATCTCGGAGACCGCGCTCAGCGCCGCAATCGTCTTTGCGGAATCTCCCACGAACATTTTTTCAGCGCCGACCGCCAGCGCCACATCGGCTGCTCCCGACGCGACTTCGAGCCATGCTCCGCGCAGGGCCGTTGCCGCGCTTGCGCAGGCGTTCTCAACGTTGACCACGGGGATTGCCGTGATGCCCGCATGCTGCAGCATAACCTGGCCGCGCACACCTTCCTGCCCGGTAAGCAGCCCGCCGAGAGAATTGCCGACATAGGCAACCTGCACATCCTTCTGTCCGACGCCTGCATCGGCAAGTGCTTCCCTGATCGCACCGAAAGCCATGTCCTTCAGGGCCATTTCCGGGAAGCGCCCGGTCGGATGCGCGCCTGTACCAAGGATGACGACGTCACGCATGGGACACCTGTCCTTCGGCGCCGGCGTCCGGAACATATTTGTAGGTGAGAACCGATCCGTTTTCGGGCGTGTCGGCCAGCGGCTCAACGACCAGACGCATAGCCATGCCGTCATGCAGCACGCCCGGCTCGACCCGACAACCGGAGCCGATGAGCGTGAATATGCGCGGCCCCTCCGGCAGGTCGACAAAGCCCTGGAAATAAGGCGCCTTGAAACCGGCAGGCGCAAAACGCGCGATCGTATGGCTGTAGAGCACCGCACTGCGGCCGATCTCGACCTCTTCCATCGCGTCGTCGCGCAGGCATGCGGGGCAGACCGGCATGCGCGGAAAGACCACGTTCCCGCAGCCGCGGCAGCGCGCGCCGAGCAGGCACGGTCCGGCGGAGCCTTCCTCCGGGACGCGCACGATGTTGGGGTCGAGCAGGTGCATGGCTTCGACCGACCGCTCAGACGCCAAGATGGCGCTTGAGTGAACGGAAGCCGGAATTGAAAACGCTGCGCATGAACGCCACGCCTTCGTCTTCCTTGCCCGGCTCCGTTTCGAACTCGGAGAACCACTCACCGAGCGTGCCGTGCGTATCGGTGATCGGGCGCAGCTTCATGCCCGTGCGGATGTTCGACGTCGGAAGCGGCCCCTCAAGGACCGAATAGACAATACGCATTTCGTCAGGAGAGAACTCTTCGAGTCGCTCCCGAAGCACGCCGCCCGTGGCCATCTTGACCGCGCGCACTGCACCCACGCCGGTCGGCTCCTTGCCGTCCTCGATGGAGGACGATTTCATGCCCGGCATCCAGTCAGGAAGCCCGTTGAAATCACCGACGGTCCGCCAGACCCTTTCAATCGGTGCGTTGATGACGGTGCTGACGAATACCTTGGGCAAAAGACCACCTCCCTGAATACGGCGAGCCTTCCAACAGGAAGCGGCGGCTTCCTGTTGGTCATTTCGCTGTTCAACTTTCCGATTGCAGGTCTCCTCCCGGCACCGGATCGCCTCAATAAATTTGGTATAACGATGTTCTATTTTTTGGTCAAGGCCAAATTGTGAGGTTCCGGCCTTTCAACTGTCGATTCAAATTGCCGGGATGTGCTTCAGGGTAATTATCCGCCGGAACGGCTGCCTGCCCGAGGAGCGGGTCAGATGAGTCTTCGCGCGGAAAGGTTCTGCATCAACGCCCGGATGCCGAATGTCCATTCAGGGCATTCTGTCGAAAGCCGCACAGCGTTTGTCAGTCGACCCAGTCCGCGCGCCGAGATCGTGACAACATCTCCGATCTTGTGGGTAAAGCCTTCGCCGGCAACGTCGCGATTCAAATGCCACGGCATCGCTCGGCGGACAGGATGGCACGCTGAAGCGGGCCGTCAACTCCTAGGGCTGCAGCACATAAGTGCCGGGCGCGGGACAAAGCGACGGCACTTCCACGGAATTCGCGGGCACATCATGTCCGGGGCGCGCCCTCAGCCAGTTCACCCAGGCCGGCCACCATGAGCCTTGCTGCTCGGTGGCCACTGCTGCCCATTCGTCGGGGTCGGGATGCGGCTCGCCGTGGCGGTATTTCAGATGCCGGTACGATCGGTGTGGGTGACCCGGCTCCGACACAATACCGGCATTGTGCCCGCCGCTGGTCAGCACGAAATCCATATCTGTGTCGAGCAGATGGGTAAGTTTGAAGACCGAGCGCCACGGAGCCACATGGTCCGTTACGGTGCCGACGCCAAAAACCGGAACGTCGATGTCCTCAACGTGCACGGCTCGACCGTCCGTCCGGAAACGACCCTGCGCAAGATCGTTGTGCAGATAGAGCTGCCGCAAATATTCGGAATGCATGCGAAAGGGCATGCGGGTTGCATCCGCGTTCCATGCCATCAGATCCGTCATCGGCGCGCGTTCGCCCATCAGATATTCATGAACCATTCGAGACCAGACAAGGTCCTGCGATCTCAGCATCTGGAAGGCGCCGGCCATGCGCCGCTGGTCGAGCATCCCCTCCGCCCACATCACGTCTTCGAGCAAAGAAATCTGGCTTTCGTCGATGAACAGTCCAAGCTCGCCGGGCTCCTCGAAATCGGCCTGCGCGGCGAAGAGCGAAAGGCTGGCGAGGCGGTTGTCGCCGTCCCGCGCCATGGCGGCGGCAGCGATGGTGAGCAGCGTTCCGCCCAGGCAGTAGCCGACGCCATGGACCTTTTGCACAGCGGTTAGCGCAGCAACCTCGTCAAGCGCCGCCATGATGCCCAGCTTGCGATAGTCCTCCAGACCAAGCTCGCTGTCCCCTCTTCCGGGATTGCGCCATGAGATGCAAAAGACCGTGAAGCCGCTGTCGACCAGATAGCGCACCAGCGAATTGCCGGGCGACAAATCCAGAATGTAGTACTTCATGATCCAGGCGGGCACGATCAGGATCGGTTCAGCCCGCACCGTTTCTGTCGTTGGCCGGTAGCGGATGAGTTCGATCAGTTCGTTCCGGAACACTACATCGCCCGGCGTGACGGCGACTTCGACGCCCGGTCGGAAATGCTCCGCGCCCGGCGGCGGCTTGCCTTCTGCCGTCCGCTGGAAATCCTCGACAAGGTTCTGGAACCCCGAAAGCAGGTTCGCGCCGCCTGCGCGCAGCGTCTTGTCGATCACCTCCGGATTGAGCGCCCACTGGTTCGACGGCGACAGCATGTCGAGAAGCTGGCGGCTGTAGAACTCCACAAGCTGTTCATGCTTTGCCGTGACGCCCTGCACGTCCGTGGTCGCGTTGTGCCACCATTGCTGGCTCAACAGGAATGACTGGTAGATCGCGCTGTAGGGGAAAGATTGCCAGGACGGATGCTGGAAGCGGCGGTCCTGCGGCAAAGGCGAGATGCACGGAGCGGCCGTATCCGGCTGGGCCATGCAACGGGCGAGGAAATGCTGGAAGCGCACCGCCTTTTCGACCGCCTTGGTCTGCAACTCGCGTTGCTTGCCGGGCGATGTCATCAGGTGCAGCGCCCAATCCTGCCACGCTTGCGCGAGGCTGACGGGCGAAAGACCGAGTGTCGCCGATGACATCCACGCATGGAAAAGCCGGTCGACATCGCGATAGACGCTCGAGGGAGCGGCCTGCGCCGTCTCGCCGCTTTCGGTCGCAGGCAAGCTTGCCGCATCACCCTTCGCGACTTGGGCGCTCAAGGCCCGATCGGCGCCATCCTCCGTGACCGTGGCTTTGCCCCGCGTGTCCAATGGCAATGCCGTTCCTGCGCCAGCCATTCCCTTGACCCCCGCGCGCCAGACCTTCAGGCGGCTGTCGCCGCCGCAATGTCCTCGATGGTCTGGTCGGTTTCTTCGCGCACGCGCTTTGCGGTCTCGGAAGCGAGCTTTGATCCCAGCGATGCGAATTTGCCGACCTCGGCGCTGTATTCCGACGCCGCGTTCTGCACGAAATTGCTCACGATATCGAACGTATCATTGAACTCGTCGCTTGAGGCAAGGTCGTCCATCAGCTTCATATCCTGCTCGCAACGCCGCTTCATGAAGCCGAGCGTTTCGATCTGATAGCGCATCAGTGCCTTGAATGCATGAGCCTGAAGTTGCGTCGTGGCATGAAAAAGCTTCTGGCCGTTCGCGATATACGGCGAGGACGGCATGGCAAGGGACGACAGGTCGAACTTTGCTTGCATGGTCAAATCTCCGAATTGCGTGCTGGTACAAACCGAATGATACGCGCGGCGTTCTTGCCGCGCGTTGATTTCGATCAAGGTGGCGCGGCTTCAGTTGAGCTTCTTGCGGATCAGCACCAGTGTCGGGTCCTCGGAATAGAATTCCGCGACGAAGCCCTGCTCCCGCTCCAGTTCGATTGCCTCATGATTTTCACGGCTTTCCAGCGATTCGAGCGTTTCAACGCCCTTTGCTTCGGCAAACCGGCAGATGTGGCGAAGCAGTTCCCAGCCGATACCCTTGTGCTTGTCTTCCGCGCGCACGGAGATTGCCACTTCGCCCTTCTTCAAGCCGCTGTCACAAGCCAGCATGGCCGTCGCGACGATGGTCTTTCCATCGTCCGCGAAGGCAAGGAAATTCTCGGTCTGCCGATGGTCGACCTGCGTCATCGCGACGAGACGGTCGTGGCTCACTTTGTGAATGCCGCCCAGGAACCGGAAGCGCAGATCTTCCGGCGTCACATGTTCGAAGAACTCCGCCAGCGCCGCCTCGTCGTCAGGCCGGACCGGGCGAACGTGAAGCGCCAGCCCGGCGCGCGTGGTGAGGTCGCGGCTCCAATCGTCTTTTGCCATGTCATTGCTCCAGAATGGTTTTTTCCAGCCGTTCGCACGTCCGGAGCCTCGTCATGCGTTCTCGATGATGACCTTGAGCGCATGTGTTTTTGCCGCACTGCCGAACGTCTCATAGGCGTCCAGTATCTGGTCCAGCTTGAAGCGGTGGGTGATGAGCTTGGATGGATCGATCTTGCCCGACCGAACGGTCTTGAGCAGCATCGGTGTGCTGACGGTGTCCACAAGGCGCGTTGTGATGTCGATATTGTGCGACCACAGCTTTTCGAGGTGCAGATCCGCCTTCACACCGTGGACGCCGACATTGGCTATGACGCCGCCCGGCGCGATGATCTCCTGGCACAACTCAAAGGTTGCCGGAATGCCGACCGCCTCGATTGCGGTGTCTACGCCGCGCCCCTCCGTCAGCGCCATCACCTGCGCCGCTGCATCCGCCCCGCTCGCCTTGACGACCGCGGTTGCTCCGAACCGTTTTGCCACCTCCAAACGGTTTTCGTCGAGATCGACCATGACAATCTCGCTTGGCGAATAGAATTGCGCCGTCAGCAAGGCCGCCAGTCCGATCGGGCCCGCGCCCACAATGCCCACAGTGCCGCCCGGCGCAACCTTGCCGTTGAGAACGCCGCACTCGAAGCCGGTCGGCAGGATGTCGCTCAGCATCACCAGCGCTTCCTCGTCGGCCCCTTCCGGGATTGGATAAAGGCTCGTGTCCGCATGCGGAATGCGCACAAACTCGGCCTGCGTGCCGTCGATGGTGTTGCCGAGGATCCAGCCACCTGTCGTGCAGTGCGAATACATGCCCTTGCGGCAATATTCGCATTTACCGCACGAGGAGATGCACGAAATCAGGACGCGATCGCCCTTCTTGAATTGGGTTACGCCAGCGCCGGTTTCCTCGACCACACCGACGCCTTCATGCCCGAGTATGCGACCGGGCGTGCAGGTCGGCACATCGCCTTTCAGAATATGCAGGTCGGTGCCGCAAATCGTCGTTCTTGTGATCCTGACGACGGCATCCGTCGGTGCGGCAATCTTCGGGACGGGCCGTTCTCCGAGCGACTTCTTGCCCGGTCCTTCATAGATGAGAGCTTTCATAGAATATCTCCTTCAGCGGCCCAGATGCCGGTTTTTTCCAGAGTGTTCGAAAATCGCAACCGCCGCATTGATATCGGTCAAAGCGAAGGGAATGCGTTTCGGGCATCTCTTTACATCCGTTGATGAACGGAGATGTGACGATGAACGAGCTCCCACTGGACAAGGTCTACCAGCTCATTGAGCCCGGCCCGGTCGTGCTTTTGACGACCAGCCAGAAGGGCCGCCCGAACGTCATGACGATGTCGTGGCACATGATGGTGGAGTTTACGCCGCCGCTCATTGCCTGCATCGTTTCGAGCGGAGATTTCAGCTTCGCCGCGCTCAAAGCCACGAAGGAATGCGTGATCGCCATTCCCGCTGTGGAGCTTGCTCGGAAGGTGGTCAAGGTCGGCAACTGCTCCGGTCAGGACACGGACAAGTTCGAGACCTGCGGGCTTACGCCCCTACCCGCCGCCTCGGCGAAGGCACCGCTTGTCGCGGAGTGCTTCGCCAATCTCGAGTGTCGGGTGGTCGATACAAAATTGGTGAACAAATACAACCTCTTCGTCTTGCAGGTCGTGAAAGCGTGGATCGATCCGGCGCAACCGGAGCCCAAGACCATCCACCATCGCGGCTATGGCAAATTCACGGTGGACGGCGAAGTCCTCCATCTTCAATCGAGGATGCCATAAATGCCACGCCGCATCCTCATCATTCTCGGCCATCCCGACGGCAGTCCGAAGCGTCTTTGCCGTGCACTTGCGGACAGCTATGCCGAAGGCGCGCTTTCGGCAGGTCATCAGGTCCGGCGCATCGACCTCGCCGAACTGGATTTTCCCCTCCTGCGAAGCACCGAGGAATTTCAGAACGGCACTGTTCCTCCCCCGCTCAGGGATGCGGTGGAAAAGATCGCCGAGGCCGAGCATATCGTCTTCGTTTTTCCGCTGTGGCTTGGCACGATGCCCGCGCTGCTCAAGGGTTTTCTGGAGCAGGTGATGCGGCCGGGCGTTGCCTTCGCCTACCCGGAGGCAGGCAAGCAAGGCTTTGCGAAAACGCTGCTCAAGGGCCGCTCGGCCCGCGTGGTCGTCACCATGGGCATGCCCGCCTTTTTCTACCGCCTCTGGTATCTTGGCCACGGCATCGCCGGGATGCGCCGCAACATCCTCAATTTCGTCGGCATCAGCCCTGTGAACGAGACGCTGTTCGGCATGGTCGAAGGTGCGGGCGACGCCAAACGCCGCGCATGGATCGAAAAGATGTGTGCGCTGGGAGCGCGCGCCGCCTGAACGTTTGATCCCAATCAAAGCACCCACCGCAAAAATGACCGATGGCTGCTGCAAAAGAGGAGATGCTATGACGAATCTGACCGATCTGACCCCCAATTTCCGCAGCATCCGGCTGCTTCTGGCGCGAGAAAAGGGCCATCCTGCCGGTGAACGCGAGGTGGGCTACGACATTCTCGCTCCGTTGGATGCGGAGGGAAAGCTGCTGGCGGCAGAATGGAAAACGCATCAGGCTGCGTGCCGGGTTCGCCAGTTCGGGACCGCAAGCGACCGCATCGGACGCTTGCGGCGCAAGCCGGGTGGCCAGTGGTATTTCGACTATGCCGAAGGCGAGCGTGACGATGAAATCGGCTTCCGCTTTGGCGACGAACGCTTCGTGGTCGGCGAATATGTGTCGATCAAGGCGGAAGGAAGCGAGCACACCTATCAGGTGGCGCGCGTCGAAAAGCCGTAACGCGGCACCGCCGCCGCCCTCATTCAGGGCCGCTGGAGCAACCCAGGATAGAACTGGGTTGCGAGCAGCGTCACGGATTGCTTCCGACGCCGTTCGCGGTCAGCATTGGCGGCGAATCGAGATGGCAATTGCCGAAATCCGATCCCGGACTCAACGAACGAGAAGCGAGCGAAACGCCATGATTGGTGTTCCACCAAGCCCCCAAAGAACCGGCCTCTTGCCGCAGAAGGTGCGCATATGAGCGGCGGGCGGCGTACATGGCTGATCGCAGGCCTGCTGGCGGCCATATTGGCCGGCGGCTACTATGTCTGGCGGCAAACGCAGCACGGCTCCCTTCCAGAGGGAATTGCGAGCGGCAACGGTCGCATCGAGGCGGTCGAGATCGACATCTCCGCAAAATCGCCGGGGCGCATCAAGGAAATTCTCGTGGACGAGGGCGCGCTTGTCAAAGCGGGCGACGTGCTCGCCCGCATGGACACCGCCCAGCTTGAGGCCCAGCATAGGCAGGCGGATGCACAGTTGCAGCGTGCAACCATAGGCGTGGACACGGCCCGGCTGCTGATCAACCAGCGCGAGGCTGAAAAGACGGCGGCGGCTGCGGTGGTCACACAACGTCAGGCTGAACTGGATGCCGCGCAGCGAAAACTGACGCGCACCGAGCAGCTTGCCGCGAACAACACAGCCTCACAGCAGGACCTCGACGACGATCGCGCTGCCTACCAGAGCGCAAAGGCGGCTGTCGCCGCGTCCGAGGCGCAACTGGCCGCGAACGAGGCGGCGATCAACGCGGCGAAAGCGCTGGTCGTGGACGCCGAGGCGGCGGTCGATTCGGCGCGCGCCGCAATCGAAGCCATCGATACGGAAATTGACGACGCGACCCTGCGCTCCCCGCGCGACGGGCGCGTGCAGTATCGTGTTGCCGAGCCCGGCGAAGTGCTGGGCAGCGGCGGCAGGGTGCTCAACCTCGTTGACCTGGAGGATGTCTACATGACGTTCTTCCTGCCCACGGCGCAGGCCGGGCGCGTGGCGATCGGCACGGAGGTGCGACTCGTTCTCGACGCCGCGCCGCAATACGTCATTCCGGCAAAGGCTACCTTTGTCGCCGATGTGGCGCAGTTCACGCCAAAGACAGTCGAAACCGAGGAGGAACGGCAGAAGCTGATGTTCCGGATCAAGGCGCGGATCACGCCCGAACTGCTGCGTAAATATATCCAGCAGGTGAAAACCGGCCTTCCGGGGGTGGCCTATATCATGCTCGACCCCAACGCCGACTGGCCGGCCAACCTGAACGGAACGCTGCTTCAATGAGCCGGGAAGCGCCGGTCGGCGGTTTTGCGGCCCGGCTGGAAGGCATCACCCTTTCCTACGGCAGCACGCTCGCGCTCGACGGCATCACCCTCGACATTCCCTCAGGCTGCATGGTCGGCCTGATCGGCCCGGACGGCGTCGGCAAATCCAGCCTTTTGTCGCTTATCGCGGGCGCGCGAACGATCCAGCAGGGCCGCGTCGAGGTGCTGGGTGGCGATATGGCCAGTTCCGCGCACCGCAATGTCGCCTATCCCCGCATCGCATATATGCCGCAGGGTCTCGGGCGGAACCTCTACCCAACCCTGTCCGTGTTCGACAATATCGACTTCTTCGGCAGGCTTTTCGGCCATCGGCGCGAGGAGCGGGAACGCCGCATCGAGGAGCTTCTGGAAAGCACCGGGCTCGCGCCTTTCGCGGACCGGCCCGCCGCCAAGCTCTCGGGCGGCATGAAGCAGAAGCTCGGCCTTTGTTGCGCGCTGATCCATGACCCCGACCTGTTGATCCTCGACGAGCCTACGACGGGTGTCGACCCCTTGTCGCGCCGCCAGTTCTGGGAGCTCATCGAGCGTATCCGCGCCGGCCGCGAAGGCATGAGCGTGATTGTGGCGACGGCCTACATGGAAGAGGCCGCGCGCTTCGACTGGCTGGTCGCGATGGACGACGCGCGCATCCTGGCTTGTGGCACGCCCGCCGAACTCCTTCACCGCACGAAGACGTCCGACCTCGATGCGGCGTTCATCGCGCTGCTTCCGGCGGAAAAACACGACGGCTATCGAAAAGTGGTCATACCGCCCCGCCCTCCCGGCTCCGATGGCGAGACGGCGATTGAGACCGAGCATCTGACGCGGCGGTTTGGCGACTTCACCGCCGTCGACGATGTCACCTTGAAGATTTCGCGCGGCGAAATCTTCGGCTTTCTCGGATCGAACGGCTGCGGCAAAACCACCACCATGAAGATGCTGACCGGGCTTCTGGAAGCCAGCAGCGGAACTGCACGGCTCTTCGGAAAGCAGGTCGACCCTCGCGACATC
Source organism: Rhizobiaceae bacterium (assembly GCA_023953835.1). Classification (NCBI taxonomy): domain Bacteria; kingdom Pseudomonadati; phylum Pseudomonadota; class Alphaproteobacteria; order Hyphomicrobiales; family Rhizobiaceae; species Rhizobiaceae bacterium. Next base: position 2,718,811 of record JAMLJB010000001.1, on the reverse strand, counting down.
GAAGTGCGTCGGCGCGTCGGCTACATGTCGCAGGGCTTCTCACTCTATTCAGAGCTTACCGTTCGCCAGAATCTTGAACTGCATGCGCGCCTGTTCGGCATTCCCGCGCAGGACATTCCCGCGCGCGTCGCCGAAATGGCCGGTCAGTTCAATCTCGCCGACCAAATGGACGCCCTTCCAAACGCCCTGCCGCTCGGCATCCGCCAGCGGCTGTCGCTGGCGGTGGCGACCATCCATGCGCCCGACATATTGATCCTCGACGAGCCGACTTCCGGCGTCGATCCCGTCGCGCGGGACAACTTCTGGCGCATTCTCGCGGACCTTTCGCGGCGCCAGGGTGTCACGATCTTCGTATCGACGCATTTCATGAACGAGGCCGAGCGCTGCGACCGCATTTCGCTGATGCATGCCGGGAAGATTCTCGTCACCGACACGCCGGAGGCCATCGTCGCCAGTCGTTCGGCAGCAAGCCTTGAGGCGGCGTTTGTGGACTATCTTGAAGAAGCGGCATCGCCGGACGATGCGCCGCTGGCAGCCACTGCTGAAACCGGGCCTGCACTTATGCCCACGCCGGAAAGGGCCTCGCGGTCCCGCTTTTTCGACTTCGGCCGCATGTTCGCCTACACGCGCCGGGAGACGCTCGAACTTCTGCGCGATCCGATCCGGGCGACGCTCGCCACGCTCGGCAGCCTGCTGCTCATGTTCGTGATCGGCTACGGCATCAACATGGATGTCGAAGACCTTTCTTTCGCCGTCCTCGACAATGACGACACAACGATCAGCCGGGACTATGTGCTCCAGCTTTCAGGCTCGCGCTACTTTACGGAGAAGCCGCCGCTGAGCGGTTATGCCGACATGGACCGGCGCATGGAGAACGGCGAAATCAGCCTCGCGCTCGAAATCCCGCCGGGCTTCGGTCGCGACCTCACACGTGGTCGCGATGTCGCCGTCGGCGCATGGATTGACGGGGCGATGCCGACGCGAGCGGAAACTGTCCGTGGCTATGTCGAAGGAATGCACATGGACTGGCTCGCGCAAAAGGCCCGCGAGACATATGGGGAGGCGGCGACGCAAGGCAGTTTCCAGCTTGAGGTGCGATACCGCTACAACCCCGATGTCCGCAGCCTCGACGCCATCGCGCCCGCCGTGATCCCGATGCTTCTCCTGATGATACCGTCGATGCTGGCGGTGCTCAGCGTCGTGCGCGAGAAGGAACTCGGCTCCATCATCAACTTTTACGTCACGCCGGTGACCCGGCTCGAATTTCTGCTCGGCAAGCAGATTCCGTACATCGTCGTGGCGATGATGAATTTCCTGCTGCTGACCGCTTTCGCCATCTACGGCTTCGGCGTGCCTTTCACCGGCAGCTTCGCCACTTTCGCAGCGGCAGCACTTCTCTACGTTATCGTGACGACCGCGATGGGCCTGTTCCTCTCCACATTCATGAACAGCCAAATCGCGGCGATCTTCGCGACCGCCCTCATCACGATGATCCCCGCGTCCCAATATTCCGGGCTGATCGATCCCGTTTCGTCGCTGCAGGGCGTGGGAGCATTCATCGGCCAGATCTATCCGACGACCTATTTCGTGACCATTTCGCGCGGCACCTTCTCCAAGGGGCTCGGCTTCGAGGAATTGTCGAGTGCCTTCGTGCCGCTGCTGATCGCGGTTCCGGTGCTCATCAGCCTCGGCGCGGCGTTCCTCAGAAAGCAGGCCCGCTGATGCGCGCGGCGAACATCTTCCATCTGGGCGTCAAGGAATTGCGCGGGCTGCTGCGCGACCCGATGCTGCTGATCCTGATTGTCTATGCATTCACGGTGGCAATCTACACCGCCTCCAAGGCAATGCCGGAAACGCTTAACAGGGCGCCGATCGCCATTGTCGACGAGGACCAGTCCGCCATCTCGACACGCATCGTCAGCGCGTTCTATCCACCCTATTTCGTGCCGCCCCGGCTCATATCGCAGCAGGAGATGGACAGCCGCATGGACGCCGGCCTCGACACTTTCGCGCTCGACATCCCGCCGAATTTCGAACGCGACCTGCTTGCCGGCAACACGCCCACAATCCAGCTCAACATCGACGCCACCAGAATGTCGCAGGCATTCACCGGAGGCGGCTATGTGCAATCGATCGTCTCCGGCGAAGTCTCCGAATTTCTCGCGCGGCACAAGTCGGACGCGACATTGGCGGTCGGTCTCGATCTGAGGGCGCGCTTCAATCCCGAACTCAACAAGGGCTGGTTCGGCGCCATATCCGACGTCATCACCTCGATCACAATGCTCTCGATCATCCTGACGGGCGCAGCGCTCATCCGCGAACGCGAACACGGCACCATAGAGCACCTGCTGGTGATGCCCGTCACCGCATTTGAAATCATGGTCAGCAAGGTCTGGTCGATGGGCCTCGTGGTGCTGGTCGCGGCAGCGCTTTGCCTCGTCTTTGTCGTACAGGGCGCGCTTGCCGTGCCGATCAACGGCTCTCTCGGCCTTTTTCTTGCAGGCGCCGCTTTGGATATCTTTGCCATGACCTGCCTCGGCATTTTCCTTGCGACCGTCGCCGGTTCGATGCCGCAGTTCGGCCTGCTGCTTATGATGGTGCTCATGCCGTTGCAATTGCTTTCGGGAGGCATAACGCCGCGCGAAAGCATGCCCGAGATCATACAGTTCATCATGTTCGCAGCGCCCAACACGCATTTCGTGATGCTTGCGCAATCGGTGCTTTTCCGGGGCGCGGGGCTGGACGTGGTATGGCCGCAGCTCGCCGCCATGTTCGTCATCGGCGCAGCTTTGTTCGCCTTTTCCCTGCAACGCTTCCGGCAGTTCCTGAAATAGCCGCCGATCAGAACGACAATTGCCGGAACACGATGTCGCCCTCGCGGATCGTCATCTGCGGCAGGAGCATCTGCGGCAACGTCATCGTTTCGCCGAGCGCATTGGTCAGGCTGCGCCCGGATAGGTCGACGGCGAAAATCGCGACGTCGGCCACGGCGCCCGGCGCAAGCGTCCCTGCCCCATCGCCCAGTCCCAGCACCCTTGCCGGCGTGGCCGTGCAGGCGCGAACGACCTCCAAGAGAGAAATGCCGTGGGCCATATATCTCGACATGGTCAGCGGCAGCCCGAAGGAGATGTCGCGAAACAGCCCCGACTTGACCAGGTCGGTGCTTATGATGTCGGGGAGAAAACCGTCCGCAATCGCCCTTTGGGCGACCGCTTGCGAATGGTTCTTCTGGCCGTCCGCGGTGTCGAACAGGACACCCCTTTCCCGAGCCGCGCGTATTTTGGGCTTCACCCGTCCGTCGCCGTCGAGGATCGTGTACCCCAGTCCGTGATAGACATGGCAGGCGACATCGCCCGCGCGCAGAAGTTCGACAAGATCGCCGGGGTCGCAGGGCGGATTGGTGATGTGGACCGTGAGATTGCAGCGCAATTCGTCGGCCAGTTCAACAGCCTTTGCCAAGGGCCGAAGTCCTAGCGCGCCGACCATCTCGGCCCCGCAGCGAATTTTCAGGCCCTTCACCGTTTCGGGATAGCGGGCGAAAAACTCCTTCAGACGCCCCTTGTCGAACTTCGTGGGGTCGAGGTCTTCCGTGTGGAGGCTCGTCGTCAGCCCCTCCGAAGAGACGTTGAGCAGGGAGAGGATGCGCATCCGGCTTTGCAGCGCAACGCCCTTGATGAACGATTCCGCCGCATCGACACCTGTGCTGCCCGCATCCAGCACCGTGGTTATGCCCATCGGCAACAGCGACACGTCGGCGTCAAGGCCGTGAACGCTGCCGCCGTGGAACACATGCGCATGATGATCGATCAGCCCCGGGGTGACGATGCATCCGGTTGCGTCGATCACATCGGTCTCAGGAGAAAGCTCGCAGTCCGCCGCTGAGGCGATCCGGCCGCCCGCGATGACGATTTCGTCCTCGTGTGCATCCCCGCGGGAAGGATCGACGACCGTTCCGCCTCTGATGACGATATCTGCGTGCATTGGAAATCCTTTCGCGCCGGGTATCGCTCGTTCGGTGCTCAGGAAACCTCAAGCCATTTGCGCTTGATTTCGCCGTTGTTTGAAAATTCCGAAGGTGTCCCCTCAAAGACGACGGTGCCGTGCCCGACAACGATAACCCGCTCGACGACTTTCAGTGCAATTGTCAGTTTCTGTTCGACAAGGATGACCGCGATTCCCTTGCGCTGAATGTCGACGATCACGTTCATGACCACGTCGACGATCTTCGGCGCCAGCCCTTCGGTCGGTTCGTCGATCAGGATGAGCTTGGGATTGGTCAGGAGCGAGCGCGCCATCGTCAGCATCTGCTGCTCTCCGCCTGACAAATGCCGCGCAAGCGTATCGCGACGTTCCGCAAGGCGCGGAAAATAGGCGTACATCTGGTCGACGGTCCATTCCTCGGACGCTTGCACCGAAGAGCGTCGTCCGAGCGACAGATTTTCGTCCACCGTGAGATTCGTGAAAACCAGCCGCTCTTCCGGGACATAGGCGATGCCGCGCCGCACGATCTGGAACGGCTTTGCCCCGGTGATGTCCTCCCCTTCCATCTGGACGGAGCCGGAATATGGGACCAGGACCCCCATTATCGATTTAAGCAGCGTCGAACGGCCCGAGCCATTGCGGCCAAGTATGCTGATCGCTTCACCTTTTCCGATCCGGAACGAGAAATCCTGCAGGATCTGGCTCTCGCCATAGCCTGCGCACAAAGCTGAAACCTCAAGCATGCTCGTCGATCTCCACGCCGAGATAGGCTTCCTGCACTTTCCTGTTGCTGCGGATTTCCTCCGGCGTGCCTGTGGCGATGATCTGCCCGTAGACCAGCACCGACACCACGTCGCACAGCGAAAAGACCACATCCATGTCGTGCTCGACCACCAGCAGCGTCTTTCCCTCGGTGGTCCGTCGAATGAGTTCCACCGCACGCCGGGTCTCGTCGCGCGACATGCCTGCGGTTGGCTCGTCGAGCAGGATGATGTCGGGATCGGTGGAAAGCGACATGCCGATCTCGAGGCTGCGCTGCTCCGAATAGGAAAGGCTCCCGCCGGCCTCCTCGCTGCGATGCGAAAGCCCGATATCCTGCAACAGCGACCGCGTCTCCTCGCCTGCCCCGCGCCATGACGAAGCCGGACGCAGGAAGGAATAGCGGATGCCCTGCCGCGAAAGCCGACCGAAGCGAAGATGCTCGAAGGTCGAAAGCTGCGGGAAGAGCGAATTGATCTGGAACGAGCGGCCAAGGCCGGCGCGATTGATCAGGTGCGGAGCCTTGGTTTCGATCGGCGTGCCGTTCAGCAGGATGGAGCCGCTGGTTGCCCTCAGCCTTCCCGAAATCAGATTGAACAGCGTGGATTTGCCCGCGCCGTTCGGGCCGATGATTGCGTGCCGCTCGTTGCGCCTGACGGTGAGATCGACGCCACGAATGATCTCGATCTCGCCGAAGCTTTTCTTCAGATCGCGAATGTCCAGCACGATATCCGATTGTGCCATTATCTTCCTCCCGTCTGGCGTTGCGCCAGCGCCGTCATCAGCTTGTAGCTCCAGCGGCAAAGCGAAATTCCGACCGCGAAGCTGACGACAATAATCGCCCATGTGAACGGGCTTTCCGGGTTCCACGTCACACCGAGCACGCCAATTCCCTGTTGATCGGTCGCCGGGATCAGGGTGGTGTCGAAGACCGCATGGCCAAGCTCGACCGCCAGGATGATCGCAAGCGCGACGAGTGCCGCGCCAACCACAAAGAGAATCCACGACTTCAGCACGCCCGCAAGGCCGTAGCGCTGGAGCATCTGCCACTGGCCCTGCGCCAGTCCGAGGATCCCCGTCGGCATATACATGACGATCAGGACGAACAGGATGCCCTGATACAGCGGCCATGAGCGCGACATATCGGAGACGATGTTGCCCGCCAGCGTCATGATCGCCGCGCCGACCGCGGGCCCGAGGAACACACCGATGCCGCCGATGAAGGAATTGAGCACCACTTCGGCGGAGATGCTGTCGCTGAACACCAGATAGGTCGCGGACTCCCGGTTGATGGCCATGAGCGCGCCCGCCACGCCGGCAAACAGGCAGGCGAGGCTGAAGATCAAGGTCTTGGCGATGTGCACGTCGTAGCCGAGGAATGCGAGGCGCTCGTCATTGTCGCGGATTGCCTCGGCGGCACGGCCAAGCGGCGTGCCGATCCAGTAGCGGATCGCGATGATGCAGATGACCACCCAAAAGAGCGTCAGATAGTAGACCTGGGTGATATCGCCAAAATCGAAGCCGAGCCATGCCGGACGCCAGGCCGAGATGCCGCCCTCGCCTCCGAAAATCAGGTCGAAGGGCGTCGCGATCGACAGCATGATCTGGGCGAAGGCGACGGTGATGAGCGCGAAATAAACGCCGGTTCGCCGCGTCGCGAGCAGGCCGACCAGGCATCCGACAATCATCGCCGCGAGGCCGCCGGCAAGCGGGATGAGCGGCGTCGGAATGCTGATATCGCTCGTCTCCGCTGCCTGCATGGCGTGGATTGCCGCAAAGGTGCCGATGCCGAGATAAGCGCCATGGCCGAAGGAGAGCATTCCGGCCTGACCGTAGAGCATGTTGAAGGACATGGCGAACAGGCCCGCCACAAGCGCGTCGGCCGCAAGGCCGACATAGGCCGAGGACAGATAATAGGGCAGCACCGCAAGTATCGCGATGCCGGCGATCGGCAGCAGCCAGTAGAATGCACGGATGCTGCTCTTGCCGTTCGGCGTCATAAGCGCGCTCCCTTTGTGGACGCCCGAAGCGGGGTGCGAATTATGTGTCATCGTCCCTTCCCCAGAAGCCCTTCTGGACGCGCAAGCAGAACCAGCAGCATCAGCATGAACGGCGTTGCGCCCGAAAGCTGGGAGAGTTCAACCGTCAGGATCGAGGGACCGTCGGGCGCGGGAACATTGAAGCCCAGCGCCTGAATGAGAGTGAGCAGCGACCAGTCGAGGCCCGCCGTGAAGGATGTCACCAGGCCTACCAGCAGGGAGCCGATCAGCGCGCCGCCGAGCGAGCCGAGCCCGCCGATGACGATGACCACGAAAACCATCAACCCGACATCGGCGGCCATCGTGGGACTGGTGACGAAATAGGCCCCGGCGATTGCGCCCGCCAGCCCCGCAAGGCCGGTGCCGACGGCAAAGACCAGGAGGTGGACAAGCGGCACGTTATGCCCGAGCAATCCCACCATTTCAGGCTGGTAAACCGCCGCGCGAATAACGAGGCCGACGCGCGTGCGCGCCAGCAGCAGGTAGAGGCTGAGAAAGATGACCAGCGCTGCCAGCGCCATGAAAACGCGGTAGAACGGATATTGCGAACCCGAAAGGGACAGGATCGGGAAGCGCATATAGGCGGGCATCGAATAGTCGACCGACAGGTCGCCGAAACCCAGCCGGATCAACTCGCGTATCACCAGCGCGACCCCGAATGTCAGCAGCAGTTCATGGCCGTGACCGAGCTTGTGGACGCCTGACAGCATGTAGCGCTCCATGACGATGCCGAGCGCGCCGCAGACCAGCGGGGCGGCGACGACGCCCCACCAGAAATGGCCGGTCCCCGCCAGCACATAGCCCACATAGGCGCCAATCATGTAGAAGGAAGCGTGCGCGAAGTTGAGCACGCCCATCATGCCGAATATCAGCGTCAGCCCCGCCGAGACCAGGAACAGTATCATCCCGTAGCTGAGACCGTTGAGCAGGGAGAATGTTACATATTCCATGGCGGAACCTACATCCTGTCAAAGCGAACCAAATTTGAGCCGAGGGTCAAAGACCGGTCGGCCGTTCCATCTTGCAGGTCGGCTGGACCGCGGACACCGCGTCCTCTCCATTGATCACCTTAATCGGCTTGAAGCCCATATCGGTGCCGTCGACCTTGTACTTCGCGTCCTTGCTGACCTGCGAAACAATTACCGGCGCAATGATCTGGTGGTCTTCCTTGCGATAGTGGATCGCACCCGCGCCGGTCTGCATCGTGGTGTTTTCGAGCGCCACCGCCATGTCCTCGGCAGTCACCTTGTCCTTGCCCGCAAGCGAGTTGAGCGCCTTGAAGAACAGCGTAAGGCTTTGCACGGTTTTCGGGGCCGTCATGACCGGGTATTTGCCCGTCTTGGCCTTGTAGTCCTCGGCAAGCGCGGCGCTGTCGGCGTCGAGTTCGGCATTGAATGTGTTGACCGCAAAACCGCCCTCCGCGCTCGGCCCGGCTGCCGCCAGCGTGCCCGGCGTGTCGAGCTGATAGGCGCCGAGCGCATATTTCTGCCCGGCATCGCGAGAGGCTTTCAGAAACAGCAGGAGGTCGTTGCCGTAGTTTCCAGTGATCACCGAATCCGGCGATTTTGACGCGAGCGCCGCGACATAGGGCGCGAAATCCTGGATCTTCTGCACTTCATGCAATGTCTCGCCGACAACCGTATAGCCGCCGATGCCGGCATATTCGTTCACGGCCTTGTTGATGTCCTGTCCGAACGTATAGTTCTGGTTGAAGGCATAAACCTTGGTGCCAAGCGCACCGGCATCCTTCATGCCGAGCACGATCGCCTTGATCGCGGTGCTGACGTCCGACGATCCCCGGAAGTGATAGAACTGGCACTTGGTGCCGGTCAGTTCCATCGCCGCGCCGACCGTGTCCAGAAACAGCACGGTGTGGTCGGGGTTGCGCTTGTTGTTGCGCACCACCGCTTCGCTTATCAATGCTGCCGCAGCCGAGTTGCCGTTGACAATCACGTTGGCGCCATCGTCGAGGGCCTGCCTCAAACGGTCGGACACGAGGTTGGAAAGACCTTGCGTATCATACTCCCTCAACTCGACCTTGGGGCCCTTGTAGTCAGGCTTCGCCGTCTCGGTTTCCACCGTATATCTTGTCGCGCTCGCCATGAGATTGGCAATGAGCGAGTTTGGCCCGGACAGCGCCTCGATAACGGCCATCTTTACAACGGGCGGCTCGCTGTCTTGCGCGAGCGCGGGGTTCGTGGCCAGGACAGATACACAGCCAAGCACGAAAAAAGACTTCTTCATTGAGCATTCCTCCGAATTGATCGACTGCGAAAAAAAAGAAATTCAGGAAGTCTCACTCGTCTCGCCATCGACTGACGGCCGCTGCCTCAGAGAATGGAAGACATCGCAAGACGTGTGGCGGACGCCAGTTGCGTCCGATCGCTTCGACAAAAGTCAGCAAGGGTCGACCGCCGCGCTTCCTTGCGGGAAACGGCGCCCCCCGATCGGGAAGCGCCGTGCCTGTCGGGAAAGATGCACCGGCGGCCCACCCTCGGGTCTAAAGACCTTTCGGGCGTTCCATCTTGCAGTTGTCCTGCACGGCGGAGATGGCTTCAGAACCCGGGATCACCTTGACCGGCTTGAAGCCCATGTCGGTGCCATCTGCCTTGTACTTGGCATCCTTGCTGACCTTCGACACGACCACGGGCGTGATGATCTGGTGGTCTTCCTTCCGGTACGAGATTTCACCAATGCTGGTTTGCATCTTGGTGTTCTCCAGCGCAATGACCATGTCCTCAGCCGTCACCTTGTCCTTACCGGCAAGGGAGTTCAGCGCCTGGAAGAAAAGCTGCAGGCTCTTGACGGTCTTGGGAGCGACCATCACGGGATATTCGCCGATCTTCGCCTTGTAGTCCTCCGCGAGCGCAGCGCTGTCGGCGTCGAGTTCGGCATTGAAGGTGTTGACCGCAAAGCCGCCTTCCGCGCTCGGTCCGGCTGCCGCAAGCGTGCCCGGCGCATCGAGCTGGAACGCGCCGAGGGCATATTTCTGCCCGGCTTCGCGCGATGCTCTCAGAAACAGCAGCAGATCGTTGCCGTAGTTCCCGGTAATCACGGAATCTGGCGATTTCGATGCGATTGCAGCAACATAGGGCGCAAAGTCCTGAATCTTCTGCACTTCGTGCAACGTCTCGCCGACCACCGTGTAGCCGCCGATGCCGGCATATTCGTTCACCGCCTTGTTGATGTCCTGGCCGAAGGAATAATTCTGGTTCAGGGCATAGACCTTGGTGCCGAGCGCGCCCGCATCCTTCATGCCGATCACGATGGCTTTGATGACGCTGCTGACGTCAGGCGATCCACGGAAATGATAGAACTGGCACTTTGCACCGGTAAGCTCCATCGCGGCGGCGACAGTGTTGAGAAACAGAACAGTATGTTCGGGGTTGCGCGCATTGTGGCGGGCAATCGCCTCGCTCACCTGCGCGGCCAGCGCCGAGGAATTTCCCTGCACGATCACGTTTGCGCCTTCATCGATGGCCTGGCGCAAACGATCCGACACGAGGTTGGAAAGACCCTGCGTGTCATATTCTTTCAGTTCGATCTTCGGACCCTTGTAGTCGGGCTTCGCCATTTCGGTTTCAACCGTATAGCGCGTGGCGTTGGCGATATGCTTGGCCACCAGCGAATTGGGACCTGAAAGCGCCTCAAGCACAGCCATTTTCAGCACCGGACGATTGTCGTCCTGCGCCAACGCATGGCCCGCCGACAAGGTCAGCAGGCAGCCCAGAACCGCAGAATACTTCTTCATCAATACTTCCTCCCGGATAATCTTAAGCGACGGTCGACCCAGCACACCGTCACAACCCAAACCCCCATCCCTCATCCCGTAGAATGAAACATCATCTGCCCGGGGGTATCGCCAGATACGCTGCCACCTCCGCCTTGACCCGCAATCTTGCCTTCGCGGGGAGCCATTCAAAGGCTCCTGTCAGGCTTCCAGTGCGTCACATCTGTCGACATTTATAACGCGGTGTCAAGCCAAAAACGCCGGAATTTCATCAAAAAAATGTCACTAGTGTCGACATAATGAGTGCGTTTGACCGGCAATAGCCAAGAGCGCCGCGAGCGAGGCCACAGCCCCGGTCGCGTCGCGCCGTTGTCTTACATCCGTGTCGGCGTCGAGGTGGAACTCAGTCCGGCGGCGCCGCCAGGCGATAGGTCCTTGCCGCCGTTTCGTAGAACATCAGATCCTTTTCGTGCGAAGATGCCCCCGCAGCCAGCCGCTTGAAAGCATTCCACATTGTTCGATATGTAAAAAATGCCATATCGACCGGAAAATTACTTTCAAACATGCAGCGTTCGGGACCAAACGCTTCGATGCAATGATTCGCGAAGGGCTCCCAGATTCCGGCCAGATATTCCGACGACGCCGGAACTGGCCTGTCGCGCAGGTCGAAGCCGAAAAGCTGCATGCCGAGGCCTCCGATCTTCATGAGAACGTTCGGTCGTCGCGCAATGTCGGAGACAGCCGCGCGCCATTGCGCAAATGTCTCATCGAGGCGGTCGCGATAGGAACCCGTGCGGATGATTCCGCCGATGTGGTTCACGACGATCGTCGTCTGGGGAAACGCATCCGCCAGATCGGCCAGTTCGCCGAGTTGCGGATGATATACCCAGGCATCGAAAGTCAGGCCCATTTGCCCGAGATGCGCGAACCCCTGCCGGAAACGCGGATCGGGGATCATGCCCTCGACGAGTGTGCGCCGTGGCGGGCCGAGCGGGGTCTGCACCGTTTCGTCCGCGTCCCAGGCCGTGATGTGGCGAATGCCCCTGAAGCGGCCCTGCCCCGCTTCCATATGTGCTTCCAGAACCGGACGCACGGCATCGCCGAGAATGAGATCGGCATACCCCACAATCGCGGCATTGATGTTCACCTGCGGGTCCTGCGAGGACCACGCATGGCCGAGGCCCGCCATGATCTCGGTTTCTCCGACAGGCCGCATGTCGGCTGGTCCGTAGGAACGATAGCCTGCCTCGTCCTCCACATGCACCGTCGCAACGACGCGGTGCCCGTCATGAATGTCCAGCAGCATGTCCGGTGGCAGATAGCGCCAGCCGGGGCGATCCCACATGTGGTGATGCGCGTCGATGATCCGCTGGTCCGGTTCGAGCACATCCTCGCGGCGAAGCGCCAGCCAGTCGTGATCGACGGACGGATTGCGCATATTCGCGCCGATTGTCCTGTCCTTCATTCTTCCTCCACGAGAAACCGGACTAAGCCCCGCACAATCCGGGAGCCATGTCCCATCTCAAGCGACACGGTTCACTCCTCAGGCGCGCGCGTCGCTCTTGACCATGTCCGCGCACTTCTCGCCGATCATGATCGAGGTCACGTTCGTGTTGGCCGAGGTGATCTGCGGCATGATGGAAGCGTCGGCGACGCGCAGGCCCTCCAGCCCGTGGACGCGCAGGCGCTCGTCGACCACGGCCATTTTCGCGGTTTTCATCCCCATCCGGCAACTACCGCAAAGATGATAGGTCGAATCGCCGTTGGCGCGCGCATAGGCAAGCAGCTCTTCGTCGCTCTGCACCTTTTGCCCGGGCTTCATCTCGTTCACGTAAAACGGCTTCATCGCATCGGTGCCGAATAGCCTGCGGACAAATCTCAACCCGGCAACCGTCGTCTTCTGGTCGATCTCTTCCTTCAGATAGTTGACCAGAATCGAAGGCGCTTGCCGCGCGTCCGCCGACTTGATGTGCACATGGCCGCGACTTTGCGGGATATGCTGGTTGACGATTGCGGTCACGCCGGAAAAAGTGTGCGGAGCAACCGACAGGTCGTCGCCCGAAAACGGGAAGAAGTGGACCTGAAGGTCCGGCACTTCGAGGTCCGGCCTGCTCTTGGCGAACACGCCGACGACACCCGCCGCAACCGTCAGCGCGCCGTTGCGATGCAATGCATATTGCAGGCCCGCAAGCGCGCGGCGATACCAGTTCTTGACCTGGTCGTTGACGGTCAGCGGCGCGCTGACGCGGATAGATGTCTTGCAGTTGAAGTGGTCGTGAAGGTTCTCGCCCACGCCCGGCAGTTCGTGCTGCACGGCAATCCCGTGTTGGGAAAGCAGGTCACCCGGCCCGATGCCGGAAAGCTGGAGCAATTGGGGCGAGTTGATCGCGCCGCCCGATACGATGATTTCGCGGCCGGCGGACGCCCGACGCTTTTCACCGCCAACGCTGTATTCCACGCCCGTCGCGCGGCTGCCGTCGAGGATCACCCGCTCGACCAGTGCATCGGTCACGATGTGGAGGTTCTGGCGGTTGCGCGCAGGCTTGAGATAGCCGCGCGCGGTCGAGTTGCGCAGGCCGTTCTTCTGCGAGAGGTTGAAATAGCCGATGCCTTCCTGCGTCGGCCCGTTGAAGCCGTCATTGCGCGGCAGCCCAAGCTCGCGACCGGCGGCTATGAAGGCTTCCGTCAGGTCGTTGCGCCATTCCGCGTCGGTAACTTCGATCGGGCCGCTGCGCCCGCGATATTCGTCGTCGCCGCCCGCATAGGATTCGAGCTTGCGGAAAAACGGCAGAACGTCGTCGTAGCCCCAACCGGCATTGCCCATCTGGCGCCAGTGGTTGAAATCGGTCGGCACTCCGCGCAGGTAGATCATGCCATTGATCGAGCTGCTCCCGCCAAGCGTTTTGCCACGCGGCGTGAACATCTGTCGCCCGTCGATGTAAGGCTCCGGATCGGTGCTGTACATCCAGTTGTACTTGGCATTGGTGAACAGCTTGGCAAAGCCGATCGGCACATGCAGCCACACGCTCTTGTTCGGCGGACCCGCTTCGAGCAGCAGCACCTTCCAGGATGGGTTTTCGCTCAGCCGCGCGGCAATGACAGCGCCGGCAGAACCCGCACCGACCACAATAAAATCATAGTTTCCTTCCGCCATGACGCGCTCCTCCAGGTCACTTTGCCATGGGCGCGTGAAAGTTCGGGCGCCCGGATTTCGAATAGGCGTCTTCGATCAGCCCCATTACCGGAATCATGTCGGAGAGCGAGGCCAGCGGCTTTGCGCCGGTCCTTGCCCGTTCGAGGACATCGAAGACGAACGTGCGATAGTGCGGCACGTTGGTGGTTACGGATTCCCATGTCCGGCTGGCGCCATCGTTCTCGAGGCTTTCCACCGTGCCCGGATCATGGGCGATTGTGTAATGATGCGGCGAGCGAAACGCATAGTGCATATCGAAGGAACTGGTCGGCGCAGGATAGAGATAGCCTGTCTCGATCACGCACAGCGCGCCGTCCCGTTCGAGCGTGACAAGCGAATAGTCCTCGACGGGAAAATTCCAGGCCGTGTTGGCCATGGTCGCGGAGAGAACGCGCGTGCCCGGACCCAGAAGCCGCAATCCGAGATCGAAGAAATGCACCGCAAGATTGATGGTCGAGCCGCCGCCCGACAATGCGGGGTCGAGCATCCATTCGCACCCCGCCGCGATATAGCGCGCGGGAAAACCGGCGATGAAGCGGAAGCTCATATAGTGAAAGTCTTCTTCCGATTTCTGCCGCAGCAGGTGATCGGTGAAGTCGCCATTGCGCATCACCAGCGGAACGGCGGCGAACGAACCGCTCTTCTCGGCCCTGGCCGCAATGGCTTCGACCGCGGCCTGCGTCATGCCGCAGGGCTTTTCCAGCGCGAAGGGAATGCCTTCCGCAATCAGAAACTCCGCTTCGTCGGGCATGTCGATGTGTCGTCCGAGCGCAAAAACGAAATCCGGCTTGAGCCTGCGGCACAGGCGCTTGAAATCGACATCCCCTTCACAACCGAGACGGGCGGACATCTCCTTCACCACATCGGGGTTCGGGTCGCTGATGCCGACCAGCTCGACACCGGGCACGTCGCTGAACGGAACGAAATAGAGATCGAAATGCCAGTGGGAGGCGCCGAAAAAGACAACTCTCATTCCAACCCGCCTCCTTTGCCCGCCTGCGCACCTTGCCCCAAGAAATCCTGCACGATGCGCGCGAAGGCGGCGGCTGTTTCCAGTTGCAGCATATGAGGTGCGCCGGGGATCACCGTCATCGTCGCCCCCGCTATACCGCTTGCGATTGCCTCGGACGCTTCGCGCGGCGTGGCCTTGTCATTTTCCCCCGCGACCACCAATGTGCGGGCGCGAATTTCATTAAGGCGTGGCCGGGCGTCAAAACCCGCGATGGCGTTCCAGCCGTCCGACCAACCTTGTACATCGTTTGTCAACAGCCGTTCGCGCACCTGCGCGACGACCGGGCTGTCCTGAAACGCCGGATTGAACCAGCGCTCGAGAGTCGTGGGCACGATGCTCGCCATTCCATCGCGCTCTGCGGCCAGGCCACGTTCGCGTATCGCCTCACGAGCCGGTTCCCCGATGCCCGGGGGACAGGCGCACAGGATCAGGCGCGATACGTGCCCCGGATGGGACAAGGCCAAAGTCTGCGCGACCATGCCTCCGAACGAAACGCCGAGCACGGCGGCTTGCTCCATGCCGTGGTCAGACATCGTTTCAGCGACATCGTCGGCATAGACAGCGATCGCAGGCCGGTGCCCGGAAACGCGGGACTGGCCGTGGCCCCTCAGGTCAAGCCTGAGCACACGAAACCCGTCGAGCAGTCCCTCCAACCCTTCCCAGAAGGTAGCGTCCAGGCCGATGGGGTGCAGAAGAACCAGCGGCTCCCCCTGGCCGGTCGCGACCCCGTTCAACAGCATGATGCGTCCTCCCCAGGCGGCTTATGCGTCGCCTTCGATCGGCACGAGGAAGCGTCCATGCTCGATCCGCTTGACTCCGTCGACATACAGCGTCGGCTCAAGGATCACACCATCCATGTGGACCTTCGACATGATCGAGCCGCCCACGTCGACATTGGTGCCGAGACCGAAATGCATGGTTCCCATGATATTCTTGTCCTCGCGCTGGATGCCGCGAACGACAGCCTTGGCGTTGACACCCACGGACGCTTCCGCGGGACACATATAGGCGTTCTCGTCGCCATAGGTCGCGAGAAAATCGCGAAGGATTCGCGCATCGACGCCGCCCTCGATCTCGATGACGCGCCCGTCCTTGATCGTCAGCTCGATCGGGCTGCCGAGCAGGCCGAGATGGTGCATGGTGAGGTCGATCACCAGCTTGCCGTTGGCCGTCCCCTCGATTGGCGCCACGTTGAATTCGCCGGTCGGATACAGATAGTAGTACAGCTTTCCGGCAGGACGGTTCTCGTCCTTCTGGAAGTTGATGATCTTGTAAGGATCGAAATCCGCCGACGGCAGCGGCGGGATCCAGATCTTGTCCTCGACGCTATAGGTAAAATCGGTACCGTATTTCGAGGTGACGCGGCAAATCTTGGCGTCCGCGCCAAAGACGTTCTTGCCGACATAGTGCTTTCGCACCGCGATCTGGCGCATGTCGTCGGAAATCGCGCCCGACTGCAACCACTCCAGCTTCATGCCGCCATCGAGGCAGATCGACGGAATTCCCGCCTCCATCGAGCGCAGGCTTGCCCGGCAGTGCAGCATGCCCGTTGAAGAAACAAGGATGTTGGCGTCGGACTTCATCATCGCCTCGCAGACCGCTTCAGGCGGATCGTAGTAGTCTGCCGGTCGGCGGCTGAAAAGGGCCAGCGTCGCGTCCGCGCCAATGTCCGCCAGAATGGTCATGATCGCCTGCCACACCCTCGGGTCATGTTCGGTATCGGACAGGACCAATATGCGCTGGCCTTCCTTGATGTTGCGAACAAGTGGTCGGCGCAGATGCTCCAGCGTCCCCGTCAAAAGGCCGCTCGATCCTGTTGTCATGTCGTTTCTCCCGCTGGCGTTTTAATAGATATGCGTACCATATTGGTCGCGCCGCTTGCGGGCACACCTGTCGACATTTTCATTCTGATGTCAAGCTGACCGTCATTACAAAAATACTTACATGCAATTTTTGCACTGCAATATAGCAAATAATAGGTTTTAAAGCCTATAATTGGCAAAATATGTTAACTAGTGTCGACATTGCACATCAAATAGACATTCTTTTTCATATTAAGTGTCGACATATGAAAATCGACTTGCTATAGAGGCACTGCCAAAAAACGGGAGGTGGCGATGGCTGGCCGCATGGCGGGAAAGAAGGTCCTTCTGACCGGGGGCGCAACCGGAATCGGACGCGCGACGGCGGAGCTTCTTGTCTCGGAAGGTGCCCGCATCGTCATAGCCGACATCAACGTGGCCGAGGGAGAGAACCTTGCCGAACGGCTCGGCCCGGCAGCCCGCTTCCAGCGCTGCGACGTGACTGAAGAGGATGACATCCGCGCCACAATCGATGCGGCGGTCGCGTTCCTCGGCGGGCTGGATATTCTCGTAAACAATGCGGGCATGATCACGCACAAGCCCATCGCCGAGATGGACCCTGATCTTTGGGACCGCGTTTTTCGCGTCAATGTCCGATCCACATTCCTGATGAGCAAATATGCCGTTCCGCATCTGAAGGCTTCGGCGGGCGGCTCGATCGTCAACATGTCATCCATGGCGGGGCTTCGCGGCGCTCCAGGGCTTGCCGCCTATTCCGCCTCGAAGGCGGCCATCAACGGCTTCACCGTTTCGCTGGCGCTGGAACTGGCGCGAAGCCGCATCAGGGTCAATGCCATCTGCCCCGGCTGGGTCGATACGCCCTTCAACAAGCCGGTGATCGATTTCCTCGGCGGACCCGTCGCAACGCAGGAGGCGGTTCAGGCGGGCACGCCACTTGGACGCCAGGGCACCGTTCAGGAAATCGCCGCACTGGTTCTTTACCTGGCCTGCGACGAATCCGCGTTTATGACGGCACAGGCCATTTCCATCAACGGCGGTGCCCACAACTGACAGCGCCACAGGGAGGTATCTTGAAGATGAGCACCAGAATCGATGCGGCAGCGGCGCAGGCGGCAATCGCGGCGGCTGCCGACAAGGCGCGCCAGATCGGCGTCGCGATGAGCATTGCGATCATCGACGATGGCCGCGCCCTGGTCGCCTTCCTCAGGATGGACGGCGCGTTGCTTGGCTCCATCGAGATTTCACAGGCGAAGGCGTTCACCGCAAGGACGGTCAATGCACGCACCGCGGACCTGATGGCGGCAGTGCAGCCGGGCGGCCCGTTCTACGGCCTCGAGGTTTCGCACCGCCAGCCGATGGTCGTGTTCGGCGGCGGCGTGCCGATCGAAATCAATGGCGAGGTCGTCGGCGCAATCGGCGTCTCCGGCGGGTCCGCCGAACAGGACATCGAAGTTGCCGAAGCAGGCGCAGCCTCCTTCGCATCCGGGCGTCGCCCGTCATGAATCTCCGTCGAAGCAGATCTTCACACCAACCGCATCCAACAAGGGAGGATTCGAACATGAAGAAAAAACTCGGTCTGGCATTGGGCATTGCCCTTGCCGCTGTCATCGCCGGCACCTCGGCTCGCGCGGAAGACGTCAAGGAGTGGGGCTGGGCGCCCTACCCGGTCAATGCGTGGGAAGGCGACAAGTCGACGGCCAAGGAATATGAACTCCTGAAGCCGGAAGAAGTGCAGAAGAAGTGGCACCTGTGCGTGCTGATGCCGACGCTGACGGACAGCGTTTTCATCGGCATCAACTACGGCTTCGTGCAGGAAGCCCGGCGTCTCGGCCTCAAGATGACCATCTTCGACGCGGGCGGTTTCCAGAACCTGACCAAGCAGATCGCGCAATATGACAACTGCGTCGCCCTCGGGGCGGACGCGATCCTCTTCCAGGCAATCTCGGAAGAAGGTCTCGTGCGCAAGATCGAGGAAGGCAAGGCCGCCGGCATCGCGCAGATCGCCGTCGACAACATGGTCTCCGACAAGATGCCCTATGACGCGGGCGTGTTCCCGGACAATTATTCACAGGCGCAGGCTTCCGCCAAGTTCCTTCAGGACATGTTCAAGGACCAGGGCGAAGTCGGCATTCTTGACTTCCCCGGACCACAGGCCGCGAACTGGGCCGCCGTCTCCGCACAGGGCCACGAGGACCAGTTGAAGGGCAGCAATGTCAAGATCCTGGCCACGATCTGGGGCAATACCACGAAGAACGAGCAGCAGCGGCTTGTCGAGGATGCGCTCCACACCTATCCCGACGCCAAGGCGATCATCGGCAACGCGGTCATGAACGAGGTCGCGCCGAATGCGATCCGTGATTCCGGTCATGCCGAGATTCCCGTAGTCGGCGACTACCTCAACACCGGGTCGCTGGCAGCCGTGCGCGCCGGGCGCGTCACGACCGCGCCGCTGCAGGGCAGCGTCGCCACAACCGTTATCGGCGTCGACCAGGCTGTGCGCGTTTTGCAGAAGATGCCATATGACAAGCGTCTCACCGCAACGCCGATCATGGTCACCAAAGACAATTTGAAGGACTATGACCTTTCCGGCGAGTTCGGCCCCGACGACTGGAAGCCGGTCTTTTCGGTGGAATGACCCGGTGAACAACCCGGAACGTCGGATTGATTTCGACGTTCCGTCTCCGGAACCGGAGCCAGGCGGGTGACTCACATCCTCCAACCATCCTGGTTCCGGTTCTTCACCTTCGCACCCCCGCGCAGCAATGGGTCAACACTTCGGGTGAAACCTCGACGCACCGGCCTTCCTGCCGACAGTGCGCAGGTGTTGCACAGTTTGCCGAACCTGTGGGTCTCGATATCATTCGCCCTCATATGCCATACAAGGGGTGGCCAAAGAGGTACGCGCCTATGAACCATGACCACGAGACGCACGAAAAATTCAAGGCTTTCATCCGCAGGATCATCAGTGATCGCCATGATCGCCCGTCGCTGGTTTCGGACATCGCATGTTCCGTCGGCGCGGACATTCTCATAGGGATCCGTCCGCCGGGGGCCGACATCAACTCGGTCGAACTTGCACGAACCTTCCACACGAGCCGCACCCCGACGCGCGAGGGACTGATGCTGCTCGAAAAGGAGGGGCTGGTCGAAATCCCGCCGCGTCGCCGCCCGCGTGTCGCCACCCCCACAGCCGAGGAAATCGGAGAACTCTACGAAATCCGAACTACGATCATGATGGCGATTGTCGCGGACGCCGCGACGCGCGCGAATGCCGAAGGACTTGAGCGCTTGCGCCAGACGGCAAACAAGCTGCGCACCGCTTTCGGAGACGCGGAGGAATATTTCTGGGCAGGCGTCGAGTTTCACGAGCGAATCGCCGAAATATCCGCCAGCCGGACGCTCGAACGCTTCCTGAACTCGCTCGTCCTACGCACTCTGCGCCTGCGCCGCCTCAGCATCAAGCAGCCGGGACGAATGGACAGGTCGCTTGAGGATCATCTAAGGCTGTTCCGCGCAATCGAGGAGCGGGACGTCGAACTGGCCAAAGCGCTCGTCCGGTCCAATCTGAACGGCGCCTTTCGCGCCATCCAGCCGCTTGTCGAAATAGAGGCCCGTACGGGCATGTTGACGGATGAAGTCCAGCAACACAAAGCATCATAGCCGAAAACGTGTCGACACATATTGCGCCGCACATTCCGGTTTCGAAGCTGCCGTTCAATTTCCGTTGAACCTCGACGGCGCCGCAGGTCCGTCGCGGTTTACAGCAGCAAGCGGGCACAGATTCAATTTTATGGAAGCAGGCCTCGGCCGCCATCCCACGCAAAGACCGCAGCGCCTTGACGCGCGCCGCATCTCCGGCATCAGCCGCCTGCCTTTGCCCGTGTACGCAAGGATCGCCAGATCGCGCCCACCAGCGCGGCATTTGCCGATCTGTTTTCTATGATACTGGAATCACTTCAAAAAGAGGACGGGCACATTCGTCCTGCGCCATGCGGTAGAGCGCGCGAAACAACGCCACGGAAGGATTGTTTCGGAGCTAAGGATTGATCAGCGACCAACAACTCGACACAGCAGGACAGGACGCATCAGCCGGAGCCCGGACGTTCACAGAGACTTGCATACATCCGGGCCTGGTCCAAATGTTCCTGTGACAAGAATCGGCGCAGGCACTTGACTTCGCGGTCCAGTACTGAGAGTGTCGACACGTAGAATGCGGACTGAGCGGGCCGGCTTGGCCGTCCGGCAAGGTCCCAAAACAAGAAAATGAGAGAGATGGAAATTACCAAGCGCGAGCGGGGCCTGTTGCTCGTAATGATCGAGATCGATCCCGCATATGAGGACGACTTCAACCGCTGGTACCGGGAGGAACACTATCCCGAGCGGATGGCTTGCCCCGGCTTCCTGTCAGGCAAACGCTACCTCGCCACCGAGGGCGAACCGAAATATCTGGCGATCTACGAGCTTGAATCTCCGGCGGTTCTCGAAAGCGAGGACTACAAGAAGATCGCAGGCCCGTCCGAGTGGACGCGGCGGCTGGAGCCGCATTTCGTGAAGCGCGTTCGCAACGTCTATGTCGAGATCGATCCGTGATCACGCGATTTCGCTTTTGCCGGCATCCGCTGCCGAATTTCCAGGTGGTGCAAGAATGAGCGCGCCCGGCTCCCTTCTGCGGATGTCTCACGTCACCAAGCAGTTTCACGGCGTTAAGGCGCTCGACAATGTGGAACTGGAAATGGCCCCCGGCGAGATTCATGCGCTGGTTGGGGAAAACGGCGCGGGCAAGTCGACGCTCATCAGCATCATTGCCGGTTCGCAGCGCACCTATTCCGGCGAATATACCTATCGCGGCCAGCCGATACGCGGCCTGACCCCGCATCGCGCCCGTCTGCTCGGCATCAGCCCAGTCTTTCAGGAATTCAGCCTGATCCCGGAGCTCGATGTCAGCGCCAACCTGTTCCTTGGCCGGGAACTGACGAGCAACGGCCTGCTGAGAATGGCCGACATGCGCGCCACCGCGCGCAAGCTCCTCGACGAACTCGGCTTCGAACTCGACGAACGGGCGATGGTCAGCGAACTGTCGCGCGCGCAGCAGCAGATGGTCGAAATCGCCAAGGCGCTCTTGCAGGACGTGCATCTTCTCATCCTCGACGAGCCGACTGCTTCATTGACGGAGCGTGAAACGGAACGGCTTTTCGACCTCGTTCTCAGGCTGAAGGCGCGCGGCGTCGGAATCCTCTATGTGTCGCATCGCATGGCGGAGCTGCGCCGCCTGGCAGACCGTTTCACGGTGCTGCGCGACGGCAAGCACATCGCTTCGGGCGCAATGGCCGATGTAAGCGACAAGCGCCTCGTCGAACTGATGACGGGCCGTGAGATCGACCTGCTGTTTCCCGAGATGCATCATCGTCCCGCCAAGCCGCTGCTGGAAGTTTCCAGCCTCCGTACCGAGAACGGTCGGGTGCGCGACGTATCGATCACAGTGCATGCCGGAGAGGTCGTCGGCCTCGCAGGGCTGGTTGGCTGCGGCAAATCCGAAATCGGGCGCGCGGTGTTCGGCCTCGATGCCGTCGAAAGCGGCCGCATCGTCGTCAAGGGCGAGGAGATCGAGAAGCCGGTGCCGAGCGAGATGCTCGACCGCGGCCTGTGCTATTTCCCTTCCGACCGCGGCGCCGAAGGTCTCGCCATGCCGCGTGCCGTGCGCGAGAACGCGTCGATGGCCGCGATCCTCGAACCGGCCTTCTCCAGCAAGGGCCTGCTTCGGCGCAAGAACGAGCGGTCGATTGTCCAGAACATCGCCGAGCGCCTGCAATTGCGGCCCCGGAACATCGAACGGCGCGTCGCCGCGCTGTCGGGCGGCAACCGGCAGAAGGTCATGCTGATGCGCGGCCTGAGCCGCCCCACGGAAGTGTTCATCTTTGATGAGCCCACCGTCGGGATCGATGTCGGCGCCAAGGCGGAGATCTACGAACTGATCGCCAAGCTTTCCGCCGATGGCGCGGCGGTGCTGGTCATTTCGTCCGAGTTGCCTGAAATCCTCCACCTCTCCAACAGGGTCTATGTCGTGCGCGACGGCAACCTCGTGGGCGAGTTTTCCGGCAAGGATATTTCGGAAAAGAACGTGCTCAACGCCTTCTTCAATGTCGACGCCGAGGCTGTCCAATGACCGCCAAGCTATCCCATCCCACCTTTGACGGCACGGCGGCTCGTTCAAGACATCCCTTCGCCTCGATTCTGGCGTCCCTCGGGATTTCGTCGATCCTTATCGTGCTGCTGCTGATCCTGTTCGGCCTCCTGAATCGAAACTTCTTCGCGCCGACCAATGTGGTGGACATCGTTCGCAACGCATCGAACATCGTCATCGTCTCGGTCGGCCAGGCCATCGTGCTCATCGTCGGGGGCTTCGATTTGTCCGTGGGCGCCGTGATCGCACTGGCGAGCGTGGTCTGCGCCCTCGTCATGGCATGGCTCGACCCGTTGATGCCCGGCAATCCCTACATGGTCGTCGCCCTCGGCATACTCGCGGCGCTGGCGGCGGGGGCAGCCATTGGCCTCATAAACGGACTTTGCGTCGCGCTCCTGAAAGTCTCGCCCTTCATGGTCACACTAGGCACGATGCTGATCGCGAGCGGCATCGCGCTCTACAGCGCGGGTGGCACGCCCATCTACGGCATGCCCGAAGCCTTCGTCACCGATTTCGCGCAACTCAGATGGCTGGGATTGCCATCAAACTTCTATCTTGCGATCCTCGTCCTTGCCCTTGTCTGGCTGGTCATGCGGCGCACCGCCTTCGGTCGGCATCTCTATGCCATCGGCGGCAACATCGAGGCCGCCCGGGCATCCGGCGTCCGGTCCACGGCCTGCCTCGTCTCGGCCTATGTGCTTTGCGGCTTTCTCGCCGCGCTGACGGGCGTTTTGCTGACCGCGCGGGTCGGGTCGGGAGAAGGAACGCTCGGCGACGAGTTCATGCTGCAAAGCCTCGCGGCTGCGGTCATCGGCGGCGTATCGCTGCGCGGCGGCATCGGTCGGATCGAGCGGGTGGCCATCAGCGCGCTGCTGATCGCAATTCTCGCCAACGGAATGAACCTGAGCCGCGTCGATACCAGGTTGCAGGCAATGGTGATCGGCGTGCTGCTGGTCGCGGCGGTCGCGATCGAGGGCGCCGAGCGCTGGAAGAAGCGGTGATTGTCATGAGCTCCGTAGCGTCAGCACCCACCGCAAACTTCGGCACCCGCATTCGTCATCTGGCCTCCTACGGCCTTCTGCCGCTCGTGCTGGTCATCGCCTGCGCCTTCTTCGGCTATTCGGAGCCGGTCTTTCTGGCCCCGCGCAACATTCTGAACGTACTCAACCAGGCGAGCTATCTCATCATGCTCTCAGCCGCGCAGATGATCGTGCTGATCGTGCGTGGGTTCGACCTGTCCATGGGCACCACGCTTTCGGCAATCAGCGTTCTGCTCGGCCTCATCATGACCGGCATCCTGGCCGGCAATCCCGGGCTGGTGGGCGTCACCATCGCACTGACCATTGTGGTCGCCCTCGCCATGGGCGCGCTCGTGGGCATTGTGAACGGGGCCTGCGTGGTGTTCCTCGGCGTCAATCCCTTCGTCGTCACGCTTGGAACCCAGGGTGTGGCGGCAGGCTTCGCGGCGACCGTATCCGGAGGCTTTCCGATCTTCGGCCTGCCGGTCGAGTTCACCGACATCTTCAGCCGCGCAAGCGTCGCGGGTATTCCGGTCGCGGTCGTCGCCTGCATCCTCGTGCTGGCGCTGCTGCATTTCATCCTGAACTACACCACTTTCGGTCGCGGGCTCTACCTCGTCGGTTCCAATCCCCGGGCGGCGGCGGTAGCAGGGCTTCCGATCCGCAAATATACGCTCGGCGCCTATGTGCTCTGCTCGCTTCTGGTGGCGCTGGTCGCCATATTGCTGACGGCACGGACCGGATCTGGCGAGCCGAACATGGGCGGCGGCCTGATGCTGCAAAGCATCGCGGCTGCGGTCATCGGCGGCGTGTCGTTGCGCGGAGGTCTGGGCAATGTTTTCAATTGCCTGCTTGGTGGCATCTTCATCACCGTTCTGCAGAACGGCATGGACCTGTCGCAGGTCGACAGCTTCCTGCAGATGGTGGCGCTCGGCACCGTCATCATCCTCGCCGTTTTCATTGACCAGTTCTATTCGGCAGCCCGAAACTCATAGCCGCCATGCTGCTTGATCCATGGGAGAATTGCGGCCAGAATTGGCTGCCGATGCGCCGCAAGGCTTCCGAATAATGCGCGTTCCGGGATGGATATGAGCATGGATTCTTCTGAAATATCCCTTCTCTACGGACAGGGCCGCGTGTCGCTCCGCCTTCCCGCAAAGGCGCAGCCGACACTGATACGCAAGAAGGAACTCCCCAAGCTGCCCGACCCGCACGGCGCAATAGCCGGCGCGCTGAAGCACGCAGTCGGCTCGAAGCCGCTGCACGAACTGGCGGCGGGCCGCAAGAGCGCCTGCATCCTGATCTGCGACATCACCCGCCCGGTGCCGAACCGACTGTTCTTGCAACCAATGATCCGCACCATCAACGCCGCGGGCGTTCCGCTGGAGAATATTTCGGTGCTGGTCGCGACAGGGCTTCACCGGCCCAATCTTGGCGAAGAGCTTGCGGAACTGGTCGGCGATCCCTGGGTCCTGGAAAACGTCCGGCTGGAAAACCACGATGCGCGCGACGAAGCCGCCCATGTCGATCTCGGCGCGACCAGGACCCGCAACACGCCCGTGAAGCTGGACAAATTGTTTGTCGAGGCCGAACTGCGCATCGCGACCGGCCTCGTTGAACCGCATTTCATGGCGGGCTGGTCTGGCGGGCGCAAGGTCGTCGCCCCGGGCGTCGCCCATCATGAAACGATCCGCACCTTCCATTCCGCGCGCTTTATGGAAGACCCTCTCGCCGTGCAGTGCAATCTGGTCGGCAATCCGCTGCATGAAGAGCAGCTCGAAATCGTCCGCATGCTGGGGGAGGTTTATGCGCTGAACACCGTGCTGGACGAAGACCGCGATCTGGTCTGCGTGACCTTCGGCGAGATCATCGCCAGCCATCAGGCCGCGGTGGACTTCGTGACGGATTCGACCAGCATCCCCGTGCCCGGAAAATTCGCGACCGTCGTGACCTCCTCCGCCGGCTACCCGCTCGACAAGACCTACTACCAGACCATCAAGGGCATGGTGACGCCGCTCGACATCCTCGAACCCGGAGGCACGCTCATCATCGCGTCGGCATGTTCGGAGGGCTTCGGCTCGGCCGAGTTTCGCGATGCGCAGGCCCGGCTGGTCGAGCTGGGCCCGGAACGCTTCCTCGCCACGCTGACGGCCAAGACGCTTGCCGAAATCGACGAATGGCAGACCGAAATGCAGTTGAAGCCGATGCGGCTCGGCCAGGTCGAACTCTTTTCGACCGGGCTTTCCGGCGACGACCGCCGACTGACCGGCGTGACCATGATCGACGACCTGTCGAGGGCGGTGGAGGAAAGCATCGCGCGCAGCGGCGACCCGCGCGTCGCGATCATACCGGAAGGGCCTTACGTCGTTCCGCGCCATGTCTCCTGAAATCCGCACGACGCCATGCTGACCATCCATCTCGATCCTGTGGGCGGCATTGCGGGCGACATGTTCGTCGCCGCCTTGCTCGACCTCCGGCCGGATCTGGAGGCGGGTCTTCTAAAGGTTCTCGCGCAATGTCCGCTGCTGGAAGGCGTGACTTTCGAACTGGCTGGCCACAATGACGGGGTGCTGACGGGCAAGCGCTTCCTCGTGCGTCGCAACGGCGCCCCGGCGGAGACCCATCAGCACCATCATCACCACGACCACCATGACCATGCGGACTGGCGCGTCATTCGCGAGGCGCTGAATGCGTCCGCACTCGACCCGCAAACGCGCGCGCATGCGCTGGGCATCTTCACCCACCTTGCCGAGGCCGAGGCAAAGGTCCACGGCGTCGCGCCCGACGATGTCCGTTTCCACGAGGTCGGCGCATGGGACTCGGTGGCCGATATTGTCGCGGCGGCATGGCTGGCTGGCATGATCGGACCTGCGCACTGGTCGGTCGGTCCGGTGCCGCTCGGCTCGGGGCGCATCCGAACCGCGCATGGCCTCCTGCCGGTTCCCGCACCCGCCACAGCACTCCTCCTCGAAGGCTTCGCGTTCATCGACGACGGTATTGCGGGAGAGCGCGTCACGCCTACCGGCGCGGCGATCCTGCGGCATCTTAGCGATCCGTCACAGGCCGTGCATGGCGAACGCAGGCTGATCGGCACGGCGCATGGCTTCGGCACCAGACGCATGGCCGGCGTGAGCAATTGCCTGCGCGTGCTGTCGTTCGAGACCGGAAGCAATGTCGTCCACAGTGACCATGTCGCGGTGCTGGAATGCGAGATCGACGACCAGACCGCCGAGGACCTGTCGCAGGCCATCGACTATCTTCGAAGCCATCCCGGCGTTCTCGACATCGTGCAGGTCCCGGTCTTCGGCAAGAAGGGGCGAATGATGACGCATGTGCGGATACTGGCCCTGCCTCAGGCGCGCGACGCCATTCTTGCCACCTTGTTCGATGAAACCACGACGATCGGCGTGCGGCATTCGCTGGTCGAGCGCGCACTCCTGCCGAGGCGCGGCGCGGAAATACAGGCGCAAGGCCGCAAGCTTCGCATCAAGACCGTCAACCGCCCTTCCGGGCGCACCACGAAAGTGGAAGCTGACGATCTCGCCGATGTGCCGGGGCGCGCCGGGCGCGACGCGCTTCGAGCCAGTGTCCGCGATGCGCTGGAGAAGGCTCCCGATGAAGCATGACCTAGCCGACATCCTGCTGGGTACCGAGGCGGCTGCCATCGCCGTCAGCGGCGGCGTGGATTCGATGACGCTCGCCGTCTTTGCAAATCGCCTGCTGGACAACCGGCGGGTCACGATGATGCACGCGGTTTCCCCCGCCGTTCCGCCTGAGGCGACGGCGCGCGTCGAGGCCTGGGCGCGCGACGAAAACTGGACGCTGAGAATATTGCATGCCGGAGAGTTTGAAGACCGCGATTACCTTGCGAACCCGGTCAACCGCTGCTTCTTCTGCAAGAGCCGGCTGTATGGCGCGATGAGCGGATTCACCGACCGGCAGATATTCTCCGGCGCGAATATGGATGATCTGGGCGAATTTCGCCCCGGCCTCGATGCAGCCCGCAACCACGCTGTGCGTCATCCCTATCTTGAAGCAGGCATCGACAAGAAAGGCGTTCGCGCGCTTGCCCGCGAACTCGGCATGGGCGAACTGGCCGAACTGCCTGCCTCGCCCTGCCTGTCGAGCCGCGTCGAGACCTCGATCGCCATTGACGCGGAGACCCTGCAGGCAATCCATGCCGTCGAGCAACTGGTCGGGAAGGCGATCGGGCCAAGGACGGTGCGGTGCCGCGTGCGCGCCGAAGGCGTCGTCATCGAGGTCGACCCGCAGGCGCTCGAAGCCATCGCGCCAGACACGGAGCAAAGCCTGTCGGCTACAATCCTTGCGCACCTGCCCCCTCGCCTCGCGCGCAAGCCTGTCCGCTTCGAACGCTATCGCAACGGCAGCGCATTCCTGAAGGAAAGAGCGTGACGGATTCCGTTTCCGATTTCCACCGCGCCGAGCGCATCGGTTTGAGCGAGGCGATCTATTGCGAGGACAAGACCGCCGCGCAGATTGCCGCGATCCTCGCCGAAGCGGCGGACAAGCAGGCGGGCCTGCTTCTCACGCGGCTCGACGCACGGAAACTCGAAGCGCTGCCCGCTGACCTTGCTGCGCCCATCGACCATTGCGCCCTGTCGCGAACAGGGTTTTTCGGCGCGGTGCCGCCGGTCTCGACAGCGGGCGGTGTCGCGATTGTCGCGGCGGGCACGTCCGATGCGGCGGTCGCGCGCGAGGCATCCCGCACCCTGCGCCATGCCGGCATCGATGCGACGCTGATTGTCGATGTCGGCGTCGCCGGCCTGTGGCGGCTGATGGAGCGCATTGACGAAATAAGGACGCACCCGGTGGTGATCGTCGTCGCAGGCATGGACGCAGCACTCGCCAGCGTTGTCGGCGGCCTTATCCCCGGCGCGGTGATCGCGGTGCCGACTTCGGTGGGCTACGGCGTCGCCGACGGAGGGCGCACCGCCCTCAATGCCATGCTCGCCAGTTGCGCCTCGGGCATAACCGTCTGCAACATCGACAATGGCTATGGCGCGGCCTGCGCCGCCTTGCGCATATTGAATGCCTTGAACATGGGTCCCGCCAAACCGTGACGTCGGGCGTTGGCGGCGCGCCTCAAGCGGATCGCCCGGACTTCAGCGGGAGGGGGCCGAGATTCCGACCCGCGCCGCGATGCGCGCCAGCACTGCGGGATCGGAGACGCCCTGGAAGTCGTGCCGCGGTGTGTAATGGGCCTCTAGCTTTTCCGCCTCGTCATCGGTCAGCGTGATTTCAAGCGACGCCACCGCATCGTCGATATGCCGGGTCTTGCTGGCACCCACGATCGGCGCGACGACCACCTTGTTGCGCCGCAGCCAGGCAAGCGCGATCTGCGCCCGGCTCGCCCCTCTCTCGTTCGCGATCTCTCCAAGTGCCTCCAGAATGAGGCGGTCGCTTGAGGCCGTCGCGTCGTAGAGCAGACCGGCAAACGGATCGGTTTCAGAGCGCGTCGTGGTCTCACCCCAGGCGCGCGTCAGGCGTCCGCGAGCGAGCGGGCTCCAGACCATCGTGCCCACCCCTTCACTCGCGCACAGCGGCAGCATCTCGCGCTCCTCCTCGCGAGCGAGGAGATTGTAGTGATCCTGCATCGACACGAAGCGCGCCCAGCCATTCGCCTTTTGAAGGTGCAGCGCCTTGCTGAATTCCCATGCCATCATCGATGAGGCGCCGAGATAGCGGACCTTGCCCGCCTTCACGATGTCATGCAGCGCTTCCAGCGTCTCTTCCCATGGCGTCGTCGGGTCGGCGCGGTGAATCTGGTAAAGGTCCACATAGTCGGTGCCGAGCCTGCGCAGGCTGTGATCGATCTCGGTCATGATCGCCTTGCGCGACAGCCCCTGCCCGTTCGGCCCGGGGCGCATCGCGTAGCGAAGCTTGGTGGCGATCACCACATCGTCGCGATTGATAAAATCCTTGAGCGCCCGGCCCAGTATCTCCTCGCTCGACCCCTGCGAATACATGTTGGCGGTATCGAAGAAATTGATGCCAGCCTCCACCGCGTGGCGGATCAGCGGACGGCTTGCCTCCTCGTCGAGCGACCACACCGGATGGCCGCGCGCGGGATCGCCATATGTCATTGCGCCGATACAGATGGGAGAGACTTCAAGGCCAGTGTGCCCGAGCTTTATGTACCGCATAACGGCCCCCTTGCTGGAATGTGAATTGGAGACCTCCCGGACTGCTGGAACAAGGTATACGGAGAAGTTTTCGCCCGATCAAGCTCGAGTCGAAACCGCTCGCGCGCGCCACAGACAACAGCCCCCGAATTAATCATGCCCTTGCGCATATTGGTCAATTTTTAGTCAGCTCAGCCCCGGATTGTCCCACAAGCCCCGGAAATGCGTATTGGCATGATGCTTGCATAAATAACCCAGAGTTTAGTGGCTAGGGTTCCGGCGCGTCATGGCGATGCGCGGCTGGTCCGAGAGCCGCTACCGGTGGGCGTGATCCATCGGCGCACGGCGGGATAAAAGCCCGGGAGACCTCGTAAGCCAAGGGATTGGCGACGTTGGTCCGTGCCGATCCCTTTTGGAATGCGAAAGGGATTCAACGTGCCGGATATCGCTTCTGGATATTGCAGCTATTTCATTGCTGAACGCTGCGCTCGCTCACGCAATCCGCGAACCATGCCCATGCCGGGCCGTCGCATTTCATTCGGCTGAAATCGAACAACGCAGGGAAATTCCGAAGCAGGGAGTTTGCAAAGTGCATGTGAGACGTTCGCCCGAAGAAATAGCCGTCAATCGCGCGCGCTACGAGGAGCACCAGAAGAAAGGCCTTGAATTTGTTCCGAAAAGCCGACCCGATCTCAGCCCCCTGCCGGAGCCTGCCGTAGAGGCCCCCGCCATCATGCACAGCGAGTCGATACCTGGCGGCTGGTACTGGTCGACGACGATCCGCCGCGAAGAGAGCCTGCGCATCAGCCTCGATCATGGCTTCTCGTCGGTCGCCCTCATTGCTTGGAATGCCGGGGACCCCACGGAAAGGTTGAATCTGCCGGATACGGTGAAGGTCCAATGGACCACCGCTCTTTCAAAGGGCCGCGTCATCTTTTCCGACATGGGCCGCGTCATGTTCTCGATCACCGAGGACTCCTGCGGCGCGCATGACTGCCTCGCGGGCGGCTCCACCGCCGCCACCAACGCGCGCTACGGCAAGGCGAACCTGCGCGATACCCGCGACAATTTCGTCAAGCTCGCCATGAAGCGCGGGCTGACGCGACGCGATATTCCCGCGGCACTTTCATTGTTCGCGCCTGTTCGAACGAATGAGGACGGAAGCTTCTTCTGGAACCACGACCTCCTCCGCACGGGCGACTATGTGGAGCTTCGCGCCGAAATGGACATGGTGGTCGGCTTTTCTAACTGTCCCC
This sequence comes from Rhizobiaceae bacterium, assembly GCA_023953835.1. Classification (NCBI taxonomy): domain Bacteria; kingdom Pseudomonadati; phylum Pseudomonadota; class Alphaproteobacteria; order Hyphomicrobiales; family Rhizobiaceae; species Rhizobiaceae bacterium. The sequence continues at coordinate 2,687,675 of JAMLJB010000001.1, read as the reverse complement.
ACCCGCTCGACCCCAACCCGGACTATGCGCCGAACCCGGTGCGGGTGACGCGCATCGCCGCAAGGCCCGTCGCGGCAAACGACCATTGCCGCACGGCGACCGCCGAAGCCGCACGCGGCTTTGAAAACAACGCCCTCGCAAATCTCTGAGACCACCGACATGACGCCATTCATCCAGACCGATGAAACCCGCACGCTGGAAAACGCGGTGCACATTCATCACATCCCCGCCGAGCGACCCTTTTCCTCGATCATCCGCAAAGGCCAGACGGTCCGCATCGAAGACAGCTACGGCCAGCAGGCCATCGACACGCTGTTCTACAGCGCCGACGACCATTCGGAGCGCTATTCCAATCAGGAAACGATGCGTGCGCAGAACGGAGCATACATATCGACGGGCACGAAAATCATGTCGAGCGAAGGGCGTGTGATGCTGTCCATGACCGCCGACAGTTGCGGACGTCACGACACCTCCGCCGGAGCCTGTTCATGCGAGAGCAATACGGTGCGCTTCGGGCAGGAGACTCGATACCAGCATGCGTGCCGCGACAACTTCGTCGCCGAACTGTCGAAGCACGGCATGGACAAGCGCGACATCGCGCCGAACATCAACTTCTTCATGAATGTGCCGATCTCCTCCAAAGGTGAAATGACCATCGTCGACGGCATTTCCTCGCCCGGCGACTATGTCGAGCTGAAAGCCGAGATGGACGTGCTGCTGGTCATTTCCAACTGCCCGCAGATCAACAATCCCTGCAATGGCTTCGACCCCACTCCGATCCGCGTGCTGGTCTGGGACGGCGAGGCCTAGAAGCATGTTCCAGAAGGTCCTCGTCGCAAATCGCGGCGAAATAGCCGTCAGGATAATCAGGACGCTCGACCGGATGGGCATAGCTTCGGTTGCGGTCTATTCCGACGCCGACCGGTTTGCCATGGCGACGCGGCTTGCGCGCGAGTCCGTCCGCCTGGGGCCGTCACCCGCGACTGAGAGCTATCTCGACATCGAGGCGGTCATCGCCGCCTGCAAGGCGACTGGGGCGCAGGCGGTGCACCCGGGCTACGGCTTCCTGTCGGAAAACACCCGCTTCGTGGAGCGGCTCCGGCAGGAAGGCATTGTCTTCATCGGCCCCACGCAAAGCAACATTGCGGATTTCGGCTTGAAGCACACGGCCCGCGAACTGGCGAGAACATGCGGCGTCCCCCTGCTTCCCGGTTCGGACCTGATCGACGGCATCGAAGGCGCGCTCGCAGCTGCGCGCCGCATCGGCTTTCCTGTCATGCTCAAATCAACCGCCGGCGGCGGCGGAATAGGCATGCAGCTAAGCGCCGACGAGGGCGCACTTCGAACCGCCTTCGAAGGTGTGCAGCGCACGGCGAAGGCCAGCTTCGGCGACGCGCGCGTCTATCTGGAGCGCTTCGTTGCGGGAGCGCGTCATGTCGAGGTGCAGATATTCGGCAATGGCAAGGGCCGCGTCATCGCGCTCGGCGAGCGTGACTGTACACTGCAACGCCGCAACCAGAAGGTGCTTGAAGAAACGCCCGCCCCCGGCCTTTCGGACGCGGTTCGCGCGCGGTTGCGCGAGGCGGCCGTCGCGCTCGGCCAAGAGGTGCGATATGAATCGGCGGGCACCGTGGAATTCATCTACGATCCGGCGCTGGAAGAGTCCTATTTCCTTGAAGTGAACACCCGCCTCCAGGTCGAGCATCCCGTGACTGAAGCAGTGCTCGGCATCGATCTTGTCGAGTGGATGATCCGCCAGGCAGCGGGCGAGGATGTGCTGTCAGGCAAAGGGGACATGACGCCAAGCGGCGCTGCCATGGAAGCGCGCATCTATGCCGAAATGCCCCATGCCGGTTTTCGTCCGAGCGCCGGGCTGCTCACCGAAGTGGCCTTTCCCGACGACGTGCGCGTCGATGGCTGGATCGAGACGGGCACGGAAGTCACGGCCTTCTACGATCCGATGCTCGCAAAGGTCATCGTGCACGGCGAAACGCGGGCCGAAGCCATTTCGGCCCTGAAGGCCGCGCTGGCGAACGTGTCGATCTTCGGCATCGAGACCAATCTTGAATATCTCCGGGAGATCGCTGGTTCAGAGCTTCTCTCGGGTTCGGATATCAGCACCGCCGCGCTTGCCTATTTTCCGTTCGAGCCGGACCTTGTCGAAGTGATCGTGCCCGGCGCCCAATCGAGCCTTCAGGAACTGCCGGGGCGTCTCGGCCTGTGGCATGTCGGCGTTCCGCCGAGCGGACCGATGGACGAACGTTCGTTTCGGCACGCAAACAGGCTGGTCGGAAACCACGACACCACCGCCGCGCTGGAGTTGACCGTCGCAGGCCCTCAGCTGCGGTTTTTCTCAAGCGCCACGATAGCGCTGAGCGGCGCGCGCATGCCCATGACGCTGGACGGCGAGCGGGTCGACCACAGCGCCGCAATCGCAGTGAAACCCGGCCAGATCCTCTCTATCGGCTCCATCGAGGGGGCGGGACAGCGATCCTATCTGGCGGTGCATGGCGGCTTCGACGCGCCGGTCGTTCTGGATTCGCGCGCCACCTTCGGTCCTGGACAGTTCGGCGGCAACGCCACCGGCCCACTGCGCTCCGGTCATGTGCTGCGCCTTGCCCGCGCGACACAGGCGGACGCGCAGGAGCCGCTTGCGCCTGCCGCGTTGAGCCGCGAATGGTCGATAGGCGTGGTCTACGGTCCGCATGGCGCACCCGATTTCTTCCTCGACGAGGACATCGAGACGCTGTTTTCTGCACCCTACGAGGTGCATTTCAATTCCGACCGCACGGGTGTTCGCCTGATCGGCCCGTCGCCGAAATGGGCGCGCGCGGATGGGGGCGAGGCGGGCCTTCATCCCTCCAACCTGCACGACAACGCCTACGCCATCGGCTCAATCGATTTCACCGGCGATATGCCCATCATTCTCGGACCCGACGGGCCATCGCTCGGCGGCTTTGTCTGTCCGGCGGTGATCGCCGCCGACGAGCAATGGAAGATGGGCCAACTGAAGCCCGGCGACAAAATACAATTCTTACCGGTCGAGCGCGCGCAGGACCCGATTGCAGGCCCGACAGTCAAGCTGCGCGGCGCGAATGCCGGATCGCCCATCGTGGGCCTGCGGGAGGACACGGACACGCCAGTCGTCTATCGTCGTCAGGGTGACAACAATCTGCTGGTCGAATACGGCCCGATGCGGCTCGACATCGGGCTCAGGCTGCGGGCGCATCTGCTGATGCAGGCCCTGCTGGAAGCCCGTCTGCCGGGCGTCATCGACCTGACGCCCGGCATTCGCTCCCTCCAGATCCACTATGACGGCGAGCAGCTGACGCGCATGCGGCTGCTGGGCCTGCTTGGCGAACTGGAAGACGGCATGCCCTCCATCGATTCGGTCAGCGTTCCGAGCCGCACTGTCTGGCTGCCGCTTTCCTGGGATGACCCGGCTGCGCGGCTCGCCATGCGGAAATATCAGGAACTGGTGCGCCCGAATGCGCCATGGTGTCCGTCGAACATCGAGTTCATTCGCCGCATCAACGGGCTGGCCGACGAACAGGCGTTGAAGGACATGATCTTCAGCGCATCCTACCTCGTCATGGGCCTGGGCGATGTCTATCTTGGCGCTCCGGTGGCGACGCCGCTCGATCCCCGCCATCGCCTCGTCACCACGAAGTACAATCCGGCGCGCACATGGACGCCGGAAAATGCCGTCGGCATCGGCGGGGCGTATATGTGCATCTACGGGATGGAAGGCCCCGGCGGCTACCAGCTTTTCGGTCGCACGATCCAGATGTGGAACACCTGGCGGCAGACCCAGGTCTTTGCACGCGATAAGCCCTGGCTGCTCGATTTCTTCGACCAGATACGCTTCTTTCCGGTGTCGAGCGCCGAACTGTCGGAAGCCCGCGCGGCCTTTCCTCACGGGGAATATCCGGTTCGCATCGACGATGGCATATTTTCGTTTGCCGCCTATCAGGCGGAACTGGCGCGAAACGACATGGAGATACGTGCGTTCAAGACCGCCCAGCAGCAAGCATATGAGGCCGAGCGCCTGTACTGGAAGGAACATGGCCTCGACAGGTTCACGGTCGAGGAACAATCTATGGACGGCCTTGTGGCCGGGATACCGGAGGGATGCTTCGGCGTGGAAAGCGCCGTTCCGGGCAATGTCTGGAAAGTGCTTGTCGAAACCGGACAGGCCGTCGCCGCGGGCGAAACGCTCGCCATCATCGAATCGATGAAAATGGAAATCCCCGTCACCGCCCATGCGCCGGGCCGCATCCGCGACATGCGCGCATCCCCGGGCCGAAGCATCAAGGCCGGTGACATACTGGCCGTACTGGAGACCGTCTAGGGTCAGGACCTATTGATTTGAACGAAATGGCACCTGAAACGGCAAGAAGATGCAAGGAGAAGCGCGAAGGTCGATGGGGTTCCATCGTCCGAGCGGTTCGACGCGGCAGCTTGCAGCCGTTTCGGTGTCCTTCGGATGTGGTCCATCCAGCCCGCAACTTCGTCGCAAGGACCTTGAAAATGCCCACATTTCCTTCGTCCTTGCTCCTCGTATCGGACCGGATGGCCTCACACCATTTCGTCCAAATCAACAGGTCCTGACCCTTATGCTACCCGACTTCCTCGATCTCGCCACGCTCAGGTCAGCCTATGCCTCGGGCATGACTCCGCTAGACCTCGTCAACGAGGTGCTGGACCGCATCGAGAATTGCGACGATCCGGCGGTGTTCATCAGCAGGACGCCTGAGGACCAGTTGCGTACCGCAGCCTTCGAACTGATGGCGTCCCATCCGGAACCGAACAGCCTCCCGCTTTGGGGCGTGCCCTTTGCGGTCAAGGACAATATCGACGTCGCGGGGATTGCGACCACCGCCGCTTGCCCCGCCTTTGCATATGTCCCTGAAAAGGATGCCACGGCCGTCGCGCGGCTGAAGGCGGCGGGCGCGCTCGTCATCGGTAAGACCAATCTCGACCAGTTCGCCACAGGGCTCAACGGCACGCGCTCGCCATACGGCGCTCCGCGTTCGGTGTTCGACAAGGCCTATGTATCCGGAGGCTCGTCGTCCGGCTCGGCGGTCGCGGTCGCCGCCGGCATTGTGAGTTTCGCGCTCGGCACCGATACGGCAGGCTCGGGCCGCGTGCCTGCTGCCTTTAACAACATCGTCGGCATCAAACCGACGCCCGGCCTTGTGCCCAATGTCGGTGTCGTGCCCGCATGCCGGTCGGTGGACGTGGTGACAGTGATGGCGGGAACCGTTGGCGACGGCATTGCGGTTCGCCGCATCATGGACGGCTACGGGGCCGCCGATCCCTATTCCAAAGTCGCCGCCCCGGTGCGGTTGCCCGCGTCTGGTCTGCGCGTCGGCGTGCTCCACGGTGCAGAGCGCGAGTTTTACGGCAATGCGGCCTTCGAGGCGCTCTATGACGCTGCGATTGAGCGGGCGAAGGCGCTTGGCGCGCAGATCGTTCCGTTTGACTACGCGCCGTTCCGGCAGGCGGCGGAACTGCTCTACAACGGTCCGTGGGTGGCGGAAAGGCTGGCCGCGGTGAAGGATTTCATCGCGACCAATGCCGACGATTTCGACCCGACCGTGCGGCAGATCATCGAGGGTGCGCGCGCTTATGATGCCGTCGACGCCTTCGAGGGCCAATACAGGCTGGAAGCTTTGCGACAGCGGACGCTGGGCGAATGGAAAAAGGTGGACGTGCTGATGCTGCCCACCTCCCCCACCACCTACACGGTGGAGGAGATGCGCGCCGACCCGATCGTCAGGAACGGCCATTTCGGACGTTACACCAACTTCGCCAACCTGTTCGGCTATGCGGCGATTGCCGTGCCTGCCGGGTTCACCGAAGGCGGCCACCTCCCCGCCGGGGTGACGTTCTTTGGCCCGGCCTTTTCCGATGACGCGCTGGCGACGTTTGCCGATGCCATGCACAGGTCGCTCGCTCCCGGCATGGGCAAGGACCGGGCAGCCGCGCTGCCGCTCGAATCGGCGGTTGCAGAACCGGATGACGGGCTGGTCGAAATCGTCGTGGTCGGCGCGCATCTGACCGGCATGCCCCTGAACCGCGAACTAACCGAACGGGGCGGCAAGCTCGTCAAAGCCTGTCGCACGGCTGCCGACTATCGGCTCTATGCGCTGGCGAACACCGTACCCGCCAAGCCGGGTCTTGTCCGCGATCCTTCCTTTGCCGGTCCCGGCCTCGCCGTTGAAGTGTGGAAGCTTTCGCCGGAAGCCTTCGGCCTGTTCGTGCAGGCCATTCCCGCACCGCTCGGCATTGGAAAGATCACGCTTGAGGACGGAACTCAGGCCAGCGGCTTCCTGTGCGAGCGCCACGCCATCGGCGACGCGCAAGAGATAACGTATCTGGGCGGATGGAGAGCCTTTGTCCAGTCCGCGATGAAAGCCTGATCGATTAGCGGATTGCATTTGCTGTCGAAGCGCCTGCTTCACCTGCAACAAGCTGTTCCTCTTCGCGTTGTGAAGCATTCAAAGATGCTTCAAACCGCAAATTTTTCTCATGTATCGATCAGATTTGTCATTGGACGAGTAAACTGTTTTGTGGCGCATCGGGCATTCAAGGCGGTTGGCGGATCGTGAACGGGAGGACACGCAAATGCGGAAAATAGCCTATTTGCTGCTGATCTGGACCTTTGCGACCCTCGCGCACGCCGATGAAATCGACGTACAGCGAGTGCGCTTTCCGGCTGGCCAGACAGGCACAACAATCGAAGCAGCGATCAAGGGATACTCGATCAAGGACTATATTCTCGGCGCAAACGCCGGGCAGCGCATGACCGTCAGCATGAAAACCAGCAACGGGGCCAGCTATTTCAACGTTCTTCCAGCCAATAGCGAAACCGCGATTTTTGTCGGCTCGACCAGCGGCAACAATTTCGAAGGCGTCCTGCCTGCGAACGGCGACTATCGAATCCGCGTATATCTCATGCGGAGCGCCGCACGGCGCAACGAGACCGCCAAATACACGCTTTCCATCGCGATACATGGTGGCAGCGCACAAAATCCGGCACCGGCGAACCCCGACTATGCGGACGGCCTTTCAGGCGGGCCGGACTTCTGGCAGGTCAGCGGCGTTCCAGCCAACGATGCGCTCAACATCCGCAGCGGCCCGTCGGCAAGCAGCCGGATTCTGATCAGTGTGCCGAATGGCACGGTGTTCAGAAATCTCGGCTGCAAGATGGCGGGCGGCCAGCGATGGTGTCAGTTGCAGCAACCGGATCGCGGTGTACGCGGATGGGCCGCCGGGCGCTATCTGCGCGAGGCGGCCGCGCCGGCAACTCCCAGGCCGCCGGCAGCTTCCAATGGCGCGAATGTGGATCAAAAAGCCTGTCTGCAGGCGGTCGCCAAGGTCACGAGCAATGACGTGACGGTCCTGAGCTACGAATTTTCAGAAGCAAACAGCGAGGTCATCATCGGCGTGGGTCCGAACCGCGCCCGTTGGCGATGCCTGGTATCGCGTGGCCGGGTGGCGGACGTGATGTCATTGACGGATGAAGGCGCACTGTAGTCGGCCGCGCTGCCTGCTCGACGACCGCTAGACGGGATTCAATGCCGCGTCATTTCGATGACGGCATTTGCGCAGGTTGTGCGGCAATCAATCCGTAATGTGCCAATCCATCGAGAATTCCCGCCGCCGAGTGCAGCGTGGAGAAATACGTATTGGAATCCTCTCGAAGCGCTTCAAGTTCGCCGCTGTGGTTTCCGACCACGGTTGCCTTGACCAGCCCGCTCAGCATGTCCAGGTCGTTGCCGGAATCGCCTGCGGTAAAAATACTGCCAAGATCAATATTCCATTGCGCGGCGAGGAACCGCAGCGCATGACCTTTGGAAGCCCTGACCGGCACAACGTCGACACAGTAATTGCGCGAGACGATGACACGCGCCTGCAACTTGTTCTTGCGAAGGACGCTTTTGATTTCAGCGGCCGTCGAAGCGCCTGCTCCCTCGCAATAGTAACTGATCTTGTAGTGCGACTGGGCTTCGTCCTCCTGCGGCCGAAGTTGCGATAGCTTTGCGAGGACTTCTCGCACATCCTGCGGCTTCCAGCGGAATTTAAGGTGTCTGTTCCACATGCTGTTGGGCACGAGATTTCCGAAGTTGGTATGGATCTCGGTACCAACGGAGGTAATCAGAAATTGCGGTTCGATCACCGACCATGATTTCAGTGTTTCCATCGCATCGGAAAGGTTGCGGCCCGTCGAAATTCCAAATGTGATGTCATCTCTTTCCTCAACGAATCTGTTGAAGCGGTGCACGGCGCGCCGGTTGCCGGTAAGCGTATCGTCGATGTCGCAGATCAGCAGCTTCGTAATTTTTGAAAGCGGCTTGGGCTGCGCACTGCGGACGACTGGCGTCGCCTGGGCTTTGACGATCTCGCGCACCGCTGGCAGGTAACGATCCAAATGGCTTTTCCAGCTCAGCTTCGCGCGGCTGGCGACCTTGCCGCTCTTCGCCATACGATTCCATCGCGATCGATCCGTGACCAGTTTGCGAATGCGACGGGCAGTTTCACCGAAACGATCGGGGTTGACGAAGATTCCATTGTTGCAGATCTCGACGATATCCGACATGCCGCCCGCACCTGAAGTGACCACAGGCAAGCCGGCGGCCGCAGCTTCAACAAGCGTCAGTCCGAAATTCTCATGGCGTGACAAACCAAGCAAAGCGCCTCCGGTTTTGCTCGCATAGTGGAAAAGCGCAGCCGCAACCTCGGGCGGGTTGCGCTTGGGGTATGCGATGCTGCCGTAGAGGTCATGGCGGTCGACCAGATAGAGCACCTCCTGGAGCAATTTCCTTTGAGGCGCCTCGAATTCCCGAATGTCGTCGCGGGCACCGAGAAACAGAACCAGATTGCACAGCTCCCGCAATTCCTCCGCCGCAAATGTCTCGATCGCGGCCAGAATATTCTTTTGCGGGTCGGGCCTCGCCAACATGATCAAGGCGGGCTTATCCGGATCGTTGAGAAATCGGCCCAACGTGTGGTTGAGTTCCCGGACGGCGGGCTTTTTCGGCTCGGCACCGAATTTCTCGATATCGCAGCCCGGCGGGTTCACCATGATTCGATTCGGGTCGAAATGGTCATAAAGCTTGTATTGTTCGTGTTCCTCGTTCTTGCTGCTCGCCACGAGCAGAGCGGCATTCTCGATGGTCTCTTCCTCGGCCTCGATGCGTGCATCGAGAGCAAACGCTTCATTTGCCTTGCCGCGCTTCATTCCACGCGCCATGAGGTTCGCAAGTTTGAAGCGGCCCAATGAATGGCCGGTGAAGACAACCGGGATTCCCAGAACCTTGCTAAGCCTGACAGCGACGAGTCCTGCATCGGCATAGTGCGCATGCAGCACATCGGGAAGCTCGGCCTGCTCGCGGATCATGGTCAACGCCCCATCGACGAACTCGGTCAGATGCGGCCACAACAACTCCTTGCGGATATACCGCGCCGGTCCGCACGGGATCCGCCGGATCGTAACCTTCGGAGAGAGCATTTCGGTGTCGCGCGCATAGTCAGGCGAAATGCGCGCATCGGCGATCTTGCGCGTCAAAAGATCGACTTTTCGTATGCTGGGATGGGCATCCATCGCTTCAACCAGATCGAGCACATATCGCACCTGCCCGCCTGTATCGATATCTGTGCCGACCTCGGGATTGGTTGCCCGCAAAAGCCCGTGAATTGATATGTGCATGACATAAAGCTGATTGTCGGCCAAAGGCCCCGGTGCCTCCTGTATGTGTTAGGATGCAAGTTTCATATTGGGTGCAGCTCCGATATGAAAGGCCCCGCATTCGAAAACCGTGCGGCTGGCGAACATTTGCGGTTCGCCAGCCTTTGCCAGCTACGGCCGGAAGCGATTCAGTTTGTGTTCGAACCGACGAGAATATCCTCGAGGCGGATCGGAAAACGCCTGACGCGGACACCGGTCGCATGCCATACGGCGTTGGCGATTGCACCCACCGTTCCTGTGATGCCGATCTCGCCTACACCTTTGACGCCGAGCGCGTTTATATGTGGATCGTCTTCCGGGACCATGATCGCCTCAAGCGAAGGTATGTCGGCATTCACCGGCACGTGATATTCGGCGAGGTCCGCGTTCATGATCCTGCCGGTGCGCCGGTCGACGATCGCCTCTTCGTGCAACGCGAAGGAAACACCCCAGATCATTCCGCCGAAATACTGGCTGCGCACGAGGTGAGGATTTATGATGCGTCCCGCCGCGAAGGCGCCGACCACTCTGGTCGCACGTATCTGCCCGAGATCCGGATCCACCTTGACCTCCGCGAAAACTGCGCCGTGCGAAAACAGGGCATGCGCTTCTGCCGTTGCCGGATCGCGTGCCGCCTTGGCGGAACCGATGACGTTTTCGAGCTTTGCACGGGCGAGTATGTCGGCGTAGCTTTCGCTGCGCGTCTCGTCGTCACGTCGATGCAAGTGCCCGCTGCGCGGCACGACGCCAATATTGCCCGCACCGTAAAGCGGCGAAGCCGGGTGTGAGGTCGCCAGTTCCGCCAATCTCGAAATCGCATCCCGCCCGGCATGGTGGATGGCAAGCCCGGCACTGGCGGTATGGCCTGACCCTCCGGCAATGCCGCCATCCGGCAAGGTGGAAATACCCGAATGAAGCTCAACCTTGTCCGGGTGGAGACCAAGCGTTTCGGCGGCGATCTGCGCGAGCGCGGTCCACGCGCCCTGGCCCATATCCGCCCCGGCGGTTTCCACCAGCGCGGTGCCGTCCGCGCGCAACGTAGCGCGCGCCTCGGCCGGAAAATGAGGACACGGGAAAACCGCCGTGCCCATGCCCCAACCCACCAGAAACCCGTTCTCGTCACGCATGCTGCGCGGCTCCATCGGACGACTGGACCACCCGAAACGTCGCGCGCCATCCTCGTAGCATTCGCGCAATGACTTGGAGGAATAGGGCTTGCCGCTGCCGGGTTCGCGCTCAGCGTAGTTGGCAAGCCGGAAAGCCAGCGGGTCCATCCGACAGGCCTCAGCGGCCTCGTCAATCGCAACCTCAAGCGCTGCGGAACCGGATGCTTCTCCTGGCGCGCGCATGGGGCCGGGCGTTCCGACATCGAGCCGCAAGCCTTCATGCTCGACCAGAATATTGGGACTGTCATACAGCGGAAGCGACGCGTTGGCGGCAGGCTCGATGAATTCGTCGAAGCTCGAAGTCTCCGCAAGCGCACGATGATGCAGCGCCGAGAGGCGACCGTTGCTGAGCGTGCCTATGCGGATTTTCTGCCACGTATGGCCCCGATGTCCCACGGGCCCGTACATTTGAGCGCGGGTCAGCACCAGCTTCACCGGACGCTGAAGCATGCGCGCCGCGATGATCGCCAGAATCTGGGGGCCGTTGAGGATGGCCTTGGAGCCGAAGCCGCCGCCCAGGAAGGGCGAACGGATGACGACATTTTCCGGAGCTATCCCGAAATAGGCCGCATAGGCCGCGCAACTCAGGGCCAACGCCTGATTGGGCATGTCGAGCGTGACCTTGTCGCCATCCCATTCGGCCACGACCGCATGCGGTTCCATTGCATTGTGGTACTGCGCGGGCGTGACGTACTCCGCCTCCGTGATGTTCTTTGCCGCCGAGAACCCGGCCTCAATATCGCCATGCGCGGTGCGCGGCGGCGCTCCAATGCCGATTGCCGGCGGGTTGAATTGTTCTCCGCTATCCCGTCCCGTTCGGGCGGTTTCGACATCGTATCGCGGGTTAAGCAGCGCCGCGCCTTCAGTCGCGGCTTCCAGCGATTCCGCTACCACCAGCGCGATCGGCTGATTGGCGTAACGCACGCGGTCGTCCTGCAATACCTCGATGCGGAAGCCGAAAGGCGGCATCTTGTCATTGGGATCGTGCGCGAGCGCCGGGCGATTTGCAGAAGTGATCACTTCAACGACGCCGGGATGGGCCTTTGCGGCGTCAACGTCAAGAAACGCCACGCGTCCCCGTGCAATGCTGCTTACCGCCGTGACCGCATAGAGCATCCCCTTCGGATGATTGTCCGCGGCATAGGTCGCCGCGCCGGTCACCTTCAGCACACCGTCGCGACGCGTCAGCGGCTGCCCGGAGTTCGATCCGTAGCGTGCTGATGATTGTGGCATGGTTTCAAGCGACATGTCTTGCTCCTGAATGTGTGGAGAAGGGCGAAGCCGGAAGTGCAGGCATGGTGTCCGGCGTGCCTTCCAATGCAAGGTTCAGCGCCCGCACGACGATGCGGCGCGCGAGTTCGATCTTGAAGGCGTTGTCTCCTGAAGGTCGCGCCTCGGCCAAGGCAGCCTCCGCTGCCGTTTCGAACGCGGCGGCAGATGCCGTCACGCCTTCGAGAACGGCTTCGGCCTGGCGCGCGCGCCATGGCTTTGCGGCGACGCCACCAAGCGCTATGCGCGCTTCACGGATCGTATCTCCTTCGAGCCTCAGTGCAGCGGCAGCCGAAACGACGGCGAATGCATAAGACGTCCGTTCGCGCAGCTTCAGGTAGCGGGCATTGGCCGAAAAGGCAGTTGCTTCGGAGGGAAGCGTCAACGCCGTCATCAATTCGCCAGGCGACAGCGTGTTCTCCTGTTCCGGCGTGTTTCCGGGAAGCGCGTGCAATGCGTCGAGCGGAATGCTGCGCGCACCGTGCGGTCCTTCCACCTCCACGACCGCGTCAAATGCGGCGAGCGGAACGCAGAAATCGGATGAATGCGTCGCAATGCAGTGATCACTCCACCCGAGCACGGCGTGCAGGCGGTTCTCGCCTCCTCTCGCGTCGCAGCCGGAGCCCGGCGCGCGTCGGTTGCATGCGCTCGCGAGATCGTGGAAATAGGCGCAGCGCGTGCGCTGCATGAGGTTGCCGCCGACGGTCGCGGCATTGCGCAACTGGGCGGATGCGCCGGAAAGCAGGGCCTCGGCGACCGAAGGAAACGACCTCGAAAAGCGTTTGTCATAGGCAAGATCGGCATTGCGAACCAGCGCACCGATGCGCACGCTGCCGTCGTCGCGCCATTCGATCTTGTCGAGACCCGGCAATTTCGAGATGTCGATAACCCGCTCCGGTCGCGAAACGCCAAGCTTCATGAGGTCGAGAAGATTCGTTCCGGCTGCGAGGTAGACGGAACCGGGTATGGTTGCGGCGGCAATCGCCTCGGTCACGCTTTGGGGACGGATATAGTCGAACCTGTTCATGCCGCATCCCTCCCCTTGCCGGATTCGTTCGGCCTGTTTTCGTTCTGTTTGTCGGCGATCGCCTTCTGCGCCTCCAGCACCGCTTCCGTGATGCCCTGATAGGCGCCGCACCGGCAGATATTGCCGCTCATGAGTTCGCGGACGCGTTCGGGATCGGCGCCCGCATGCGCCTCCCGAAGAAGGCCGATTGCGCTCATGATCTGGCCCGGCGTGCAGTAGCCGCACTGGAAGCCGTCATGGGCGATGAATGCCGCCTGCACGGGATGCAGCGTACCGCCTTCAGCGATACCTTCGATCGTGGTGATCTCGGAACCGTCGGCACTGGCCGCAAGCGTCAGGCAGGCGTTGATGCGACGACCGTCCATAAGCACGGTGCAGGCGCCGCACTGGCCCCGGTCGCAACCCTTCTTGGTGCCGGTCATCTGAAGCCTCTCACGCAACAGGTCGAGCAGCGTGACCCGATTATCATCGAGCACAATGTTGTGGGGCCGACCATTGATGACGAGGCTGATGGAGAGTGACATGATGTACTCCATGCAGTGTTTGTGATGTAAGGTTGAGATGTCGAGCAGCGGTTGCGCGGAACTGAATGCCACCGCTCCGTAGGTCCGTTCAGGAATGCGTGCCTTTTGTGCGTTTTCCCGATCCGTACCTATTTATACGGAGGATGCCTCCGTTTATCAAGAGGCCACAGGTGATATTCTGAAGGAAATGGTGTCCGGGATCGAAAAGACAAGTCGAAAGCCGCGTTCGGATTCTGTCCGCAACCGTGAAAAACTGCTGGATGCCGCGACACGGATCTTCAGCGCGGGCGGCTCACAGGCCAGTCTTGAAGCTGTCGCGCGCGAGGCAGGCGTCGGCATCGGAACGCTCTATCGCCATTTTCCGACCCGCGAATCCCTGTTCGAGGCAGTGTATCGTCACGAGGTCGATCATCTGAGCGAACTGGCGGCAGAGCTCGCCCGGGAGGCCGATCCCGTGGACGCCCTGCGAAGGTGGCTGCACGCAAACGTGCGGCTTGTCGCGACCAAGAAAGGCATGATTTCCGCACTTCAGGAGGCGGCTCAGGCATCGAACGAACTGAGAGCCTATTCGCTCGAAAGGCTGACCGACGCCATCGGCCTGCTGCTCGGGCGCGGTATCGCTTCGGGCGAATTGCGGGACGACATTTCGCCGGACGAGTTGCTGCGCACGCTTCTCGGCATCTTCTATTCGCAAGGCCCCGCCGACTGGCAGCCAGGGGCATTGCGGCTGGTGGATGTGTTCGTTGACGGCCTCAGGACGCGCCAGGTCATGGACTCATAAATGCGTTTGAAATGGCGCCTGAAACGGCAAGAAGCTGCGAGGAGAAGCGCGAAGGGCGATGGGGTTCCATCGTCCGAGCGGTTCGACGCGGCGGCTTGCAGCCGTTTCGGCGTCCTTCGGATGTGGTCCATCGGTCCGGCTGCTTTGTCGGAAAGACTTGAAAATGAACCACATTTCCTGCGTCTATCCTCCGCGCATCCGAACCGATGGCCTCACACCATTTCAATCGGATTTATGAGTTCATGACCTAGAGCGTAAGAGGGCGTAACAACCGGCAGATCAGTCAGCCCCGGTTCGGAAACGATCAGTCACCTCCATTGAAAAGGACTGACGGATCGCCGGTCACGGGCAGTGTGTAATATGTCAGCTTGATCGCCTCCATCAGCAGCAATGGCGGCGCCATTTCCTTGGCCAGTTCTTCGGCGCGCATGCGCAGACCGGCCGCCTTGTCCGGGTGTTCACCCAGCAGATTCTTCGTCTCGGAGGGATCGGCAGTGACGTTGAACAGCTCTTGCTGTTGCGGGAGCGCGGCTTTCCAGACCAGCTTCCAATCACCCTGCCGGATGCCGGCCGACATCGGATCGACGTTATAGACGATTTCCTTGCGCGGAGATGGCTTGCCCTCGGCAAACACCGGCCAGATATCCATGCCGTCGAGCGGCTTCGCTTTCGACGTGTTCGCACCCGCGACGGCAGCGAGCGTCGGGTACATGTCGACGACATGCATCGGCTCATTCAATGAGCCCGGCTTGATCCTGCCGGGCCAATTGGCCAAAGCCACCACGCGAGTGCCTCCTTCATAGAGAGTGCCCTTGCCGCTGCGAAAAGGCCCATTGCTGGCAGGAAGTCCGCCCGAAACCTTTGTATCTCCGGCGAACAGGGAATCTCTGGTGCCCCCATTGTCGGAATGAAAGATGACAAGGGTGTTGTCCCTCATGCCGCGCTCCTCAAGCGCCGCCAGAACCTTGCCGATCGCTTCATCCATCACGGTGACCATCGCTGCATAGGCCCGGCGGTTCTCGTCGGCTATGTCCGCATATTGGTCGAGATATTCCTGCGGCGCCTGGAACGGCGTGTGAGGGGCCGTGAAGGCCAGGTAAAGGAAGAGCGGATTCGAAATGTCATGGTCGCGCACGACGCGCGCCGCCTCGTTTCCGAAGAGCACATTGTCGAAGCCCTCTTCGACGAGGGGTGCATTGTCTCGATACCAGTCCGGCACGCCATGCGATGAGTGCTTGAAATGGTCGATCTCGCCCACCAGCGGGCCATAGAAATAGTCAAAGCCGCGCTGCCGTGGCCAATATTCCGCGTTGGCGTGTCCAAGGTGCCATTTGCCGACCAGCGCCGTCCCATAACCGGCGTCTTTCAACGCCTGCGGCAGGAGGTATTCGTCAGTGGCCAGCCCATATGTTCCCGCGCCGGGAATCACGCCTGTCTGCAAGCCGTAGCGCAGCGGGTAGCGGCCCGTCATCAGGGCCGCACGTGTCGGCGTGCACATCGGCTGCGTGTAGAATTGCTCCAGCGTCGCGCCATCCCTGGCAAGGTCGTCGAGAACTGGCGTCCTGATGTCGGACCCGCGAAACCCTGCATCGGCCCACCCCAGATCGTCTGCAAGGATGTAGACAATATTCGGTTTGGGAGCGTCCGCCGCATGCGCCTCGCCAAGAAGCGCCGCCAGAACAGAAGAACCGGCCAGCAGACGCGCAGATTGCGCTATCCCGATTGCGCTGCCCCCGAGCAGCACCTCGCGGCGGCTTATTGAGTTGGCCGAGGGTGAAGCAGGTCGCGGTCTGTTGGTGTTTGGCATGCGTCTCTCCCGTAAGCGAATGTGCCATATTCGTCGACGAATGCCGGCCGAGTCGAGGCGGATCGAAGGTACCTTAAAACAGGGAATCCCAAGATGATCGGCGTCATGGACTCTCCCGCGCAACGGCTGGATTTGTATTGGATTTCGCTTATCGTGCTATCCGTTTTGCGCAAAACGGTTCCGGGCTATGAATAGTCTCGCTTCCCCTCCCCTCTCCCAGACAGTCGAGCTTGTTCCGGAAGAGCTTGGGAGTGCGGCGTCCATGACGGCGCTTGAGGTGGATGTTCTGTCGAGCAGCGGCGGCCTGTCCCGAATTCACAAGACCCAGTCGGCAGGAGGCTGGGCCTTCGACACCACCCGGTTGAACAGCCATGTTCGCGCGCGCGGCGCGTTCGCCAAAGGTCATATCGTGCTGCTCACGGTCGCTCAGGGTGGAGAAGCCGATATCTGCGGCGTTCCGCTCGAAAATGGCGTGATCCTGATGTTGCCGGTCGGAGCGGAGATAACGGCATGCATCCGCGGCAAAGTTATCTATTCGGCCTCGGTCCTGCGCGCCGACATTTGGGCTGAAATCTTCGAGACCGCAACCGGGCAACCCGGCGAGACGGTATTGAGCCAACCACGAGCAAGGCGAGAGGGACCTGAAGACGGTTGCGCGATTGCCACGTCCTTGATGACGGCACAGCAAAGCTTCGAAGGTGCGGACAGGCACTATGATGAGATGCCCGGGTCCTATCTCGACTACCTTGGTGCTGTCGCATTGAAAATTGCAGATACCGACAGTTTCGGGCGATATCTGAATCGGTCATTGCGCCAAAGATTGAAACAAGCCAGGCAGGGCGAAGATATAATACGCGAAAATCTGAACCGACCCCTGCCCGTCATGAGCATCTGCCGCACGATGGGTGTCAGCCGCAGGCAGCTTGAATATGCTTTTCACACAGCCTTTGGAGTTGGCCCAAGAGAATACACGCACCTTCTGCGCCTGAACGAGAGCAGACGACAGCTAAGGCAGGCGCGCACGAAATCAGGCACCGTGACCGAAATAGCGATGGGGGTTGGCGTGACCCACCTTGGCCGGTTTGCAGAGAGCTATCGTTTTCTGTTTGGAGAAACGCCAATTCAAACCCTGCGCGGGGGCCGCTAGGGCCGGGCTGGGCCGACCATCGCGGCCACTTTGGCCTCTTCCTGTCGAGACGCCCGCAGCTTTCGATCGAGCTTCAGATCGTAGGTTATCGTCGCGCCGTAGGCGGACGGGAATTGCGGATCATGGCGCACCTTGTCGAAAACCAGAACCCGCGTGCCGAGCTTGAAGGCTTCGCCGATGTCATGCGTGACCATCACCACCGTCATGCCGTGCTCGGTCCAGATCTCGTTGAGCAGCCCGTGCATTTCGACGCGAATACCGGGGTCGAGAGCACCGAACGGTTCGTCCAACAGCAGAATCTTCGGTCGTCCGAGCAAGGTCTGCGCGATTGCGAGCCGCTGCTGCATCCCGCCCGAAAGCGACGCAGGATAAAGATTGCGCGCGTGAACCAGACCGACGCGCTCCAGCATCGCTTCGGCCTCTTGCAGGGCAGCCTTGCGCTTCCCTCCAAAGACGCGACCGGACGCTCCCCCTGAACGAAAATCCTCAACCAGAAGGAGATTCTGCAACGTGGTGAGATGCGGAAACACCGAATAGCGTTGAAAGACGATGCCGCGTTCGGGCGTAGGTTCCGGCACGATCGGGCTGTCACCGATGACGACCACGCCGCTGCTCGCCTGATCCTGCCCAAGAAGGATGCGCAGGAAGGTGGATTTTCCGCAGCCGCTTGCGCCCACCAGCGATAGGAATTCCCCGCGCTCCGCAACGAGATTGACGCGCTCGAGGACCCGCACGTCGCCGAAGCTCTTTTCGAGGCCATGAACGACGATGCGGCTCATTTGGCCTCCTGCGGGTGTGCCCAGGGGAACAACGCATGCGACAGCCGGACGAGGAGCCAGTCGGTTACGACGGCAAGCAGCGTGATCCATGCCACGTAGGGCAGGATAATATCCATCGACAGATAGCGGCGGACCAGAAAGATTCGATATCCCAGCCCTTCTGTGGAGGCTATCGCTTCGGCGGCGATCAGGAACAGCCAGGCCGGCCCAAGCGCCAGCCGCACGCAGGTGATCAGCCGCGGCATGATCTGCGGCAGGATCAGCCTCAGAACCATCGTCCAGCTGTTGCCGCCAAGAGTCTGCGCCTTGGCGACAAGCTCCGGGGGAACCTCCATAACGCGACTGGCGACGTCACGCACCATGACCGGCGCAACGCCGACGGCGATCAGCGTGATCTTTGCGGCCTCGCCAAGACCAAGAACGATAAAGAGGATCGGCAGGAGCGCCAAGGGCGGGATGACGCATACAACCGTGACGAAAGGTGCAAGCAAGGCACGCACACGCGGAATGAAGCCGATCGCGATGCCGAGGCAGAGCGCGATCAGGGTCGCGATCCCCACCCCTGCGAACAGGCGCAGCAAGCTCGCATAAGTGTCTACCCACAGGACCAGATCGCCGGACCTCTTGTCGGGAACCGTAGCGAGATCGAAAAAGGCGGACCACATCTGTTCGGGCGACGGCAGCAGCTTGTCATTGGGATTGACCGCGAGCCGTCGCGCCGAAGCAATGACATAGGCTATGCCCACCGCCACGAAAGGCAGCGCTCCAAGGACAAGAGCGGCTCCTTTCGTCGGCTTCAGGTTTATCAGGCGGAGCCGGACCTTCGTCGGGGTCCGGACTTGCTGTGGAATGGGATCGGCTTCGGCAGAAGAGCCTGCGACGCCGACCTTGCCCGACGACATTGTGCCGGGTCTCAAAGCGATCCGGCCGCAGCTTCCGCCATGAAGGCCGGATCAAAGCGCAGCTTGACATTGGCGGTGTCGCCCAGCGTCGAACCGTCCGCAAAGCTCATGCCGATGAAATCGACGCTCGGGGCGTTGGCGCCAAGAATGCCATGACTGAAGAGAAAGTTGCGCACATGGTCCATGGTCTTCGGCAGTTCGGCGCCCTTGGCGAACTCGACCGCTTTGGCCGGTTCGAAGAACATCGCGGTCGACGCAAGCTGTGCGTCGAAACCGGCAAGGTCCGTACCGGATGCCTTGGCCATTTCCTCCTTTGCCGCCTGGCCCTCCGGTGTACCAGATGCCATCAGGGCCATCGTCTCATACCAGGCGCCGACCAACGCCTTGCCGAGTTCCGGATTGTCCTTCAGCGTAGCGGTGTTCACCACCATCATGTCGATGATTTCGCCCGGAATTTGCGAGGAATCGAACACTTTGTTGGCGCCGGGCATGGCTAGGATTTCCGATACGAGCGGGTTCCAGGTCACCACCGAGGTGACGTCGGCCGTTCCGTAGGCGGCGACCATGTCCGCGTCGGAGGTATTGACGACGGTGATATCCTTTTCGGCCAGCCCCACCGTATCGAGTGCACGGGCCAGCAGGTAGTGAGAGACTGAAAGTTCGACCAGATTGACCTTCTGCCCGGCTATATCCTTCAGTTCGGTCTTGTCCTTCAGGATCACGGCGTCATTGCCGTTTGAGAAGTCCCCAATAATCAACGCGGTCGTATCGACGCCACCGCCAGCCGGGATAGACAGCGCGTCCATATTGGTCATGGAACACCCGTCGAACCCTCCGGCCGTATACTGGTTTATCGACTCGACATAGTCGTTGATGCGCGTGATCTCGACATTGATCCCATATTTATCGGCCCACTTCTTCATGATCCCGCTGTCCGAGAGATAGCCCCACGGCATCCAGCCGACATAGATCGACCAGCATATCTTGAAATCCTTCTTGGCTTGAGCCTGTGCCGTCGTCAGGGGCGCAAGGGCAAGGAAAGCAGTGAGAAACGTGACGGCCAGTTTGCGAAGCATGTTTTACCCCTCGGTTTCGTCCGGATCGCGTCCGAATGTCCTGTTGGAGTCCGCGCAGCGCAAAACCGGGAGAGGTTCGCGCCAGCAAACCCGTGCAGTCTTCTCCCGGGATTTTGGCCCGCCGTGTTCCGCCTTACGCGTCAACGCATAAGCTGCGGTTGCGTCTCTCGGACCAGCACCGCCACGTCGACAACATGACCTTCTCCGGAAACTTCCCGGATCATGTTGCGGCGGCCGGAACCCTAGACGCTCTGCACGTCCTCAACGAAGCAAGGACTGTGCCAAGCACGGCAGATTCCGCTCACGCCCGATTCTCGGGGCTTTCGAGCGGCCCTTGAAAACCGGCGAGAGCAAGAATGGTAAAAAAGTCATCTGAACGCCGAAAAAAGAGGCACATTCCGTCGCGCGGCTGCAAAGGCACGGTAAATCCATGTGAAACGGCAAGATGTCTGGTGGAATTTGCAGTCTGGAGCGAACCTGTCTCAGAAAAAGCACAGGGATTGCTGCGGAAAGACTTGCCACCGCTCATGCCGTTGCACCTTGTGCGGAACACGAGTCGCCTTCACTATGACCTCTTGCTCCAGTTCTGCTCGTAGGACGTAATTGGCATGCCGCTTCAAGCCATCCGACGCCGTCTCGCAGCTGTCGTCGTCGTGGACATGGTCGGTTTCTCTCGCCTGATGGAAATCGACGAGGCCAGTACCCTTGCCGGATTGAAGCGACTTCAGAGCAGGGCAATTGAGCCGGTCGTCCATCGCAACGGAGGGCGAGTGGTCAAGAATTCCGGCGACGGGTTTCTTATCGAGTTTCCCAGCGCGGTCAATGCAGTCATCGCGGCGCTCGAAATGCAGCGGGAAACGGCGCTTCCTGATATGAATATCATTGAGCACGAGCGATTGCTCTTGCGCATCGGAGTCAACCTTGGCGATGTTGTCGATGAGGGAGATGATGTTCTGGGCGAGGGTGTGAATGTTGCCGCGCGCCTTGAAACGTTAGCCTCGCCCGGCGGAATTTGTATTTCATCAAAAGTCTACGAGGAAATCGCGGGGAAAGTCGCCGCCAGTTTCTTCGATGCAGGATTGAGGAAACTCAAGAACCTCGCAAGGCCCGTGCATGTGTGGCATTGGCCGGACGCTCTGGAAAGCACGTTGCAGCTGCCGGAGAAGCCGTCGATAGCTGTTCTGCCGTTCACATGCACTTCCGGAACCGCGGAAGACGAGGCATTCGTTGATGGATTGACCGACGATCTTATAACGGATCTGTCGCGTTCGACCGAGTTGTTCGTCATCGCTCGGAACTCGGTTTTTGTATATAAAGGCAAAGCAGTCGACATACCTCATGTCGCGCAAAAACTGGGCGTCCGCTACATACTGGAAGGCAGCGCACGGCGTGCTCATGGCAGGCTGCGCATAAACGCACAACTTATCGACGCCGTGCACGGCCAGCATCTGTGGGCAGAACGCTTTGATCGGACTGAGGAAGATGTGTTTTCACTTCAGGACGAAGTGAACGCCAAAATTGTCGAAGCACTGGTCGGAAGGCTGACCACGCCACTTCGACGCAAGCGTCCCAGGAACCTGGAGGCCCACGACCTCTGCCTGCGGGCGCGGGCCTTGACCGAGGAATCTCCGCAAACGGCGCGCGAAGCGTATCTATTGCTCAAGCGGGCGATCGAACTTGAGCCCGGCTATGCTGAAGCTACCGGAATGCTTGCATACAACAGATGGCTTGCCTGGACGCATTTCGGCGAACCGGAGGATCCAAACCGACAACTTGCGGTTCAACTTTCGGAAAAGGCCGTCGAACTGGATCCCAGCGATGCTGGAAACTACTATTTCCTCGGTACGATCCTCGCTTATGAGAGAAGATGGCAAGAGTCGGAGCAGGCGTTTTCAAAGGCTCTCGAATTGGATTCGAACCACGCTGATACGTGGGCGGCCATGTCCGATATTTCCGTACTCAGCGGAAAGATTTCTGAAAGCCTGGAGCAAATCCAAAAGGCAATTCGCCTGAATCCCTATCCTGCTTGCTGGTACTATTGTCATCTGGGACAAGCGCAATACGCTGCTGGAGACTATGAAAAAGCAATCGAAACACTGCGCAGGGAGGACACCTATCGAACGAATTCGAGGAAATTTCTTGCCGCGAGCCTAGCTCAATTGGGAAAGACGGCCGAAGCAAGGCGCGAAGCAGAACTGTTCCTTGTTGCCCATCCTCATTTTTCGATAAGCCACTGGCTTAAATCACAACCGGTCAGAGACGATGCAGTCCGCAATCACATCATCGATGGGTTTCAAAAGGCCAACCTTCCATATGAGGGAAAGGCGCACAGCAATTTTGATGGTGTGAGCGACCTGGGTGCAAGGGTTGCAAGCAGCCCGAACCCAGCGGGAATACCCGACGGTCTATCAATAAAGGTTCTCGGAAATTTTCGCATGGAAAGCGATGGAGCAGAAATCTATCTGCCCCCGTCCAGGATAACGCGAGCACTGTTCGCGTATCTTGCCGTCGTCGACAAACCCGTCCTTCGCGAAAAATTGTGCCAGATGTTCTGGGAGATTCCATATGATCCCAGAGGGTCGCTGCGGTGGAGCCTCAACAAGATCCGCGCGATGCTGGGAGCACATGAGAATTCGCTTTGGACGGACCGCAATTCAGTTCATTTGCGCGTTTGGAAAAGCCTCGACTACGCTCAACTGAAAACGCTTGCCAAAGCCGATCTCAACAAGGTTCCGCTTGATGAACTCAAGCGGGCGGCGGACTCTGTAGAAGGCGGTTTCCTCAAGGATTTGTCCCTTGAGCGTTGCGAGGAATATCAGGCCTGGCGCGACGCGGTGGATGCCGAAGTCGAGGCGATCGAGAGGCGACTGCTTCGAGAATTGGTCGCCCGGCTTCACGCTCAACCAGAGGAGGCCGCTAAATATTCAACGCGGCTTTGGTCGAGTTCGAAGGCCACGTTTGAGAATGGCGAAGGCATAACGGTGCTTAAGGCTGGGCGGCGCCCCGATGCCGACGTGACACCAATCGAACGCCCTGCTGCGCATGCGAGGGCAACGACCCGGAATGATCAGGAGGTGTATTTCTGCAAGAGCCGTGATGGCGTCCGTTTGGCTTATGCAAAGTCAGGCGCAGGATCTCCCGTTTTGAGAGCGGCGCACTGGATGTCTCATCTCACATATGACTGGCGCAGTCCGATCTGGAAACACTGGATCTCCAGCATGTCCGAAAATCATCTGTTCGTCCGATATGACGAGCGATGCAACGGCCTGTCGGAACGGGAGGTCGAGGACGTCTCTTTCGAAGCCATGGTGTCAGACCTGGAAACGGTCGCAGACGCGGCCGGACTGGAGCGCTTTACGCTGCTTGGCATTTCGCAGGGTTGCCCATTGTCCATCGCTTACGCTGCCCGAAACCCCGGAAGGGTGAGCGGTCTCATTCTGTATGGTGGTTATGTGAAGGGGTGGCGCGCCCGCGGAGATCCGCATGAAATTGCAACCCGTCAGGCTTTGGCAACACTGATGCGAGAGGGGTGGGGCAACAGCAGCGCGACATTTCGACAATTGTTCTCTTCCATGTTTATCAAGGGAGCAAGTCCGGAACAGCTTACTTGGATGGACGAGTTGCAGCGACAAACAGTGCTGCCGGGCGACGCGTGGAGATTGCAGAACGTGTTTGCCGATATCGATGTGAGTGAATACCTGCCGTTGATCAATATCCCCACGATAGTGCTACACGCGCGCGAAGATGCCGTTGCCCCTCTCAATTCGGGCAAGGCATTGGCGGCTGAAATCAAAGGCGCAAGGTTCTTTGAACTCGACAGTCCGAACCATATTCTGCTTGAAGATGAGCCCGGATTTTCCGAATTCATGCGTCATGTCAATGAATTCATCGCGGCGACGTCCGATCGCGTCGTGTCGGATTAACGGCACTCTTCGACCGCAGCTGTGTCGGTATTCGTGGGCACTCTGCTCTACGCGGCCCTTTGCCTCGGAACTTTCAAAGATGACGGGCTGGATATTGCCCTGAACGTGGCTGCCTCCGGAACCTTCCAAGCCCGCTCGCTGTCTGCGCTGCGAGTGGTTCAAGATCATCGCACTGGACCGATAGATTCGGGCCTGCGGGCGAATGCGGTTATGTGAAAGTACAATGCAGCATCTGCATTTGAACGACTGTGATTGAGCCAGATTCTTCACTGAATATGCCAACGAATATTAGAGAGTATTTCGAATGAAATTTTGGAATAGGTGATGCGATTCTTTTCAATGGTCGCTCGTGGGGAATGCCGGTATCCCTCAATTGAAAAGATTGGAGGATCACCCAGGCTTATTGGATGTGGGAGAGGCTTCGCGCTGCACCGACGCCGTTCATAGTTCACCCACACGATGTTTGCCTGTGACTTCCCGCAAAGCCGGTCTCCGGGAATGATGGCAGGAGCCTGCCGCCTCGATGGCGGTAAGAGTTAAAGTGAGGATGGAGGACATGAACAGCATGAGCACGAAACCGAGAGAGCTGAGCACCCAGCTGCTGGTTGTAGGAGGAGGTCTGGGCGGAATCAGCGCGGCACTTGCCGCCTTGCGGGGTGGTACCAACGTCATCCTGGCGGAGGAGCGCGATTGGCTCGGCGGCCAGCTTACTTCGTGCGCTGTGCCGTTCGACATCGGATTGTGCGACGACAACGGCATCGGTTCGCGCAGCTATTCGAGGTTCCGGGAGATGATCCGGGACTATTACCGCCGCAACTTTCCGCTGACCTCGCAAGCACGCGCCCGGGTGCCACTCAACCCGGGTATGGCCAATATGAGCAAACTGTGTGTTGAGCCAAGAGTGGCCGTGCAAGCGATTTGGGAAATGCTTGCACCATACCAAGGCAGCGGCCGGTTGAGGGTTCTGACAAGGCACAAGGTGGAGGCCGTGGATCAGGTCGCAGACCATATCCGCAGCGTCGCATTTCTGGACCTCGATACGGGATCGAAGTTGTCCGTCACAGCCGATATCGTAATCGACGCAACGGAGACAGGCGAGCTTCTGGAATTTACCGACATCGAACACGTGCTCGGAGCTGAGAGCCGATCGGAGACGGGAGAACTGCATGCCATCGACGGGCCGGCAGACCCGTTCGACCAACAGCCCATCACCTGGTGCCTCGCCATTGATTACCTCCCAGAGGAAGATCATACGATTGACCGGCCTCCGGGCTACGAGACCTTCCGCGAACTGAAGCGCGATTACTGGCCCGGTCCGCAATATGGATGGACGGTGAGTGCAGGTTTCGCGCTATATGAAGGCGAGGTTAGCAGTCGCCCCATGACGTGGCCCCTGTTCGCCGGCGACAGCGATGAAGATAGCCTTTTTGACATCTGGCATTCGCGCCGAATAGCTCATCGAAAGAGCTTCGTGCCGGGCTTTTACCCAAGCGACATCACCATCATAAACACGCCTCAGACGGACTACTGGCTAAAGCCCGTTGTCGGTGTTTCACCGGAAGAAGAGGCGCGCGCGCTTGAAGAGTCGCGCAACCTCGCTCTGGGCTTTCTGTATTGGATGCAGACGGAAGCTCCGCGTCACGACGACAAAGGCGTCGGCTATCCTGGCCTGCGACTACGCGGCGATGTTCTCGGAACTTCGGACGGCTTGGCCAAGCAGGCATATTACCGGGAGGGTCGGCGCATCAAAGCGCAGTTCACGGTGCTCGAGCAGCATATCGGGGTGAAGGCCCGTCCAGGTGCAGACCGAGCGGAGCGATTCAAGGATTCTCTCGGCATTGGCGCCTATCGGATCGATATTCATGCCACGCGCAAGCGCGACACCGTCGATATTGACAGCTATCCTTTCCAGATTCCGCTGGGTGCGCTGTTGCCGGTCCGCGTCGAAAACTATCTGCCCGCCTGCAAGAATCTCGGCACGACGCGCATCACGAATGGGGCCTTCCGACTTCACCCGATCGAGTGGAGCATCGGCGAGGCAAGTGGCGCGCTCGCGGCGTTCTCCTTGCGCAAAGGCGTCCCTCCGCGTGCCGTCAGCGAATCGGGTGAACTTCTCGAGGAGTTGCAGGGGGAGTTGCGCGCAACTGGCGTCCCTCTGGAATGGCCAACCTTTGGTGCGTTGACACCGGAATTCCGGCCCGTTTGATCCCGGCCAGAACCTGCAGGCGCGGCACGATCTGCTCGCGCCTGCAAAACTCCAAAACGCCCCCATTCCGCCATGCCTGACGCGGATGCTCGCTCTCGGTCTAACTCGACATCGTCTACGATTTTGCATGTTCGAACGGCGCGCGAGGGTACCAGCATTTGGTTGCGGGAGGGCACACCGCAATTCCGCACAATGCGTGACCAGCGACACTGGCAATTGGCCAGATGAAGGTGGAGCCATGAAGATTTGGAATTGGCAGAACGATTCTTTTCAATGGTCAAATGTCCGGATCGGGGTCCAAAATGAAGCCAAACGTAGTGAAGGCAATATGAGACGGACCAGAAGTGGGCCGACATCTGCAATGCTGCATGCAGCTTCCACAAGGAAGTCATGTCGGCGTGGCAGTTTGCAAGAATATCCGAGGCATACGGTGACAGACAATGAATGAACGCAGCGGTAGCATTGCATATCCAACAGTCAATCTCCTCATTGGCGGCACTTGGCGGCAAGCCTCCGATGGTGCGACCCTTCCGATCCATAATCCGGCGACGGAGGAAGAGATCGGTAGAGTACCGGTAGCGACCGTGGCCGACCTCGATGCCGCGCTGCTTTCCTCCGATAAGGCGTTTGGAATCTGGCGGCGGTCCCTCCCCTATGAACGCTACCGCATTTTGCGCGCCGCCGCTCGGCTGCTCGAGCAACGGGTCGGCGATATCAGCACCATCATGACGATGGAACAGGGCAAACCTCTTGCCCAGGCACAGGCCGAGGCTGCCAGCGGTGTCGAGATTATTGACTGGTTCGCCGAGGAGGCGCGGCGGATATCCACTCGTATCGTGCCCGCGCGCGCCGACAATATCGAGCAGAAAGTGACGCGCGAGCCTATAGGTCCGGTGGCGGCTTTCACCCCGTGGAATTTTCCGATCAATCAGGCCGTTCGGAAAATCTGCGCCGCGGTCGCAACGGGCTGCACAATCGTGCTTAAAGGTCCGGAAGACACCCCTGCGAGCTGCGCTGCATTGGTGGCCGCATTTGTCGACGCGGGTTTGCCGGAGGGAGTGATAAACCTCGTTTACGGTAATCCGGCTCAGATTTCCGAGTATCTGATCCCGCATCCTGTGATCCGCAAAGTGTCGTTCACAGGCTCGACTGCGGTCGGCAAGCACCTTGCCTCTCTCGCCGGCGCCCATATGAAACCAGCGACAATGGAATTGGGCGGCCACGGTCCGGTGTTGGTTTTCGATGATGCCGACATCGAAAGAACAGTGAAGATTGTTTCGGCTGCCAAATATCGCAACGCCGGACAAGTTTGCACCTCACCAACGCGTTTCATCGTCCACCAGGAGGTGAAGGAGACTTTCGCGTCGGCCTTTGTCGAGGCAGCTCAGGCGGTCAAGGTCGGCAATGGTCTGGATGCCGACACTCAGATGGGGCCGCTCGTCCACGCTCGTCGGCTGACCGCAATGCAAGGTCTTGTCGAGAATGCGACCGCGGCTGGCGCCGTTTTGGCGACAGGCGGAAAGAGATTGGGCAATCGCGGCTATTTCTTCGAGCCTACAGTCTTGACGGACGTGCCGGTGAGCGCCCGGATCATGAACGAAGAGCCGTTTGGGCCGATCGCGCTCATCAATGCATATGGTGACGAGGAGCAGATGATCTCGGAAGCAAACAGATTGCAATACGGGCTGGCAGCTTACGCCTATACCGGCTCCTCACGTCGGGCCCGGGAGATAGGGCAAAGCCTCGAGGCGGGCATGGTTTCGATCAACCATCACAATCTCGGCCTTCCAGAAGTGCCGTTTGGCGGGATTCGAGATTCGGGCTACGGCAATGAAGGCGGGGCGGAAGCGCTCGACGCCTATCTGGTGTGCAAATATGTGAGCCAGTTTACCGGGTTGTGAATTTGAACGCCTGTTCGTCGCGGGAGGTCCGCTGATCCAAGAGCCAATTTCTCAGCGGACTTTTTGATGGTGCACCAGCCCACTTCGAGGCAGTCCTGGATGCTCTCGCGCATTCGTCCTTCGGATGTGGTCCTCACATCGTTTCAATCGGACTTGTGAGTTCATGACCTAGTTGTATTGCGCCAGGAGTGGACGATGAAACCTAAGAGGTCGCTTAATGGCGCGCCAAATACGCCTGCTTATGCAGCGGCGCGGGACATCATCCGGGCCGAGATCCTGTCGGGAAACATACCTGCGGGATCGCGCCTGACTGCCGGTTCGTTGGTCAAGCGCTTCGCCATCAGCCAGATGCCGGTCAGGGAGGCGCTTCAGGCCCTGGAGGGCGAAGGGCTGATTACAATACGCCATCACAAGGGCGCTACTGTCCTGGCGCTGGACGCCAAGAGGATCGGCCACATCTACGATCTGCTCAGTGCCGTGGAAATATTGCTCATGCGTTCCGCTCTTCCCAATATAACCAATGCGGCAATGACGAAGCTGCAAGATATGCAGCAAGCGATGCATCTGGCCAAAGAGGGAGGCGATTCAGCCAAGCTCTTCGAACTAAACAGTCAGTTTCATGTCCTGATATTCGATTATTCCGAGAGCCCGGACTTGCTTGGCATCTACGATCGCTATGTGAATCTGCTGCGGGCATGGCGCGCGAGATTTGGCTTTACCGCTTCAAGAATGTCCCAAATGCTCGAACAGCACGAAGAGATGCTTGAAGCGCTAAAGGCGGAAGATCTGCAACGGCTGGAAAAGATCGTGCACTCGCATTCTCAGGGCGCCAAGCACGACTTGGTGTCGTTGGTAGAGGAGGAGGAGCGGTCAGTTTGCCGATCCAAAGAGGCTTGAGCGCGTCGCCTGGCGCATCGCAGTAGAGGGCCAACCCGGTTACGGCGACGGGAGGGGCGCGTCATAGCGCGCCGCAGGTTCTGCCTGATTTTTGCTGTTCTGCATAAGGGCAAGCATGTCGAGCTTGGCCCCCTCGCAATGTCGCTCGATCAAGGCAGTCAGGCGCTGCTCGTCCTGGGTGCGCAACGACTCCAAAATCTCCTGATGCTCATCCATCATCCGCGCGACCCGCTCCTTGGTAAAGCCGTAGGTTTCGCGCAGCGTGCCGAGCAGACTCGCGTAACGATTGTAGATATCGAAAGCCTCAGAGTTTTCCGCGTGCCGGTACAGCAGATGATGAAACTGCTGATTCAGCGAAAAGAGATTGGCGTGATCGCCGTTGCCCATTTCCGCTTTCATCTGGTCGTGGATCGCAGCGGCCTGCGCCATGGCGCGGTTGCTCAGATTTGGCAGAGCCAGCTTGATCAGCAGCGCTTCCAGCGCACCGCGCAAATCGTAGATGTTACGTACACGAGAAACGTCCAAGGGGAGAACGGCGGCGCCCCTGTGGGGTGCGATCTCAATCAGGCCTTCCCCCTCAAGAGCCTGAAGCGCCTCGCGTATCGGCATCTGGCTGACGCCAAACCGCTCCACCAGTGACGCAGTGGTCAAACGCGCGCCGGCTGGCAGCTTGCCCGACAGAATTTCTGCCCGCAGGCGATCCCTGAGAGCAGCATAGGTCGGCACCCCCGGCTCGATCTCCATCTTCACGTCCATTGTATCACCGGCCAGCCGCATTTCTGAGAAGCAGTTTCAGATTGCCAAAATCACTACAGTGCCTGCCCCACCTATACTGCACCTGCAGGACTATCACCTTCAAAATATTATCTCTTTTTGTGTGCGCCCAAGTTTAGACGCATATCACTTTCTCCTGTTTTCGTCCATATGACCTCACCGATGCGGCCCATGAGGGCATCGGTCGAAAGTCGAAAACCAAGCTGATTCAATCGATTTGACGCGTTCGAAATCTCGGCGGCCGCCTCGATTTTAGATACAATCAACGGTTTCTATATTAAATATTTTGGATTGAAAAGGGGAACCGAACCGGCCCGCAGGTTGACACAAAAGACAGAATTCGATCTAATCACATTAATTTATATAGAAACCAAACTGACCGTCGTGATTTCAACCGCGAATTCCGTATGTGTCACACCTCGTTGCCGAGCTGCATCCACGTTTTAGCGATTGTTCAGGCAACTATTTGCGAAATGCTGGATCGAAATTCATGAATGTGTTCCAGAGGCCGCCCGAACAGCAACTCATGCGTGCGCTGACACGCATAAACTTCAAGCATCTGCGCCTCCTTGTTCTCATTTCCGCAACGAGCAACCTTCATCGAGCCGGCGAGGCCATGAACGTCACGCAGTCTGCCGCGACCAAGATGCTTCAGAATATCGAGACGGCACTCGACGTGCGAATCTTCGAACGTACGTCACGCGCGCTAGTGCCGACGGATATCGGGAAGTTCATCATCGATTTTGCCTCTACCACCCTCGCAGACAGCGGTCGGTTCTTTGCATCGCTCCAGAATCTCAAAGACGGAGGGTATGGTGAGCTGGCTGTCGGCGCGATCATGTCGACCGTGACCAAACTTCTGCCGGTCGCGATCGCTGAGTTGAAGGCCTTGCGACCGCTCGTGAAAATCAGGATCGTTTCCGACACGAGCGACCGATTGCTGGAGGAACTGGAACACGGCGACCTGGATTTGGTGATAGCTCGCTACAGCAACACCAAGCAACCTGTTCTGTTCAGCCGCGAGGCCATAGGCATCGATCCTATTGGTATCTTCGCGTCTGCCGACCATCCGCTTGCCGGTCGTAAAGCAATCAAAGCGGCAGAACTGCTCAATTATCCATGGGTGCTGCAGTCGAGAGATTCACCGCAGCGTGAAATCCTTGACGAGTATTTCTCTCAGTCAGGCCTTGATACGCCGCGCAATCTTGTTGAGACGGGCTCGGTTTTCGCGACGCTTCAATTGGTGAGCCAAGCCAAAATGCTCTCCGCAATGCACGACGACATCGTCGCAACTGCGAGCGGGAATTTCGTTCGCCTGCCGATCACACTTGCCGACCCGCGCGAGCCGTTCGGCATAATAAAGCGGAGAGGCATCGAATGGTCTCCGATTGCAGCGGAGTTTGCAGATATCCTCCGAACCGTTGCAAGAAAGCAGGGATACTCACTGCATGATCGAAGCTCGCAGCGCGAGCCGAGGTCCACGATAGACGGCGTCTGCGAAGGGTCCCCGGTCTGATGAACGTTTGGAATACCTTCATCGCCTCTTTTCAGTTCTGTAGATTCCGGTGCAGGCATAATGTTTGTGCAGCAGCCAAACGGTGGCGATGACGTCAGTTTTCTGTTGTTGCCGCATAGGAAGTGAAACCTGCGTTCGGGCTGTTCACTCGAGGATTGCTTAGAAGCAGGCTAACGGTCGGAACTGGCGTTTCTCCATCTGGCGAATTGCGGCTGGCCAGCCGGAAGATGCGCAAAACATCCATAAAGGGAAGCAACTGCCGATGGACGACATTCGTACCCGGAAGCTCACGGGCGTAGTGCCGGTAGCGCCAACACCGTTCCTGGAAAATGGCGCGCTTGACCTCGAAGGCCAGAAGCGGGTCATAGATTGCATGATCGATCAGGGCGTCGATGGAATATGCATACTTGCGAACTATTCCGAACAGTTTCTGCTGACTGACAACGAGCGTACCCAGCTTGTTGATCTTTGCATTGACCATGCTGCGGGGCGTGTTCCGATCATCGTGACATGCAGCCATTTTTCCACTGCGATCGCCGCCGAACGTGCAAGGCAGGCAGCGTCAGCGGGAGCCTTCATGCTGATGCTGATGCCACCCTACCACGGTGCGGGGCTACAGGCTGATGAAGAGGCAATGGTCGAACATTTCGCGGCGGTTGCCGAAGCGTCCCGTCTTCCGATCATGGTGCAGGACGCACCCTTGAGCGGCGTCCGGCTATCCGTCGCGTTTCTCGCGCGGCTCGCTGCGATCATACCAGCCGTTCACCATTTCAAGATAGAGGTTGCGGGCGCTGCCGCAAAATTGCGCGAACTTATCGAGGTAGGCGACGATGCGATTGTCGGTCCCTTCGACGGAGAGGAGTCGATCACGCTGATGGCGGACCTTGACGCCGGTGCTGTTGGCACGATGTGCAGTGCGCTTTTGCCCGACCTGATCCGCACGGTGGTGCAGAAACACCGGAATAATGACCGGATTGAAGCTGCGAAGGACTACGCGCGTATTCTGCCCCTCATCAACTTCGAGAACCGGCAGTGCGGCCTGCGCGCGGCAAAGGCCGTTTTGTTCGAGGGCCGCGTGATCGCCAGCGAAACCGTCCGTCATCCTCTACGACCCCTACATCCTGCGACCCGAGAGGGACTTCTGGAACTCGCGCGCGAGGTCTCCCCGCTCGCGCTTGGCTGGGGCAGATAAGACGGCGCGAAAAGTCCTGCGGGGCAGACTGCGGCGAGCTATGTCAATCCAGTTTGCCCCCTGCAGCAATAGCCGGTGCGGACCGATCAAAGGGGCTGGTCAGCCGTGTCATAGAGATGGCAAGCGACTCTCGCCCGTTTCAAATCACGCAGAACCGGCGGCTCGGTACTGCATCGGGGAAACGAACAAACACAGCGCGGATGAAATGAACATCCGCTGGGGGGGGCCATAGGATTCGGAAAGGTCGAGCCAAGGTTAAGCTCTGGCAATCCCAAGCCGGGTTCCGGAGTAAGAATAGAGGCCAGCAGGGCACGCGTATAGGGGTGACTTGGATTGGCGAACAGTTCCTCTGCTTCCGCCTCCTCAACCACTTTGCCCAGATACATTACGGCTACGCGTGTCGCAAAATGTTCGATCACTGCGAGATTGTGGCTGACGATTATTATTGTGAGATCGAGATCCCTCTTCATATCCATGAGAAGGTTCAGGATCTGCGACTGCACCGAAACATCAAGTGCGGAAGTCGGTTCATCGCATACGATGATCTTGGGGCTCATGATCAATGCGCGTGCAATGGCCACACGCTGTCGCTGTCCTCCCGACAATTCCGATGGATAAGAGGAATAGTAGCGCGCCGGCAATCCCACCCGATCCATCAGGTCCTGAACACGGCGGGTGCGGTCAGCCGTCTCGCCGATATGATGCACATGTAGCGGCTGGCCGATAATCGACCCGACTGTCCTGCGTGGATTTAAGGAGGAATAGGGATCCTGGAAAATGGGCTGAACCTTACGCGCCACCGCACTATGTCCCAGGCTATCGAGCGAGCGTCCCTCAATTGTGATCTGGCCGTTCGAGGGGCGCAACGTCCCTATCAGCATTCTGAGAAGAGTTGACTTCCCACATCCCGATTCTCCGACAATGCCAAGCACTTCTCCCCGACGAACTTGCAGAGAGACATCGGTCACCGCATGAAGGATGCGACGTGCCTTGAACATGCCGCCCGCCGTCCGGAACGTCTTGTACAATTGTGAAGCTTCCATGATGGGCGGCTGAGACGTCGTTGCGGCCGAAATATTCATTGCCGACCACCCATCGCCTGCCGGGCGCCTCGGCTTTGCCAAAGAACGCAACGAACGACATGATCTGCGGAAAGCTCCGACAAGTTCACATCTTCCGCACATTGCGGCATGGCGTAAGCGCACCGTTCACGAAACACACATCCCGAAATCTCTTCGGCAAGACTTGGCACCACACCTGGAATTGATCCGAGATATTGGCCTCTCTCCACTTTTCCAGGCACCGGAATGCATTTAAGCAACGCCTCCGTGTAGGGATGGATCGGGTTGAGCATGACCTCGCTCGACTTGCCGAGTTCTACGATCTCCCCCGCATACATAACCGCCACGCGATCCGCGATCCGAGAAACAATTCCCAGATCGTGAGTGATGAGCAGAAGCCCCATCCCGAATTCATCGCAAAGATCATTGAGAAGATGCAATATCTGTACCTGTATGGTGACATCCAACGCTGTCGTCGGTTCGTCCGCTATCAACAGCTTCGGATTGCACATAAGTGCCATTGCGATCATCACGCGTTGACGCAAGCCGCCGGACAGTTGATGCGGGTATTGTTTCAGACGCAGATGCGGAGCGGAGATACCCACCTTCTCCAGGAGAAACAGCGCCCGATCACGGGCCTCGGCACGGGAGGCGCCACGATGCCTCACCAGCACTTCCTCCAACTGATTTCCGATGGTGAAGCTCGGGTTGAGCGAGGTCATGGGATCCTGAAATATCATGGCGATCCCATTGCCCCGGATATCCATCATTGCGCGTTCGGGTATTGCTCCAAGTTCGAGTTCCTCAAACTTCAGCCGGGCGGCGCTGCGCCTTGCGCGCCGGGGAAGAAGGCCCATGATCGCAAGCGCAGTTAGGGATTTGCCGCAACCGGATTCGCCGACGATGCAGAGCGTTTCGCCGGGCTCGACGGAAAAGCTTACGTCTCGCACAGGTCTCAACAAGCCATGCGTCAGCGGAATTTCGACACTAAGATGCTCGACATCGAGAAGCGGGCTCATATGCGGCTCTCCGGACCAACCAGATCCCTGACACCGTCGCCAACCAGGTTGATGCAGAATACCAGTATGAAAAGCGAGAGGCCGGGAATGAAGATCACCCAGGGGCTGAAAAACATGTACTCCCTGCCTTCACTGATCATGAGACCCCATGAGGAGAGCGGGGGCTGTACCCCCAATCCCAGAAAGGACAATCCTGCTTCCAGCAGCGTGGCCTGAGCCATTTCCAAAGTGGCGACCACAATAAGGGGCGGTGCTATGTTGGGCAGAATCTCGAAGATCATGATATAAGGAGTCGAGCACCCCACCGCGCGGGCAGCCGCGACGTAGTCGCGCGACTGCGCCTCTCTTGTCGCCGCGCGAGCAACAACGGCGAAACGATCCCATAAGAGAAGCCCGAGAACAAGAATGAGAACCGTCAGCGAGCCTCCCACAAGGGCCACGACGGATAGCGCCACCAGAATAACCGGCATTGCAAGTCGAGTCGTCACAAGGAATGTGACAAAGGTGTCCAGGCGACCACCAAAGAAGCCGGCAAGCATGCCAAGCGTAATTCCAATGCTTGCCGACATTAACACCGCAACGCTACCAATAAGAAGAGATGTCTGCGCTCCGTAGACAAGGCGAGATAGATAGTCCCGCCCCAATCTGTCCGTGCCCAGCGGGTGTTCCCACGTTCCCGTTTCATGCCAGACGGGTGGAACCAATCGCTTCGAAATATCCGTATGGTCGGGCGCTTCTGTTACGAGAACTCGTGCAAAGATCGCCACAAGAACGATGGCAATCAAAACGACAGCGCCAAATACAGCCCCGGAGTTTCGAAGGATACGTATTCTCGCCGGGCGGGGTCGCTGTCGTGGCAAAGATTCAGCTTTCGAATCAACGAGTTCAGCAGCCATGACCGTTACTCCACTCTCGATCTGGGATCGAGAAATGCAATAATCATCTCTGCGATCAGGGTGAGGACGACATATATGAGGGCGAGGATCAGCACGATGGCTTGTACGACTGGAAAGTCGACCCGGCTGATGGATTCCCATGCGAGATATCCGAGCCCGTTAAGGGTGAATACGGTTTCGATCACGACAGACCCGCCGAGCATGAAGCCGAATTGGACCGGGGCCACGGAAGCTACGGGAATCACTGCATTGCGCAATGCGTGTTTAAAGATTACCGACGCCGGTCGCAGCCCCTTGGCTCGTGCCGTCCGGATATAGTCGGAGCCCATGACTTCGATCATTCCGGCGCGAGTAAGCCGCATAAAGGCGGGCAGTGCGTAAAAGCCCAGTGTAACTACCGGAAGAACGAAGTTCTGCCATGTATCGGTGCCGGATATTGGAAGCCAGCCAAGCTGCACGCCGAAAAAGATGATCAGCAGAAGCGCAAACCAGAAACTGGGCAGCGCCTGTCCAATCACTGAAATCGTCATCAAGAGCCGATCGACCCAGGTATTTTGCCACAGTGCCGCAAGGATGCCGAAGAGCATTCCCAACGACAGGGCAAACGCCAGGGCGAAAACGCCCAGGATGAAGGTTATGGGCAGGCGCGAAACGATCAGTTCCGTAACCGGGACCCGGAAAAAATACGAACTGCCGAGGTCGCCCTGCAGAGCGCGAAGCACCCAATCCATATATTGAATGATGATAGGGTGATCAAAGCCGTATGCGCGTCGTATCGCTTCGATTTCCTCCGGAGGAGCGCCCTGCCCGGCCATTGCGACTGCAAGATCGCCTGATACGTGCAACAACAGGAAGGCGATGACCGTGACCGTCACCGCAACCAACACCGCCATGATTGCTTTTTTGACTATGTATCTTAGCATGACTTGCCGCTTACTGTTCGAGATCGCTCCGCATGGCTGTACCCATCGTCGCGACGGCAGAACCGACGCAACTTCTCTCGGCGTCTACCCTCACATTGTCATATGGCGCTCCCATTTGCTCCCACGCCAGCGGGCCGAAGAAACACAGGATCCCGGGAAGTCCGCGGTCGCTCGGCAGCAGTGGAGAAGCGTCCGCCGGAAGGTCACATATTCCGGCTGAGGTCGGGAGCCGCTCATCCGACGGCAATCCCGACCCGAGTTCCATGACCATGCCTTATGGTTCTTTGCGACCGGCGCTGCCCTCCGCGTCCGGTATCAGTTCCATTTGTAAAGATAGTAGCGCAGCACCTCATCTTTGTAGGTGCTGAACTCGAGTCCTTCCCTGTATGCGTAGTAAACGCTCATGGAATTCAACGGCAAGATGTACATCTGATCCATCATACGCAGGATCGCCTTCTCATAGGCCGCCTTCCGTACTTCCGGGTCAGTGCTCGTATCACCGATATTCAGTTGTTCCTTCAACTCAGCGTCGCCGTAATAATCGGATATGCCCGACCAGTTGATGATGGTCGCCAAGGCGGCGGATGAGTCATTTATCCGGAACGAGGCCCAGCCCTGCATGCTGATCGGCGAAGCGCCGTCGGTCAGTTTCTTGTACCAGGGCTGAAACTGCAAAGTCTCGACTTTGGTCCGAACACCAACTGCCCCGAGATATCCCGCGATCACGTCACTAAGCTGGGTCGGCATGTATGTGTCGAGTTTGGTGTCAAATCCGTTCGGATATCCGGCTGCGGCAAGCAGGCTCTTTGCCTTCTCCGGATCATATTCATACTGAGGAGCATCCTGGTAACATCCAAACTGTTCCCAGAAGCAGGGCGCCTTTGCGGGCTTGGCCCCACCGCCATAGAGGACATTAGCTATCTCCTCCCGGTTGATGGCATGCGCGATTGCGCGTCGCACTTCGACCTGTTGCAGCGGCGACTTTCCGGCGCGGCCCGTGACGTCGAAGAAGAAGTAGACGAAACGCATGATTTCTCCGCCTACGGTTGCCAGGCCGGGGACGCCATCGAATTTCGAGACTTCGTCGACCGGCACATTGGGGATCCAATCCACTTTCCCCGCCAGCAGCAGCGCCATCTGCGTGGCCTTTTCGGGAATGAATCGGATAACGACCCGCGAGATGTTCGCCTTTCCGCGCGGGCCAAGTCCGTTGCCGCTCTCAAGCACGATCTCCTTGCCGAGATCGACGTTCGCCACCTGGTATGGCCCTGTTCCCACAGGATGAAGGCTCATGCCCTCGGAACCAACGCGCTCGTAATATTCGTTCGGATAGATGAGCACGGGGCCGGCCAGGAATTCGAGCGCGGCGGGAAAGGGCTCCTTCAGATGGATGCGGACAGTGTACTTATCAATCTTCTCCGCGTTCTTGATCCATCGCACATATACCGCACTCGTGACCTTTGATTTCGGATC
Organism: Rhizobiaceae bacterium; assembly: GCA_023953835.1. Lineage (NCBI taxonomy): Bacteria > Pseudomonadati > Pseudomonadota > Alphaproteobacteria > Hyphomicrobiales > Rhizobiaceae > Rhizobiaceae bacterium. The sequence continues at coordinate 2,649,683 of JAMLJB010000001.1, read as the reverse complement.
GGAAACCAAGTTGAGAGTGTATACGACGTCATCGGCGTCAAAAGGCTCATCGTTGTGAAACTTCACGTCCTCGCGAAGTTTCAACTCAAGGGTGAGGTCATCAATCCACGCCCATGATGTAGCGAGCGAAGGCTTGTATTCATGGGTTACGGGGTCGCGTTCAATGAGGGAATCCCAAATCTCGCGGCCGAGGGAAAACATCTCGGGTGTCGAAATATAGTAGTAGTCGAGTGAAGGTATGCTGCGGTCCCACGCTACGGTTAGCGTGTTATCCTCTTTTCCTGCGTTTGCCGGGCTGAAAACAGCGGAAACACCCAACATCATGATGGCTGAGGCGGTGACCATCAACCGTCTCAAAACGCCAGATTTCTTTGTATCTTTCATATCTATCCTCCCTTGCCATTCTTATTTCCACTCAGAGACCTGTGCATGCGGCATGCGATCCGATCGCATCGATGGGGCGATGTGCTTGCTCGCACACTGGAAATTGCCTTCGACGATTCGTCCCTTGTTGCGCATCGAGTTCATTCGAAAGCACCGCTTCGCTCTGGTCCGGTCCAATCCTCTAGAACCAGCGGCAGGAATCTGGCGGACGGATGTCTGTCAGCTTGCCTGTAAAGTGGCGCAGGTTGTGAACCTTGTAGGGATAGTTGGCGAAGGCGTCCTTTCGCAATTCAACGCCGAGCCCTGGCTTGTCGGGCACGACGAAACAGCCGTCCTCGAATGTCCAATCCTCCGTCGTGATGTCACGCCGCCAGGGCACATCGATCACGAAGGTTTCAAGAACCGCGAAATTGTTGCACGCAGCCGCGAAGTGCAGGCCTGCGGCGTGGCACACCGCTCCGTTGGCATTGTGGGGTGCGACCGGAATGAGGCTGGCGTCAGCCATGGCAGCGATGCGTTTCATTTCGAGCAGGCCAGAGACATGGCAGATGTCCGGTTGGATAACATCGACCGCACCAGCGCTAATCAGGTCAGCGCAGTCGAAGCGGGAATAGGCGCGCTCACCAACCGCGATCGGCACGCGCACAGAACGACGGACTTCGGCGATGGGCGCCGCGCGAGTCGGGACGGTTGGCTCCTCGAACCACTTTACGCCCAAACCTTCCAGCGCCCGGCCAACCTCGATCGCCGTGGTGACGTTGAAGCGACCATGACCCTCGACATAGAGATCGACGTCGGGACCGACCGCTTCGCGCACCGCCACGACGTTCGCTATCGATGCGTTGAGCTGCGCCGTTGTCATAGTGAGGTAAGCTTGTCCGAATGGGTCCCACTTCAGACCCGTAAATCCCTGGGCTGTGGCTTGTGCTGCCTTTTCCGCAAACTGCTCGATCGATTTTGCGCCGGCAAACCAACTGTTGGCATAGACATTGATGCGGTCGCGCACTTTGCCGCCGAGAAGTTCGTAGACCGGTACACCGAGCGCCTTGCCCTTGATGTCCCATAGGGCCAGCTCGACCGCGCTTATTGCGGTCGACAAGATTGGGCCGGACCACCAGTAGCTCTCCCGCTGCATCAATAGATGCAGGCCCTCGATGGCGAACGGATCGGAGCCCAGCAAAATTCGCGATAATTCGTCAATGGCTTGGCAGACAGTCGGTTCTCGGTATTCGATGCTGCCTTCGCCGATCCCAACGATCCCTCCGTTGGTGTGAATCTCCACGAACACCCAGTTCGTTCGATAGCAGTCGACAATGAACGTTTCGATTCCGGTGATCTTCAGGTTCAACCCTCGACCCGAGGGGATCTTTATCGGATCGACACTCGTCGAGTTCGCCCGGGCCTCTGTAAGGGTCACGCTTGAATTCGGCATGTATCTAATCGAATCCTATATGATAGTATCTAGCAAGATTATATCTAATCTATCTAGATGTCAACCGTGACGCCGGCTTTTCAGGATTGGGTAGGCAGTCGATTGAAATGGCTCGAACTTTCATCCTGACGATGGGCCCCGCTGAGCGTGCGAGGATGAGCTTCGCGCTGTTTCCACACCATCATTGCGTAGGCTAAACGTAGCGTTGCAGGTTGACAGCGCAATGAAAATTATATCTAATTATTGAGATTTATATACAAACTTCTAGATCTTCCGCTTCCCCTCCTCCTTACGCAGGTCCTATTCGCACCGAGCAAGTCGGCTAAGGATAATAGCTCTAATGCGCGTAACCATCGCCACTGACGATTTCCTCGACCCGCAATTCATTCCGAGGATGGACCACGACGTAGTTCTTGCACCGCACGACGACGTCGATGCGCTGGTGACAGCCCTTGCCAATTCGGAGGCGCTGGTATCGAGGCGGGTCACGATTACATCCGAATTCATGAGCAGGACGCCACGGCTCCGATTTGTGCAGCAGGTCGGAGTCGGCACGGACCGCATCGACTTGGCTGCGGCTGCAGCGCTCGGCATACGTATCGCCAATACGCCTGATGCGCCCAACAACGCCGTCGTCGAGCACACATTCCTGATAATTCTCGCGGCATTGCGCAATTTCCCGGATCAGGTCCACACGATGCGCACAGGCGGCTGGTCAGGAACGAAAGTCTGGGAAGGTGAAGAGATTGGCGGCAAGACGGTCGGCATCATAGGCTACGGCTCGATCGGTTCAGATCTTGCAAAGCGCCTGGTCGTGTTCGGGGCCGACGTAATCGTCAATACCCGCACGATTCCCGCCAAAGCGCCGCACGGAGTGTCGTTCGCTGAACTGCCGGCGCTGCTTACACGCAGCGACATCCTCGTGGTTGCTGCGGGCCTGAACCCATCGACGCGCGGACTGCTAGGCGCTGCTGAACTTGCCATGATGAAGCCGGGGGCGCTTTTCGTAAACATTGCCCGTGGCGCAATCGTTGATGAGCAAGCGCTTACCCAGGCACTGCGAGCCGGACGTCTGCGGGCAGCGCTCGATGCGTTTGCTCACGAGCCTTTGCCCGAAAAATCACAGTTGCGGACACTGGAAAACGTAGTGCTAACCCCGCACAGCGCGGCAGCGTCCAAACAATCTCGCGACCGAATCTGGGCGCAGATGGTGGAAAATTTGAACCTTCTGTCGGCAGGCCAAAATCCGAAAAACGTTGTCAATTTGAACGAAATGCGTCGCCCGCCGCGATAGCGCGTATTTGCTTCAAGAGGAAAGACTGTCTCGTGGTGTTTGCAGTCTCGAGCGAACCGGTCTCAGAAGAATAACAGGGAATTTCATGCGTTTTCGCCTGTTAGAGCGCTCCGTTTGCCCAAGTATGCTCATCCGGAGTTGATATTCTCCAGCCAAATCAATTGCTTCCGACATCAGAAGCCACTTTCCTGTTAATCTGAATAACAGGGACCTTTCAAAGCCATATCAGGGCACGTCACATCCCTTTCAGGCTGATCTTACCCTGTAACTGCGCGACGGCTTCACAAAAAAGGGATTGCCAGGGAAACACGTCCCACCAATCGGGCCACTTTACCTTGTGCGGAGCACGGGTCGCCTTCACTATGACGTCTTGCTCCACTTTGCTGAGACGTCGCGATCCAAACCGCGAAAGAGTCACTTCAACCACCCACGGCTCCAGAACCGTCCTGTTCGATGGTCGCAATGCGTCGAGCCTCCGGGCCATCCCGAGCCTGAACATTGCACTGTTTGGGTTGCGCGGTCTCACCACCACCCGAACGATTTTGGCAATTGCTTCGGCTCTGCCAGTGCCTAATTGCCGCCAACCGTGTTCGATCGCTTCAAGCACAAGGTCGGCTTGTGCAGCATTTCCTTGGATCATCGTGTTCGTTGACCACCTCGATTGGCATGCGCCTGCGAGGTCTTGCAGCAAGGACTTTCTCGCGTTCCGAAATCATCTTCAGGATCCTGCGCTGTGCCGTGCGGCTACCCTGCAGCGCCTCATTGTAGGTACGAAGCTGGAGCGCTTCTTCAACGCAAAGCTCCCGCCCAATGCCGTCCGTGCTCACAAGGACCGAGCGATCCAGGATGACGTCATAGCTGGAGAACGAGTTTGCAAGGTCAACTTTGGGAGGCCTGCCTTTCGGGTTGCCGCTTTGCCCCGCACACATTGAGCTGTCTTGCCGGTCATGGCTTCCGACCGGGCGACCGCAACATCGACATAGGCTGGGTCAATCTCGGTACCAGGAAACCTTCGGCCGTTCCGCTCGGCTGCCAGAAGCGTTGTTCCTGACCCCAGAAACGTATCAAGCACGAGCTCACCACGTCTTGTGACATCCTTCAGCGCGTCCGCCACCAGTGCGATCGGCTTGACCGTCGGATGAAAAACCGGCAGCAGGCAAATGGGCCGGATATTCTGCCGAGATGATGGCGCTTCGGAGTAGCCTCGCGAAAAGGCGTCGTCGCTCTAGATCATCACACTCTATTCGCTGCATCGAATTCCAAACCGGGAAATCCGTCAGCGCAAGCACAAGCTGAAGTCGAGTGTCCGAAATGGACTCGTCCTTCAGCGCTTCGCGGACAAGGGCAGCAACGCTTGCCTCTACAGCTCGTAAAAACCGGTCCAGTTCCGGAATGCGATGCCGATCGGCAGACGCCTTTGCGAGCCGGAGCACTCCACGCCTGTAAAAATCGTTCAGTTCATCGACAAGACGTTGAAGACGATCCTCCAGCCGGTCGAGGCCCTCGAATATCGTCGGTGCCTGTTCGGGTATCGGTGGTGCCATCTCCTGCCAGACGTGAGCGCCGCAGGCCGCGACCAACGACCCCAAGGTGGGAAAATGCCGATAGACAGTAGCCGCGCCGATGCCGGCGCGCTTGGCGACATCCACGAAGGAGGTTGCCGCAACGCCCCGTTCGTCATGCAGCAGCATCGTCGCGGCAATGATGCGTTCACGAGTTTCTACCTGGGTCTTTGCGCGCTCTGTCATACGATAGGCGCGTCGGTTTGTTCGATCTTCCATATTGACGATAATGATATTCCGTGGAATTCGTATTCCGGTAAATTGCCTCATGGCGAGGTAATTGTCCATCGAGGATCGTACCATGAACATGATTACTCCCACAGCCACGAACATGCCATCGCGTGTCGAGGAACGCCGGTTTCTCGGCCTTCCGACCTGGATCAAGGCGGGGCGGGAACTCACCGGCGGTGAATTCAGCCTGATCGAGCAGATCATTCCGGCCGGCTTCGAGTCACCGTGGCATGTGCATCATTCCGAGGATGAAGCGTTCTACGTCATCGAGGGGCAAATGTCGGTGATCATGGAAGGTAGCAAAAGCTTGCTCCAGGCCGGGGACTTCGCCTTTGGACCGCGGGGCATTCCGCACGGGTTCCGCATTGAGGGCGAAGGCCCGGCGAAAATCCTGCTGATGACGACAGGAAGCGATTTTGCTGACTTCATCGCCGAGACAAGCGTGCCGAGTCACACGCCGCCCGTCGCTCCGGAAATCGCGCTGCTGGTTGCCGCAGCAGGACGGCACAATGTCACAATCCTCGGGCCCCTCCCACAATAGACAATAGATTTGGTGTCGCAGGAGAACCTTCCCAACAAATTTGCCTTTGCGATATGACTGCGCGTGAGCAAATACCAACATTTCCGTTTTGCGCCCCCGAGACGGACGTACAGGCAGGCTTGCCTTGTCCCGAAAGCAGTCATCCACGTGGCCGGCTCTAGACTAGAACCTGATGCGCGAGCCAAGTGCCCGATGCGAGTTTAGAAAGTCTCGCGCGGGTTGTGATCGCTATACCCTACGCGGCGCAGCGGCAACGCCTGCTGCGTTCCAGAAAATTCGATCGGTGCACTTCGTCCCATCGAACAGAAGCCATCACGACGTCCCGGAGCGCTTTGCGATTAACGGGTTAGGTCATGAACTCATAAATCCGATTGAAATGGTGTGAGGCCGTCGGTTCGGATACGCGGAGGAAAGACGCAGGAAATGTGGTGCATTTTCAAGTCTTTCCGACAAAGTAGCCGGGCCGATGGGCCACATCCGAAGGACGCCGAAACGGCTGCAAGCTGCCGCGTCGAACCGCTCGAACGATGGAGCCCCATCGCCCTTCGCGCTTCTCCACGCAGCTTCTTGCCGTTTCAGGCGCCATTTCAAACGCATTTATGAGTCCATGACCTAGGGTTTCACGGGAATAATGTCATGTCTTCGCCACGCTAAATGCCGGATCGGCAGTCCGTGCTTGGGCGGTTTGAGCTCGAAGGTTTTTGAAGATGGGTCTTGCAATCGAGCGTCCACTTTGCGCCTCCATATCGGTCATACGCAGAGCCAGACCAATTCACCAAATGCTGAATCCGTTCGAAGAGCTTCAGCCGATTTCGTGAGCTCGTTGGTGCGGAGACAATTACAAATTCGTGCCCCCGAATCGCAAGAGATTTCTGCCTCTTTGCGCAATTACAGCGCCCCGCGAGAAGGTCTTCTTTCGCAACAGGGTTTCACGTTTCGCGGAATCCGCGAAACGCGATGTCAGCAGGAGGTTTCGAATGAACGCACTGCCGTGCGAGGCATGGAAGTGCGGTAATTAGAAAACTTGGTAATGCTGGGCCAGAGAGGCAGATAGCTGTTCGGTAAAATGAGCGGCCGCCACGGGGAGGTTGCGGCCTTTGAGCTGCCCGACATAGAGCACGCCTGCCGGAACGTCGCGCTCGTCAAGCGGTCTGGAAACGATGTGTCCGGTCATAGTTCGATGAGTCAGGCCAATTGGAAAATGGAATGTGATGACATCTTCGGCTATCGCGTGGTTCCGGAGGAACTCAAAGCTATCCGATTGAACGACCGGCTCAAGCTTCAGGGAGAGTGATTGAGCCGCCATATCAAGCAAATAGCGCACTCCGTAGGCCGAGGTGGGAAGCACGATTGGATAATCGAGGCAGTCGCGCAGGCGCACTGTTTTGTGAGATGCCAGAGGGTGTTCCGGCCGCATGACAGCTTGAACGGGCTGAAGAACCCGCGTCAGTGTCTTGAATGACGCAAGTCGCAACGGCTCGTAGACAACGGCAATGTCGGCAGTGTGATCTGCCAGGGAACGCTCTGCCTCCTCCCGGTCGCGGAGATGCACGTTAAAGGTGACCTGCGGATGTGTCTTTCGGTAGAGCGCGATCTGAATCGGCAGATAGTATGGCAACAGCGCTTGGCTGGAGGCAATCGACACATGACCACTGCGGGCGCCCGCAAGATCGGCGATCTGCGATTTGACATGCTGCATATCGGACAAGTGGTTTCGCATGTGGTGCACAAGAATTTCGCCGGCACTCGACAACCGCACGCCATGCGGTAGTCGTTCGAAAATCGCGACCCCGAGCTCAGCCTCCATTGCCAAAATTCGCCGATTGAGTGCGGACGAATTTATCGCCAGCAGATCCGCGGCAGCGCGAATCGATCCAGTTCTAGCGACCACGTCAATGTAGTGAGCGGAGTTCAGGTAGCGCACCAACCGTATCCTCTCTAATGCTGCAATTATTGCAGCAGGCTGGGCCAAACATAACACAAGACAGCATCGCCTCGGGTTCGTACCTTTAACTTCGCGAGTAAACAAGGTGTGCAATTCGAACGTGTTCATCGAGCTCTGCGTACAGCGCGCCCTACAGAGTTTTTGGACCCGCGGGAGTCGCCCCGGTCGTTTGAATTGGCTTACCGGTACCGACTGGGGGACGGCACGCATGAAAGCAGTATAGTTTCAGCTTTGCCCGGCGGATTGTTGGGCTTAGATCCATTGTTGTAAGCAACGCGACCCGGCCTTCGCGCGAACATTCCGGCGCTGAAAGGAATTTGCTAAGCTAAACGAATTTGGGTCCTGTCGATTTTTCTATAATATAAACAGGTTGCATTCTACGAATATGAAATACTTAGAAATAAAGTCTCCGAGTAGAAAAGAATATTATATGATTAGAGATTAATAGTTTCGTTATAAAATCAATGAACCGTAAGAAGATTCTAACACATCTAATCTAGAATCGCCAAAATTTCATTTGCGGCTAGACTATTTTGCTGACATTATCAACCGGTTTTTTCGGTTTACAGTAAGTGGCAATTGTCAGACTTGAGGGAACATAACAATGGGCAAAGAAGCTTTGAATACCTCGTCTTCGGCAAATAAGCCCGAAGCGGCAGGCATTGTGGATGGAAACGGGTTGAGTTTTCTCGCGTCGCAGGCTCGCGACGGCGCGGCCCCAGGCGAGCCGGTTGGTGTCGATAAGATCCGTGACCTTCTATTTGGCAATCAAATGCAGGACTATGATCGCCGTTTTTCCAAGCTCGAGGAGCGATTCCTTCAGCGGTTCAAGGATGTTGAGTCCGAGGCCAAACGCAATCTTGAAGTGTACGAGTCGAACTCAAAAAAACAGGTTGAATCACTCGCGGCACAGTTGCGAAACGAAAAGGAAGCGCGCGCTGAGGCTGACAAGGAAATCGACCGAAATCTGCGCGAACAAAATCAATCGCTTGAGAAGCAGGTCCGCGCTCTATCGGATCAGTTGAGCGAACTGGACCGCGACGTCGCTGACAGGATAAATCGGAGCGACCAGTTACTGCGCGAGGAAATCAAACAGAAGATTGAGAGCGTTCAGCTACTGATCGAAAAGATGTTTTCTGATCTCAGCAACGTGAAGACCGATCGAAATCTTTTGGCCGGCTTGTTTGTCGAGGTCGCCAAAGCTCTTAATCAGGAGCCTGTCGGCAGCAAGAGCAACATGGAACGTGGTTGGAAATCGAGTTGATCGGAAGTTGACCAAGACGGCCGACCCAATCAGCCTGTTTCCAAGAGCAGCTTCTAACGAAAGCGAGATCGATCGAGAGGCTCTGGCTAGGCTTTTGGTTGGAATTGCGCGCAATGTCGATCCGTTAAATCATGCCAGCTTCGACGGAATTCCATCCGCCGATCCCCGGATGGAAACGATGCGGCAACTGTTGGTTGGTCGCGAGATTTCGGAGCTGTCACGGGTTTCGCAGTTGCTCGGTGTACCAGAGCAACTCGCAGGCGCGGTGGGAGAAGTCCTCCCCAGCGCAATAGCCAAAGCACCTCGAATTCCACTAAGTGAAGCATTTTCTCCGGTTGTTGAGCAATCCGTTCAAAGATCGATCCAGAAGAATCCGCGAACGCTGACGGACATTTTATATCCGCTGTTCCTGCCGGCTATCAGCAAGTCGATCGGAGAGAAGATCGATCAGACTTTTCAGTCGCTCAATGAATCATTGAGGCATCTATTCACTTGGCGCGGGCTTAAATGGAGACTTGAAGCTTGGAGAACCGGTGCAAGTTTCGCGGAAGTCGTGCTCAAGCATACTCTTGTCTATCGCGTTGAGCATGCCTTTCTCATTCATCGAAATTCCGGGCTTTTGATTGCGCATGCAACTGCTGAAAACGCCACGAGTGAGGACCCCCAGCTAATCTCGTCGATGCTCAGCGCAATTCAGGATTTTGTGAAAGATTCATTTCGCGAGAAAGAACAGAGTGGCCTGGATACAATCCGCTTTGGCGAACTTCGTCTCTGGTCAGAAGTTGGACCGTTTGCCACCTTGGTCGCCGTCATCCGCGGAAACCCGCCGGAAGAGCTGCACGAAGTTATACGCGGTGTACTGCTTCGCATCCATCGAGAATATCCGGCTGTGGTGGAGCGGTTTGATGGCGAAAGTTCGTCGTTTCCCGGCATTGAAACGCAGTTACAGACCTGCGTTGAACTGAAGCAGGAAGATTCGAACCAGGGATTTCCGTGGTTGGCGGTGGCTGCCGTCGCAGTTGTTTTGGCTGTGTTGGGCGGCTGGTTCGCTATATCCTGGCAAGCAAGGCATCGTTTGCAGGTGTACGTATCGCGACTCGCGGCCGAGCCGGGGATCGTCGTTACGGCACAAGAGATCGATGGTGGAAAATTCCACATCACTGGGTTGAGAGACCCGCTTGCCGCAGATCCGCAATCTCTGTTGCCGGGCACCGGGATCGACCCGGCTCTGGTCCATGCGCAATGGCAACCGTTTCAGAGTCTCGAACCTGAGTTCGTGCTGAAGCGCCTCAGGTCATCGCTCACTCCACCGGATACGGTGCAGCTTTCGATTGATAACGATCGCATCGTAGCGAAAGGCGAGGCTCCCGACACCTGGATAGCACGGGCAACGGATGCCGCCCGACAGCTCTCGGCGGGGGGACCGGCATTTGACATTTCTGCGGTTCGAGATGTTAGCCCGTTGTCACAAGCGGCTGAGCGTTGGCGATCCTATGTGTCGCGGCTCGAGGTCGAGCCGGGGATCGTCGTTACAGGACAAGAGTTCGACGGTGGAGAATTTCATATCACTGGGTTGAGAGACCCGCTTGCCGCAGATCCGCAAGGTCTATTGCCCGGGACGGGGCTCGACCCTGCTTTGGTCCATGCGCAATGGCAACCGTTTCAGAGTCTCGAACCTGAGTTTGTGCTGAAGCGCCTCAGGGCATCGCTCACTCCACCGGATACCGTGCAGCTTTCGATTGATAACGATCGCATCGTCGCGAAAGGCGAGGCTCCCGACACCTGGATAGCGCGGGCGACAGAGGCGGCGCGGCAGCTTTCCGCGGGGGGACCGGCATTCGATATTTCTGCGGTTCGCGACGTTAGCCCGCAGTCACGCGAGGCGGAGCGTTGGCAATCCTATGTATCGCGACTTGAGGCCGAGCCGGGTATCGTCGTAACAGGACAAGAAATCGATCGTGGACAGTTCCACATCACCGGGTTGAGAGACCCGCTTGCCGCAGATCCGCAATCTCTGTTGCCGGGGACGGGAATTGACCCCGCCTTGGTCCATGCGCAATGGCAACCGTTTCAGAGTCTCGAACCTGAGTTTGTGCTGAAGCGCCTCACGGCACAGCTCGCCCCACCGGATTCGGTACAGCTTTCGATAGATAATGATCGCATCGTAGCGAAAGGTGAGGCTCCCGACACCTGGATAGCACGGGCAACGGATGCCGCCCGACAGCTCTCGGCGGGCGGATCGGTATTCGATGTTTCCGTTGTTCGCAATGTTAGCCCCCTTTCACGCGAGGCGGACCGCTGGCGCTCCTATGTTTCAAAACTTGAGGCCGAGCCGGGAATCGTCATTACCGAACAAAAGATGGCGGATGGACAATTCCAGATCTCCGGCCTGAGAGACCCACTTTCTATTGACCCCCGCGCCCTGTTGACCGGAACGGGGATTGATCCCGCTTCAATCCGTTCGCAATGGCAATTCTATCAGAGCCTGGATCCTGAGTTCGTCTTGAAGCGGCTCGTGACGTCGCTCAATCCACCGGCCACGGTCCAACTTTCAATTGTTGATGAGCGCATCGTGGCCGAAGGTAGGGCGGCAGTCGGCTGGATAAAGCGAGCGATGCTCGCCGCCCAACAGCTATCCGCCGACGGACTCACCCTGGACCTCACAAAACTGTCTGAGTTGACCCCGCAAGAGCTCATTTATTTGAAGAACAGAATTCAAGCGATCGATATCTATTTCGATTCTGGCAAGGCCGTTCCGGGAACCGAGCAAATGCCGATGCTCGACATATTGGCGAGCATGTTGAACAAATTTGCTTCGGATGCACGCAAAGCGGGTGTGACGCCGCGCTTCACGTTAACTGGGCACTCGGATATGACGGGTCGCGAGAACGCCAATCTTTCGATCAGCTCGGCGCGAGCGGAGACTGTCCGTACGCTGCTGAAAAAGCGGGGCGTCGATGCAGAGCTACTTCTGGTCCGTGCGGCGGGTACCTTCGAGCCGGCGGAGGCTGAAAACGTTCTTACCGGTAGTCCTGCTAACCGTCGAGTTTCGGTTATTGTAAACGTGGAATAACGCGAAACGGACAGCTCGAATGTTGCAAAAGAAGATATGCATGCTGGGCGCGTTCGCGGTCGGAAAGACCAGCTTGGTTCGCAGGTTTGTACAAAGCATCTTTTCAGAGACTTATTTGACCACGGTAGGGGTCAAGATCGACAAAAAAAGTGTTGTACTGCCTGACAAGACCGTGGATTTAATCCTGTGGGATTTGGCTGGTGAAGACGATATTGGCTCGTTTCGGGTCAGTTATGTACGAGGCGCAACTGGCCTTGTCCTTGTTGTAGACGGAACTCGCGCCGCCACACTTGAGGTAGCTCTTACGCTGCGCGAGCGGGTAGAGGCAGAGTTCGGCTCTATGCCGTTTGTGTTACTTCTCAACAAGTCTGACCTCACCGATCAGTGGGAGATTGCGGATACTGAAATAAATCAAATGAGGCAATCTGGCTGGCAAATCTACCTAACGAGCGCGCTTTCGGGCCAGCATGTTGATGAGGCATTTTTTCAACTTGCGTCGATGGTTGCGAAGTGATCCATGGACGAACCGCCACAAGAAGTTAAGGACTGGCTGTACGGTTTCGTCAGCAACGATCGGTCTGTCGCCTATATCAAAATAGATTCCGAGCTCCGTCTGGCCGCGATGGGCGGTCGTATTGAGCATTACGGGCTCTCGTCACTTCGTATCGGCGGGTTCGTTGCCGAGCAAGTTGAAATCATGGAAGGTTTGTTGCCTTGTGACGATCTCCCATTTCATATGCCGATGGTGGAACTGCCCGGCGGTCGCGTCACAGACCTTATTCTTCTTGCTGGTGATGGATGCCTGTGGCTGCTCTTTCTGGACGCCACTGCCGAGCACGACAGTAAGCAGCGGATTCAGCAGAAGGCCTATGAGATGACCCTCCTGGAGGAGAGGGAGCGGCAACTCAACTACAAATTAGAGACGACAAACGAGGCGCTGAGGCTGAGCCAGGAAGGATTGTCGCGTGAGTATGAGCGTTCCGAGACGCTGCTCCTCAACATTTTGCCGGCGTCAATCGCTGAGCGCTTGAAAACTCAAGAGCAAATTGCAGACAACCACGCTGAGGTGAGTGTGCTTTTTGCTGACATCGTGCGCTTCACGGAAAAAGCCCGAAGCGTCGGAGCAGAAGGGACGCTCGCCATCCTGAACAGCTTCTTTAAGGGAGCTGACCTGCTCTCTGAACGGCACGGCTGCGAGAAAATCAAGACAATCGGCGATTGCGTAATGGTGGTCGCTGGCCTGCCTGTCGCACGACCCGATCACGCGGAGGCGCTTGCGCATTTTGCTCTGGAACTTAGGCGAGTCGGTAAGCGCGAGAACTTTGGAGGAGAACCTCTGAGCTTAAGGATCGGAATTCATTCAGGGCCAATCGTGGCGGGCGTTATTGGAAAAAAGCGCTTTGCATATGACCTTTGGGGAGACACCGTAAATCTCGCAGCTCGTATCCAGACTTCCGCCGAGCCGAATGAGATCCGCGTTTCGGACGCAACACACCAACTGTTTCGACAGAAATTTGTCTGCAGCTCCCTCGCGGAAACGGAACTGCGTGGTGCAGGTCGCGTGCAAATGTGGAGGCTCCTCGCTTAGTGCGCTGAGTGAGCAATCAGTCCTGATTCCAGGAAAGTCGCATAATGATCGAAACAGCCTCGTAGCATCCCGCTCGTGCCTGATATCGCATCACAAGCAAAGGGCGGCGGGCTCTGGCAGCTTAACCAAAAGCAAATCCGCCAGCCAAGCCGCCATACGGACCCGCTCATCCCAATGGTCGCGTGGAACACAGGAGATCAATATTCCGCGGAATTCAATAAGCGGCACACCTTTTATGCGAGCAAAGCGCGAAAGGCATCGAGCTTCCGACCCCGAGCCGGGATGCAAAAAGCGCGCCGGCTCAGGCCGGGGCGTCTTTTTTTGTGTCTATACGTTGCGCGCGGATGGGCGCATGTTGGGCGCAACGCCGAAAAACCCAATCATTTCAAAGTCTTTGGTGGGCCCGGAGGGACTCGAACCCCCAACCAAGCGGTTATGAGCCGCCGGCTCTAACCATTGAGCTACAGGCCCCACGCGGGTGCCTTAGTGTCTTTTTGTGTCGTGCACAAGCCGTCGCGTGCTTGCGCAATGCCGTATTGATCCCACAATCCTCGCCTTATGTGCGGTTCGCCATGAATACCCTTCGGAGCGGAGTAAACAATGAAGAAAGCCGCGCTTGCCATCGCGCTTGCCGCCACCCTCGCCCTGCCCTTTGCCGCACACGCGCAAGGGCGTAACATGAGGCCGCCCCACATAACAGTGACGGGCGAAGGCGAAGCCACCATGGCGCCCGACATCGCTATTCTCACAATCGCCGTCATGCGCGAGGCAAAGACCGCACGCGATGCGCTCACCGCCAACAATGACGCGATGGCAGCAGTGGTCGCCGCAATGAAATCGTCGGGCATCGCCGACAGGGACCTCCAGACCGCAGGGATTCAGATCAATCCGCGTTATGACTATCCCCAAAAGCCGGATGGCGGACAGGAAGCAGTCCTTGCGGCCTACCAGGTCACCAACACCCTTTCGGTGCGCATCCGCGACATCGAAAAGACCGGCGAAATTCTCGATAAATCCGTGTCGCTCGGCGTCAATCAGGGTGGCGACATCACCTTCCTGAACGAAAACCCGGCGCAGGCGCAGGAGGAGGCCCGCAAGAAGGCGGTCGCCGATGCCATCGCCAAGGCAAAGACGCTTGCCCAAGCGGCAGGCGTGTCACTCGGAAATGTGCTGGAAATCTCGGAAACAAATCCCGTCGCACCGCCCATGCCCATGGCGCAGGCCAAATTCCGGGCAGATGCCGCTGCTCCCCCCGTCGAGGCAGGCGAAAACGTTTACCGGGTGCAGGTCACCGTCAGCTATGAATTGAGATAGCCCGCAAAAACACGACCCCGGCCGCACGGCCGGGGTCGTAAAATGCAAATCAAATCGCGCGACATGCGCGTCCGGTGTATCCGCTTGCCTCTATCTGAGGATGGGGCAACCGGGATAGCGTCCGAAGGAAATCCATTCACGTCCGCGCGCGCCCACACCGGCGACGACGATCATGCGGCCGTTTTCACGCGCGACGAATGGACGATCCAGCCCCATCCTGTACGCCTTCCGCACTGCATAGCCGGGCGTGCACCCGGGCCCCGCCCAGTTGTCGGGCGGACGGTTCCAGGTCGGCGGCGGCAAGGGACGACCCCAATATGGAGGCGGCCGATCCCAACTGGGGCGGGGCCGGTCCCAACCGGGAGGCGGGCGGTCCCAGCTTGGACGCCGTACGTCACTTGCGGGCCTGTAGCCGTCGTCAAGCACCACGTCGCCACGCGGGCCACCAAATCCAAGTGAGAAGTAAAGGCTATCTGCCTGCGCGCTCGCAGGGGCAAGGGAAACCGCGCTTGCGCCAAGCAAGACCGATAGCACCACCGCTTTTGCTGTCCTGAACATTGTTGGCTCCTTTCCGCCAATGCTCGCTTTGAGCAGCGCACTAATCCCACAGCACGGCTGAATGGTGACCGAAGCGTGCATTCATCCCGCGTTCATCCGCTGGGCCACAGGCGTCTGTCGCGATTTTACGCCGGCAATGTTTGACAAGCAGTTGCAGCGTTCACATTTCGCCGTCGAGCATGTGTTCGAAATAGTCTTCCGGCTCCGCAAGGTCGGTCTCAAGGGCGGTGACGCGTCCGCGCACGGAGATTCCGGCCTCGTGCACGGTGTCGAACGATCCTGAAACGAGATGGTGCCACCAGTAGAGGTCCCGTCCTTCGGCGACCAGCCGATAGGCGCATGTCTGCGGAAGCCAGCCAAGACTGCGCACCTTGTCGGGCGTCAGGCCGACGCAATCGTCCACGACCTTCAGCCGGTTCGGATAATCCCTGCACCGGCACGTCTCGCAATCCAGCAGGCGACAACCCACCGACGTCCAGTAGATATCGCCGGTATCCTCGTCTTCCAGCTTGGAAAGACAGCACTTTCCGCAGCCGTCGCAAAGCGACTCCCATTCCTGCGCGGTCATGCGCTCAAGCGGCTTCGCCTTCCAGAATGGGATCGTCATGGCGGCGGTTTGGCAGCACCTCCGCCTGCCGTCAAGGTTTTGACGATTTACGCCAGCAAAGGGAACTTTGCGGCCCGCCAGCGGTTCGGCTCGCGATGGGACGCCAGACCGGAGACGATTATGAACAGATCACAGGCTCATTTCGCGGGCGGCGCAATCGCGCTGCTGCTGGCCTCAACTTCTGCATATGCAACACAGGTCGCGGCGCCCGCGCCCGCCGTCCCGCAGGCTTCGCGCGCCGCGATCGTCCTTGCACAGGCAGATTGCGAGGGGGAGAATTGCCTGCCCGTGGACAGAAAGCGCAGGCATGGACAAGACGGCGGATCGGATCGCAGCGATCAGTCGCAGCCGCAGGCATCCCCGCTGGAGAAGCAGCAATTGCCTGCCGCGCCGAAGCGGAAACCCAAGGAGTCTCCAGCGCCCAAGGCGGAAGCGCCGGCTCCACGTAAACCAAAGCCCGCCGCGTTGCCGGAACCGGAACGCGCGCCCGCGCCGCGGGCGAAAAAGCCTCAGGCCGAGCAGTTGCCCACAAGGCGCGCGGCGCCGGAACTGCGGCCGGAGGCTCCGCCCAAACGCAAGCATCGCGAGCAGGAAGCTCCCGCCCCTGTAGATCGGGCCGAACCATCGCCGCTTCCGGTCCGGCCCACGCAGAAGTCGGCACCAGCCCCCGACACTGCGCAGCAACCTGTTCCGAGGCCGAAGGAACTTCCAAGGAGAAGCACCGCGCAGCCCCAGCCCCAGCCGCAGGTGGTGCGACCCAAGCCACGGGCACTGCCCGAACAGCCAACTACGGCTCCCAATGACGCAGCGACGGCACCCGTGCTCGACAGCCAGAAATCGGGCGAAAACCCCGTCCGTCCACGCGGACAGGACAGGCAGAATGCGGCAGGCAGCGCAAAGCCGCGTCCCGTCGTGAAAGCCGGGCCGCCGCCAACCGATGACCGCGCTGCGCAGGAGGCTGTGCGGCCCGAGAGCATCGTTCCGCTGACGCGGGAAAAGGGCACGCGGAGGCAATCCGCGCCAGAAATGCTGCGCCGCGAACGACCTGAAGGCGCCGAGGTGGTCCGGCGCATGGGCGATCGCACCATCCTCGATTTCGGCGGGCAGGCCATCGTCGAGAGCGACGACAGGCAGCGCCTTGGGCGTGGCGCCCGGGATGTGTACTACGAGGACCTTCCGCGCGGTCGAACCCGCGAGGTGATCCAGCGCCCGAACGGCATACAGGTCGTAACCATCCGCAATCGATATGGCGACGTGATCCGGCGCTCGCGCATCATGCCGGATGGCCGGGAATATGTTCTGGTCTATGTCGAGGACAACGACCTTGACCGCGTGCGGGAATGGCGGGACCCCGGCGACGACCTGCCGCCGATGCAACTCGGCATTCCGGTCGATGACTACATCTTCGATGCCGAACGCGCCCGCGCGCCGGACGACTATTACGACTTCCTGAGTGAACCTCCGGTGGAGCGCGTCGAGCGGCTCTATTCCGTCGATGAGGTCAAGCGCTCCGCCCGCATTCGCGACAAGACGCGAAGGATCGACCTCGACACGATCACCTTCGAGTTCGGGCAGGCGTCCATACAGGAAAGCGAGATCGTGCGGCTCGAAGGCGTTGCAACGGCCATGCAGCGGTTGCTTGAAGCGAACCCGGCGGAGACCTTCCTTATCGAAGGCCACACGGATGCGGTGGGTTCGGACATCGCCAACCTCGCGCTTTCCGACCGGCGCGCCGAGGCGGTGGCGGACGCATTGACGAACGTGTTCGGCATTCCGCCCGAGAACCTCTCGACACAGGGCTATGGCGAACGCTTCCTCAAGGTGCGCACCGAGGGACCGGAACGCGAGAATCGTCGCGTTGCGATCCGCCGCATCACGCCGCTCGTCGCCCCTGTCGCGAGCGCCAACTGACGACATATGTGCGGGCTCGGCCCGCACATGGTCGCCCTCGCTTGGTTACAGATTGTCCGCTGCGACCCTCAGGCCATCGATGATGCCCCTGCGCGGCTTCATGATCGCGCAGACCTTCGGCAATTCTTCCTTGAATCGTTCGATCAGCCAGGTTGCCGCCGGTCCCGGCATGGAATCGGCGCGGTGGAACGCGAACAGCGAATAAGGCCGCACCGGATAAGGCTCCAGGTCGAGCGCCTTGAGCCGCCCGGCTTCGATATCCTCGGTCACCATCCATGTGGGCAGGCCGCCCCAGCCAAGACCGGAAAGGATAAGGTCGCGTTTGGTGGAGGGGTCGGTCATGCGCCAGGTTCGATAGGCGAACACCCCGAAATCCTTGCCCTCCGTCATTCGCGACGCGTCGGAAATCACAAGCTGGATGTTCTCCCGCACCACCGCCAGCGGCACCCTGCCCTTATAGACAGCCAGCGGATGGTGGGGTGCGGCGACCGGAATCATGCTGGCATCGCCGATACGAACGGAGATCAACTCATCGGTCGCGCCGATCAATTGGCCGCCGAAGCCGATGTCGCATTTCTGGTTCAGCAACTGATCCCAAACGACGCCCAGCGCGCCCACATTGAGCTTGAGCGTGACGGACGGAAACTGATGCTCGAAGCCTTTGAGCGCCTCGACCAGCGCCGGGGACGGCAGCGATACGTCCACCGCGATCGCCAGTTCCGACTCAAGCCCGAGCTTCATGCCCTCGGCCCGCGAACGAATATCGTTCAGCACGCCGATCATGCGCCGCGCATCCGGCAGCATCGCCTTGCCCTCCGGCGTCAGTCGCGGCTCGCGCGTGCCCTCGCGCTCGAACAGCGGCATCTCCAGTTGCGCTTCGAGGTTCGCGATCATGTAGCTGACCACGGATTGCGCGCGGTTGAGCCTGCGCGCGGCAGCGGAAAAACTGCCCTCCTCCGCAACGGCCAGAAACACCTGCAACTGATCGAGCGTCGGGTTCGCCTGCATGACCCATCAACTTTATGGATGTATATGATAGATATTTTCCCGATTTTTTGGATGGGTGTCCAGTCCTATTTTCAGCTTCGGAATGAAGGCGTCTTTCGACGCCGCAAGATACGGAGCCAAAACAATGTCCAATATCCTTCTCGTTACCTCCAGCCCGCGCGGCGACTCCTCCCAGTCGACCCGCGTGGCGACCGAATTTGCCGGCAAGCTTCAGGCGGCGCTGCCCGGCAGCACGCTCACCGTGCGCGACCTCGTCAAGAAGCCGCTGCCGCACATCGAGCCCGACTATGCGTCCGGCATCTACACCCCGGCTGAGTCGCGCACCCCGGCGCAGGCGAAGGTCGTCGGCGTTTCGGATGCGGCGGTCGACGAACTATTCGCCGCCGACCACATCATCCTCGCCACCGGCCTCATCAATTTCTCGATCTCGTCCACGCTGAAGTCGTGGATCGACCACGTCTCGCGTTCGGGCCGCACTTTCGCCTACGGACCGGACGGTCCGCAGGGCCTGGTCAAGGGCAAGAAGGTCTATGTCGTCCTCGCCTCCGGTGGCGTCTACTCGGAAGGCCCGGCGGCCGTCATGGATTTCGCCGTTCCCTATCTCAAGGGCGTGCTCGGCTTCAACGGCATGACCGATGTCGAGGTCATCCGTGTGGAAGGCATGGGCATGGGCGAGGATGCGGTCAAGGCGGCACTTGAAAAGGCTGGCAAGCAGATCGACGCCATTGTGAAGCAGGCCGCAGAAAAGCCGCTCGCGACCGCCGCCGCGTAACAAATGCCTCGGCGCCTTTGTTTGGCTCGGGCGTCGATGCGGTTCCCTTCTCCCCCGTCAAGGCGGGGGTGAGGGGCGCTTCCGCGTTCAGCCAAACAGCCTCTCGCCCTGCTCGTCGATGATCTGGCGGCCCTTGCTCAAGGTCAGTTGAACCACGTCGTCCAGCCCGGCAAAACGGTCCGCGCGGATGAAGCGATGCTCCTTCATCTCGCCGCCAACCTCTTTCGAAATGATCCCGCAGGTCTGGTACTGCCCATCCTGCTTGAAGGGCGTCGCCTTGATGACGAAGCCGCGATGCTCGGCTTCGCCTGCAACTTCCGGTTCGCTTGCGGCAGTTTCGCCGCCGCCCCCGAACAGCTTCCTGAAAAACGACATCGAAGCCTCCCGATCAATTGCGTGCATCTGTCTTGGCGCGCGGGCGTCGGCGCGTCAATGGGTCGAGCGTCCCGGATGGCGTTCCAGCCCGGCGAGATAGACCGTTACGAGATGGTCGACCTGCCGCCATGTTTCCTCTTCCGGGTTCGCATTCGACCGGCTGCTCGCGCCGCTGGTGACGATGCCGTGCACGCTTGACCACAGGATCCGCGCGTTCAGCACGCATTCCTCCTCGTCGAGCGCGAGCTTGTCGTCGTCGAGCAGCACCTGCGTGATGATGCCGAACAAGCCGTCCAGCCGACCCAGATAATCCTCCCGACGCGATGCCTCGATGCGCGTCGGGCTGAAGGCCAGCAGCGCCGCCCAGCTTTGCGGATGCGCCGCGACATATTCCAGATAGGTGCGCGCAAGGGCAAGCAGGCGTTGCTTCGTATCCGTCACCTTCGATGTCTGGATGTGCATCATCGTCTGCATTCCGGCGCGCGCCAGCCTGTCGAGCAGCCGGAAATTCACGGCCAGATGCAAGCCGTCGAGATCACCGTAGAGATTGTAGATCGAGCCGACGGCGATGCCCGCCTTCTCTGCAATCGTCCGCGCCTTGAGATTGATCGCACCGCCTTCGTTCAGAAGGTCCTCGGCGATGTCGAGCACGCGCGAACTGACTTCATCCTTGTCCAATGCCATTCAAACTTTCCTCCAGCCGCTTTCGCGGCAAACGATCGGACTCGTCCCTTGGAACATGATTCAGGCACAAATGTGAACATAGTTCAAGGTTTTTGAACCGGATTCATTTCGATCGCGGCGAGACCGGCCCATCATGCCCATGCGACGCAAGAAAAATGCGGAACAAGGTGAACTTTGTTCAAAATAAGTCTTGAACACCGTTCAGAACATGCTATGGTGTCTCTATGAACGAAGTTCAAGACATGGCGGGAGGTAAGATGTCAGCGACAATCGAAGTCCGACACAATCGCCTGTCGAATTTTTCGGGCGAGCGGGGGCGCTGACCGATCCTGGCCGGAGCGATGCTCCGGTCAGGACAGCAGTCGAGGAAAAACCAACAGATTTCGACAACAAGGGCGCGGGGCTGCGGGGCCTGGCGAGAGGATGAATTGCGGGGTTCATCCTCTCGCCGGACGCAAAAGAACCAATCGGGGCTTCCCGGCACATGGGAGCGGATCATGACAAACGGCACGTTGTTTCTGATGACTGGAGAAGAATTTTCAACCGAGGACAAGGCCGGCGGCGAAGTCACGCTGGAGCTCATCGACAGGCACCTCGCGGAGGCGCGCGCCCAGTGCCGCGAGATCAAGCAGACGCTGGATTGGCTGAAGCTGCACCTGCGCATCGAGCAAAAAAGCCTGCGGGCCTGCACGGCACGGATTTCGGACCTTGAGAACCGGGCGCGTCTGGCGCGCCGCGCCGGTTCCGAGATTCTGGTCCGCCATGTCGAGGCGGCAATCAGTGAACAGGAAAAGGAAGAGGACGCGCTGCACCTGCGCGTCTCGGATCTCGAAAGCAGGTTGGCGATCGCGCGTTTTACCTTCCAGCGCAAGCGCCGCCGGCTGGTCGAACTCAAGCGCGCAAGGGAAATCGTATTGAGACGCCGGTCAAGGTCGGCTGCCACCGGGTCCTGAGCGGTGGCGCCATGACGATGCCGGGGGTGACCTCCCTCCCCGGCATCGTCTTTTTCATGCGCCCAGATGCAGCACGATTTCCCTTCGGTGCGGCGCGCGACGATGCTCGAACAGATAAATGCCTTGCCAGGTGCCGAGCACAAGCTGCCCCTGGGAGACCGGAATCGAGAGTGACACCGCAGTCAACGCCGCCTTGATATGCGCCGGCATGTCATCCGGTCCCTCCAGCCTGTGCACCAGATAGCGCATGGATGGATCGTCGGCAGGCGGCACGAGCCGGGCAAAATACGCATCCAGATCGCGGCGCACGTCCCGATCGGCATTTTCCTGAATAAGCAGCGAGCATGAGGTGTGCCTGACGAAAACGGTCAGTAGTCCCTCGGTGACGGCATTTTGCCGGACAAACCGCGCAACCCTGTCCGTAACCTCATAGAGGCCCGCGCCCGTCGTCTCGATTGCGATCTTCTGTTGCGGCATCCGGATGGTTCAATCAGATGGAACAAGGGCGGCCCTGAGCCGCCCCGTCCGATCAACTGTCGAGGAAGCTGCGCAACTTGCGCGAGCGGCTCGGATGCTTGAGCTTGCGCAGCGCCTTCGCCTCGATCTGGCGAATGCGTTCGCGCGTGACCGAGAACTGCTGCCCGACTTCCTCCAGCGTGTGGTCGGTGTTCATGCCGATGCCGAAGCGCATGCGCAGCACGCGTTCCTCGCGCGGCGTAAGTGACGCAAGTACCCGCGTCGTGGTTTCGCGCAGATTGGCCTGGATCGCCGCGTCGATGGGCAGGATCGCCATCTTGTCCTCGATGAAATCGCCGAGATGCGAATCCTCCTCGTCGCCGACCGGCGTTTCGAGAGAGATCGGCTCCTTGGCGATCTTGAGCACCTTGCGCACCTTTTCGAGCGGCATTGCGAGCTTTTCCGCCAGTTCCTCCGGCGTCGGCTCGCGGCCAATCTCGTGCAGCATCTGGCGCGACGTCCGCACGATCTTGTTGATCGTCTCGATCATGTGCACCGGAATGCGGATCGTGCGCGCCTGATCCGCAATCGAGCGGGTGATCGCCTGCCTGATCCACCACGTCGCATAGGTCGAGAACTTGTAGCCGCGCCGGTACTCGAACTTGTCCACCGCCTTCATCAGGCCGATATTGCCTTCCTGAATGAGATCCAGGAACTGCAAGCCGCGATTGGTGTATTTCTTGGCGATGGAAATGACGAGACGCAAGTTCGCCTCCACCATCTCCTTCTTGGCAATCGCCGCCTCGCGCTCGCCCTTCTGCACCTGATTGACGATCTTGCGGAACTCAGCGATGGAAATCGCCGTCTCGGTCGCGAGGTTCTGGATTTCCGCCCGGATTTCCCGGATCGTTTCCTTCTCGTTCTTGGTGAACTCCTTCCAGCCCTTGCCAGAAAGATTGGAGATCGACTTCATCCAGTTCGGATCGAGCTCCGAGCCCTGATATTCCTTCACGAACTCTTCGCGCTTGACGCCGTGGCTCTCGGCCAGCCGCAGAAGCTTGCCTTCGTTCTGGTTGAGGCGCTTGGAAATGTCATAGAGCTGCTCGACCAGTGACTCGATGCGCGCCTGGTTGAGCGAAAGCGATTTCACCGCCTTGATCAGCTTGTCCTTCAGCTCCTTGGCGCGGCGGTCCTGACTGGGCGACAGCGTGCCGGCTGCCGCAAGGCGGTTTTCCACCTGCTGGTCCTGCAGCTTGCGCAGCTTCTTGTAGGTATCGGCAATCAGGTCGAGCGTTTCCATGACCTGCGGGCGAAGCTCGGCTTCCATGGCCGCGAGCGACAGGTTGCTCTCGTCCTCCTCGTCCTCTTCCTCCTCGATATTGCTCTCGCCGCCGACATTGGTGATGTCGTCCTCGTCCTCGCGCGAACGCCGCGCTCCCACGGGACGCGCCTGATCCTTCGGCTTCTCGGCCTCTTCCACGCGCTCGATCACCGGAGCCTGCTTGGCTTCCGGCCCCGCATAGGTGGCTTCAAGATCGATGATGTCACGCAGCAGGCCCTTGCCTTCGTTCAGGTCGTCGCGCCAGATGATGATGGCCTGAAAGGTCAGCGGGCTTTCGCAAAGCCCGGCAATCATCGTCTCGCGTCCGGCCTCGATGCGCTTGGCGATGGCGATTTCGCCCTCGCGCGACAGAAGCTCGACTGAACCCATTTCGCGCAGGTACATGCGCACGGGATCGTCGGTGCGGTCGGTCGGCTCCTTCTTGGCGACGGCAGCGACGGCTGTGCCGGTCTGCTCGGCGAGTTCGGTGGCCTCCTCCTCGGCGTCGTCGCTCTCTTCCTGTTCGGCCGCCTCGTCCTCCTCGACGACATTGATGCCCATGTCGGAGAGCATGGCCATCGTGTCCTCGATCTGGTCGGGCGACACTTCCTCGGAAGGCAGCACGGAGTTCAGCTCGTCCATCGTGACATAGCCGCGCTTCTTGGCGGCCTTTATCATCTTCTTGACGGCATCATCGGAAAGGTCGAGCAGCGGACCGTCCGGTGCGCCCTCGCGCTCGGTCTCCGCCTCTTCCTTTTCTTTGGTCACTTTATTCGCCATGCTTCAATCATCCTGCGTCGGCCCTTGGGCCGGCCCGTTATCTATATATCACCTTGGCAATTGGTTGGCTTCGGTCGGTGCGCATCGCCCGCGTTGCCTCTTCAGCGTCCACTATGTGGGGAGCGTCCCCCGATTCTTCCAGAGATTGCGGCGTTCCGTCCGATTACAACGCATTACCGCCACCGGCGATCCCTCGAATCGTCCTGATTCCGTTAATCTGGCGCAAGGTCAAGGCGCTGTGACATGATTCGCGTTAAAAAAGCGAATCAAATGGCGAATCACCGCAGAAGAGCTAGCTCGCGAAGTGAGTTAGGGCTTTCCGGGATGCCCTTGTCCCGCAATCTCGACGCCGCCGATCACCCCTACCCTCGTCTTGGCGGGAAGAAGGAGACGTCAGCAGTTGCCACCACCTCATCCGCCTGCCGGCACCTTCTCCCACAAGGGGAGAAGGACGATGGCAACAATGTCTCACACTTTCTGCAACGCTGGCGATTGAAACCGGCACGGATGACATGCCCTTCTCCCCTTGTGGGAGAAGGTGGCGGCAGCCGGATGAGGGGTATTGCGGCGCGGCACGGTCTGCGTTGGCGATCATCCTCCTTCTCCCCGCGAGCGGGGAGAAGGTCGCGGCAGCGGGATGAGGGGCCGCGCTATATCGACAAGACGGGAGCGGCGAAACAGTGGCGCGTTCACGACGATCCAAGTCAGGGCAATCAAAGTGCAGGGTGGCACGACTATCCAGAGCGCCTTGATGGCGTCGGACGACGACCGATAGGCATCAAAAAAGTCTTTCCAGAAATGATAGCTGTCCATCCGTGCCCCCGCGCCTGGATGGTCACCGAGGGGCTTCCCCTTGCCCCAAACACGCCCCTCTGGTGACCGGGGAGCTAGAAAGCCGCACAGCGACGGCTGCCTCGACCTTTAAGCCGAAGCTCTGGACATGCGCCGAGGCCTCCCCGGCCCTAAGGCTCGTGGAGATGCCGTTACGGCCGACATCGACCGCGCTGGATGGGGTTTCTAGATCCCAAGGTCCGGCCAAGCAACCGGACCCAACTCGACCATATTCTATCATATGCTAAAATAAAAGGGGGGATCGCGCTTTGTCGTTGGCGCTGTCCTCACCCTCGATCGACCCGGCCCGACAGCACCCCAAACCCTTCAATCAGCGCCTCTGCGGCCTGCAGATTGCGGAACTGCGCCTGCACCTCGACGAGATGGCGGTAGTTCTCTTCTGTCGGTTCATTTGCGAGCGCCACTTCCGCCGCCTTCAACTCTGTATGCAGGGTCCGCGCGCCCCGGTGCAATTGCAGCGCCTGCATGAAAGCCTCGCGCGCATCGTCAAGTGCCGCCGTCTCCAGTGCAGGCCAGTGTCCCGCACGGCGAACATGCTCCAGCGCGCGCTCCCACGACGGCACCAGCCCGGCCGCCTCGACGGCGGCCAGAACGGTGCTTCGGTCATGCGCCGCCTGATGCGCGAGAACATCAATCAGCACCAGCAGAAGCTGGCGCAATTCCTTGTGCGACAGGTCGAGCGCGCCAACCTCGTCGAAAAACTCCTCGGCCAGCAGCGGATGGTTGACGAGCGTGACAACCATGACGGCCTCTCGCAACGGCATCACGCCTCCGGAACGTTTCACCATTGCAGTCCGCGCAAGGCTTTCACTGACTGCCGTGCGGCCCGCCTGCGTAAAGCCGCCCCGGCCCTGCCAGCCTCCCGCGCCGCGCCGGTTGCCCTGCTGACCGCCGCGCCGGTCATCCCGCCGCGAACCGAAAAACGCCTGCACACGATCACGCATTTCCTGCTGGTAGTGGAAGCGCACGCTCTCGTCGCGAATCCGTCCGGTCAGTTCCCGCAGCGTCTTTTCAAGCTCCGCCCGGCGCTCCGGCGTGTCGAAAACCCCGCCTGCGGTCTCGCGCATCCACAACAGGTCCGCCAGCGGTCGCGCCTCTTCCAGCACCTTGCGGAATCCGTCCGCGCCCTCGGCCCTGACGAGATCGTCGGGGTCCTGCCCCTCCGGCATGAGGGCGAAGCGCACGGACCGCCCCGGCTGGATGGCGGGCAAGGCCAGATCGGCGGCGCGCCACGCCGCCTTCAGCCCGGCCTTGTCGCCGTCGAAGCACAGCACCGGCTCCGGCGACATGCGCCACAAAAGCTCAAGCTGGTTCTCGGTCAGCGCCGTCCCGAGCGGCGCGACGGCGTTCTCAAAGCCCGCCTGCGCCAGCGCGATCACGTCCATATAGCCCTCGACCTGAATAACCGAGCCGCCCTTTTGAAGCGATTTTCGCGCCCGCACATAATTGTAGAGCACATTGCCCTTGTGGAAGAGTTCGGTCTCCGGCGAGTTCATATATTTGGCCAGCGCATCCGCCGCCATGGCCCGCCCGCCGAACGCAATGATGCGGCCCCGCGAATCCGGGATCGGAAACATGATGCGGTCGCGGAAATAGTCGTAGGAAACGGGAATGTCCTCGCCATGGCGCACCAGCCCGCACGCCTCGACCTGATCCTTGCCAACGCCCTTCGAGGCCAGATATTCCTTGAGCGCATTGCGGCTGTCGGGCGCAAATCCCAGCCGGAACGCCTTTTGCGTGGCGGGAGTCAGCCCGCGTTCGCGCAGATAGGCGCGGGCGCGCGCGCCGTCCGCCGATTGCAGCCGCTCCTCGAAAAAGCCGGTCGCGAGTTCCATGACATCGTGCAGGCTCGCACGCTCCCGTTCGCGGCGCTCTTCCTGAGCATCGCGCACCGGCATGGGCACGCCCGCCATGTCGGCGATCTTCTCGACGGCTTCGGGAAAGCTCATGCCGTCCAGTTCGGTCAGGAATTTGAAATGGTCGCCGGTCACGCCGCAGCCGAAGCAGTGGTAGCGGCCCTTCTTGTCCTCGCAGTGGAAGCTCGGCGACTTTTCGCCATGGAAGGGGCAGCACGCCCACCAGTCGCCGCGCGAGGCGTTCGTCTTGCGCCGGTCCCACGTGACGCGCGACCCGATGACCGACGAAATCGGCACCCGGTCGCGAATCTCATCGAGGAAGGCAGGCGAAAAGCGCATGGCCCATACTTAGACCCTCGGCCACCGTCGCGCCACGTCGGAAGCAACGCAATCGACAGGAATCGGGTAAACCAAACCCCTCATCCGCCTGCCGGCACCTTCTCCCACAAGGGGAGAAGGAACTGTCATTCACGCTGGCTTCAACCATCCGACGCTGCAGAACGAACGCGACGCCGGGAATTCCGTCCTTCTCCCCTTGTGGGAGAAGGTGCCGGCAGGCGGATGAGGGGTACGGGCGCCACTCAATTCGCAGCGATGACGCCTGCGATGACACCGGAAGCGGCGGCGATCAGCAGATAGTCATTGTTGACCTTCACCCACTGCTGGCCCGGTCCCGGACGACGCAGCCCGTGGTAGCGATAGTCGCGCACCACATTCTGCCGCTGCCAGTACGGCACCCGGTGACCGCGCACCCAGCGCGTCGTGGTGGTGGTGCGCTTGACCACGATCTCGCGGCCAAATCGGTCCTTGCGAACCACTTCGCGTTCCACCTTTCTCTTGACGACGGGGCCGTGTTTCATATCCGCAACCACAATCGGCTGCGAATTGACGGGAGCAGCCTGCGCTGACACCGCCGGAAGGGCGAGCATGGTTGCGGCCAAAGCAGAGAGAACGAAGCGTTTCATGGAGAGGTTTCCTCGTTGTTGACACGAGAAAGCTAGCCGCCCCCGAATGAACCGAAACTGAACGGAGAATTACATTTATGTAATGATTTCGCAATGTTAGCTTGCGCAGATAAAGTCGATCGACGGCTTGGCCTCTACGCCTTTTTGCTCCAGCCTTTGCATCTTTAACCGGATTGGAAGATTATCCGGCTAATATGCTATCAATTGGCGGATCATGATTCTTTACCGAGCAAATAGAGAGACAATTCCGACACAATCGCCGGGCTCCCTGTCCGCCGACAGGAGGAAAGCTTGAGCGGTTCCGTTGTGCTCATTCATCTGGCGGGGGCTGTTGCGCTGTTGCTTTTCGCCACGCGGATGGTGCGCACGGGCGTCGAGCGCGCCTATGGGGACCTGCTGCGCCATCGCCTGCGCGGCATTCTCAAGAACCCGCTTCTGGCCGTGGGCGCCGGCGGCCTGCTCGCCATCTGCCTGCAAAGCGCCACCGCCGTCGCGCTGATCGTCGGAGCGTTCGTCGGCTCCGGAATTGTCGGCGGCACGTCGGGCCTGCTTGCCGCGCTCGGCGCGGATATCGGCTCGGCCCTGATCGCCAAGCTGCTGAGTTTCAATCTCAGCTTCCTGTCGCCGCTCTGTCTCGTGACGGGAACCGTCCTGTTCATGACCACCGAACGGCGCGACCTTCTCCAGATCGGGCGCATCCTGATCGGCATCGGCCTGCTGATCCTGTCGCTGCGCCTCATCGGCGAGGCGTCCGAGCCGCTGCGCGACAGCGCGCTCCTTCCGATCATCGTGCAATATCTGGCCGGCGACCCGATCACCGCCTTCATCGTCGCGGCCATCATGACATGGCTGTTCCACTCCAGCGTGGCCGCGATCCTGCTGTTCGCCGCGCTCGCACAACGCCAGCTCATTCCACTCGACCTTGGCGTGGTGCTGGTGCTGGGGGCCAATATCGGCGGCGCGGTCATCGCCGTGATGCTGTCGCGCGCCTCGCCGCCCCGCTCGCGCATCGTGCCGATTGGCAATCTGATCATGCGCGGCGCGGGCGCGATCATCGCACTCATCGCCATTATCCTTTTCGCCCCGCCATTCGAACGGCTGGGCGCAACGCCGACAGCCGCGATGCTCAACTGGCACATCGCGTTCAATGTCGCGCTCGCAACCGTGGGCATGATCGTGGCGGCGGGGGTCTATCGCATCGCGGAGCGCATCGCCACCGCGGGAGTCAAGCCGGAAGCCGACGACCCCGCCGTGATCGAACTCAATGTGCTGAACGAGGGTGCGCTCGATTCGCCCATGCAGGCGCTCGGAAACGCCACGCGCGAGGTCGTGCGGCTGTGCGAACTGGTCGAGATCATGTTGCAGCGGATTTTCGAGCTTTACGAACACCCTGACGAGGAGAAGATGAAGTCGCTGGCTGCGCTGGACGACCGCGTGGACCGCAAGCATCAGGCGATCAAGCTCTATCTCGCCAAGCTCACCACCCGCGACCTTTCCCAGGACGAGACGCTGCGCTGCGAGGAACTGCTCGGCGCCTGCGTCAAGCTTGAGCAGGTCGGCGACATCATCGTGCGCAACATGCTGGTGCATGTGCGCAAGAAGGCCGAGCACAGACTGGAATTCACCGAGCAGGGCTGGAAGGAATTGCGCGATTTCTACGCCGCCGTGCTCGCCAATGCGCGACTTGCCTTCAACATCCTCGTGTCGCGCGATGCGGAATCCGCGCGCCAGCTCGTGCTTGAGAAGGACCGGCTGCGCGACCTTGAGAAGCAGGCCAACGCCAGCCATTTCAACCGGCTGCGCGAAGGCACGTCGAAGAGCGTCGAGACTAGCACCATCCATCTCGACACGATCCGCGACCTCAAGCAGATCAATTCGCTGCTGGCCTCGATGGCCTATCCTGTGCTGGAAGAGCTTGGCATGCTGGGCGGCTCGCGCCTGAAAGCGGGTTGAACCGCCTCGCCTAGAACACGGATGGCCAGATGCGACCACAGGCGATGCGCAAATGCTGAATCGCCCGGACTGCATCCCCGGCATTCATATCGAGCTTCGCCGCCGCATCCCGAAGCTCGGATTCATCCTTCAGCCTGTGCAATACCCAATGCAATTTGCGTTCTATGTCCGCGCCATAGGCACGGGTCGCCTTTTCAAGGGATTCGGACGGTATTTCGCCGTGCGCCTCGACCAGCCTTCCAAGGTCGAGCGCGTCCCGATAGCCCACGCTGCGGTCCTGGCAGCGGTCGGCATTCGCCAGTAGTTTTTCGGCAAACATGTCCTGCAAGCTCAGCACCGGCACGCCCAATGACGGGTCGAACCGCCCTTCCAGCGAAATCCGCGCTTCCTTGACGATCTCGAACTTGATCGACAGGTCGCGGTAGATAACGAAAAGCCGAATGCCATACTGGTCCAGTCTCGGCTCGCGCGCGAACTGCGCCTGTGCCGGAAAGAGCGCGCGTGCCCTGTGTCCGGTCACGGCGTCGCGGACGGTGCGAAAACCTTCCGTACTCGAACAAAGGAAATCGACATCGAGCGAACGTCGGTATTCGCCGAACAGCAGCACGATTGCCGTGCCGCCTCCGAAGAAGCACTTGCCTTCATCGAGAAACGGCCCGTTCATTCCCTGAAGCAGGTCCGCGATGATCTGATGCTCAGCTCTGCGAAACGGCATCGACTTGTCCCGATTTTGCCAGCTTGTTCATCGCGACAAGAGCATATTCGAAAAGGAACGGAAATCCGATCAGATCAATCCGAAGCCATGCCCGAATTGATGACCCAGGTCCTTGATGAGAATCGTCTCGCGCTCCGTGAGCGCTTGCTGATCGACAAAACGCCAGTTGCGATCATACAGCGCAAACGCCTCTTCAGCCGCGAGCGGCTGCGCCGGATCGCGATTCCACACGAGCTTTCGCAACTCGGGAAACGCGGCGGGAATGATGTCGGTTCGAACCTCGGCCATAGCGCCCATCATATATACCGGCGGCCTCCGAAATTCAATTTCGGCCCGGCCCGCGCGCCTCCGCGCGCGAGCCGTGACCTGCCTATTTCAGCATGTCTTTCACAAGGCCGCTGGCCTTGCCGAAATCCATCTGGCCCGGATACTTCTCCTTCAGGACCGCCATGCACTTGCCCATGTCGCGCAGGCCGTCCGCGCCGATCTCGCTGATCACCTCACGGCAGGCCTGGTGCACGGCGTCTTCTCCAAGCTGCCGTGGCAGGAAGTCCTTGATGATCTCGATTTCGTCGCGCTCCTGCGCGGCAAGCTCCGCGCGGCCGCCCTGCTCGAAGGCTTTCGCCGACTCCTCGCGCTGCTTCACCATCTTGCTCAGGATCTGCAGGATTTCCTCATCGCTCACCGGGTCCTTGCCCGTGCCGCGATGCGCGATGTCACGATCCTGAATTGCCGCCTGGATAAGGCGCAACGTGCCGATCCGCCGCTTGTCCTGCGTCTTGAGGGCGGCCTTGAGCGCTTCTGCGATCTGGTCGCGCATGGTCATTACTCCTGTCAACTTTTTCCAACCATAGCTGCCCGACCCATCCAACGCAATCCGCAACGCTTTCACAAGCAGTTGTTTTCATTGATGAAAATAATCCGGGAAACGACAGGTCCGGCATTGACCGGCACCCGCCATTGACCTATTTTCCGCAGCTTACGGGATATGAGCAGCGTCTTGCGGCGGGCCAAATTGGCACCGCGCGCGTTTCGCTGCGTGATATGGCGCTTCCGGCCCTCTCTTGCAAGTGACGGCCCGCGCCCGAACGGGAATGACGACGATGGCGACTGCGCCCTGGACAATCGACAAGCCGACAGCGCTTCTGGTCCTTGCGGACGGCACCGTGATCGAGGGGCGCGGCCTCGGCGCCACGGGCAGCACCGTCGCGGAAGTCTGCTTCAACACCGCCCTGACCGGCTATCAGGAAATACTGACGGACCCTTCCTATGCGGGCCAGATCGTCACCTTCACCTTTCCGCACATCGGAAATGTCGGCGCGAACGATGAAGACATCGAAGACCTCAACCCCGCTGCCCGCGCCGGTGCGGTGGGCGCGGTGTTCAAGGCGTCGATCACCGATCCCTCGAACTACCGCTCCCATGCGCATTTCGACCAATGGTTGAAGAAGCGCGGCATCATCGCCATCAGCGGCATCGACACCCGCGCGCTGACCGCCGCAATCCGGCGCAACGGCGCGCCCAACGCGGCGATCGCCTATTCGCCCGACGGCGTGTTCGACGTCGCGGATTTGCGCCGGCGGGCCGCCGCGTGGTCGGGGCTCGTCGGGCTCGACCTTGCCAAAGAAGTCACCTCCGGCCAGTCGTTAGGCTGGAACCAGACGCCGTGGGAATGGAACAAGGGCTATGGCGAGCAGGATGCGCCCACCATGCATGTCGTGGCGGTGGACTACGGCGTGAAGCGCAACATCCTGCGCCTGCTCTCCGGTCTCGGGGCGAAGGTCACGGTCGTTTCGGCGAACACGTCCGCCGACGACATTCTCGCCATGCAGCCCGATGGCGTGTTCCTGTCGAACGGTCCCGGCGACCCCGCCGCGACGGGCGAATATGCCGTGCCGGTCATCCAGGATCTGCTCAAGACGGATCTGCCCATCTTCGGCATCTGTCTCGGGCACCAGATGCTGGCGCTGGCGCTCGGCGGCAAGACCGAGAAAATGCATCAGGGCCATCACGGGGCAAACCACCCCGTCAAGGACCACACCACCGGCAAGGTGGAGATCGTGTCCATGAATCACGGCTTCGCGGTGGATTCGAAGTCCCTGCCCGAAGGCGTTGAAGAGACTCACATTTCGCTGTTCGACGGGTCGAATTGCGGATTGTCGGTCACCGGCAAGCCGGTGTTTTCCGTGCAGCATCACCCGGAAGCCTCCCCCGGCCCGCAGGATTCACACTATCTCTTCCGCCGCTTCGTCAATCTCATCCGCGAACGCCGCGGCGAAGCGGCACTCGCCGAACGCTGATCGGCGTTCGCGCGACCCCTCATCCACCTGCCGGCACCTTCTCCCACAGGGGGAGAAGGACGATATTCACCGGCGCCCCTTCCTTGTCAAAATTGGGGTGAGAACCAGCGTCTAAACCGGATTGTTGAACGTATCGCAGTCGGACAGCTTGCCGCTGTTGAAGCCGCGCGCGAACCATGTCTGGCGTTGCTGCGAGGTACCGTGGTTGAAGCTCTCCGGCACGACATAGCCCTGCATGCGCTTCTGCAACGTATCGTCGCCGATCTGCTGGGCGGCGTTGAGCGCTTCTTCGGGATCGCCCTTGTCGAGGATACCCTTCTGCGCGGTGTAGTGCCCCCAGACACCGGCGAAGCAATCCGCCTGCAATTCGACGCGTACGGACATCGCGTTCGCCTCCGCCTCGCTCATTTGCTGGCGCATCTGGTTGAACTTGGGCAGCACGCCGATGAGGTTCTGGACGTGGTGTCCCACCTCATGCGCGATGACGTAGGCCTGGGCGAAATCGCCCGATGCCCCGAACTGCTGCGAGAGTTGCTTGAAGAAGGCCGTGTCGAGATAGACCTTCTGATCGTTCGGGCAGTAGAACGGCCCAGACGCGGCAGAGGCAAAGCCGCAGGCCGAGCGCACCTGCCCGCTGAACAGCACGAGCTTCGGGTCAGTGTAGGTCTCTCCCTCGGCCTTGAAGATACCCGACCAGGTGTCTTCCGTTTCCGCCAGCACGGTCGAGACGAACTGCTTCATTTCATCCGTGGCGGCAGGCTGGCCGCCTTCGTCTACCTCGGTCATCTGCGCGTCCGGCCCAAACCCGCCGCCATCGCCTGTCAAGACCTGAAGCGGGTCTATGCCGCAGGCGCGCAGCGCGAAGAACAGCACGACGAGGATGATGATGCCGGACAGGCCGCCACCGCCTGCACCGCCGCCGATCGGGATGCGGATGCGTCCGCCGCCGCCCGGCATGCCGAAGCCGCCGCCCTGTCCTCTGATGTCTTCCACATTGTCGCTCTGGCGACGGCCTCTCCAGCGCATGCACTTTCCCTCATTCCCGGCGGCCAGGCCGCTCCAGCCCTTCAACCCAAGCGTTAACGCAATCGCCGGTTGAAGTCACATTTTTTCTACATCTTGAAGACTATCGCTGCTTGGTTCCGGCGCTCTTGCCGTCCGAACTTTTCGAGCGCTCCTCGAAGCGCTTTTCACCCTTCTTGAGCGGCCTGCCGGTTTCGCCCTCCACCTTGCGTTCTTCTTTCTTCGCACTGCGTTTCAACCCTGCGGCTGCCGATTTGCCTGCCGCACTCTGTGCTTTGGTCGCGGTTTTCATGGTGTTCCTCCAACTGCACCGCCCGCACGGCGGCAGGCCGTAAACGGATTCCAGCCAACTGCGTTCCACCCCTCTTGCAAATCGTTTGCAAATGGCTATTGTTGAGAATGATTTGCAATTGCGAAAATTTCAGTGCGCTCCATGGATGCTTCCGTCAACACCGACTCCAATGACATCCGCGGCTGGATAAAGCCGCGCGGCGAGGCGTCCCTGTCCGACGTTCACGGCACCGTTCCCGTCTCCCGGGGCGGACCCGGCTGGAAGCGCGCGCTTGCCTTCGTCGGGCCGGGCTATCTGGTCGCCGTCGGCTACATGGACCCCGGCAACTGGGCGACCTCAATCGCGGGCGGCGCGCAGTTCGGCTACACGCTGCTGGTCGTGGCGCTGGTGTCGAACATCATGGCGATCATCCTGCAGGCGCTGTGCGCCCGGCTGGCCATCGGTTCGGGCCGCGACCTGGCGCAGGCCTGCCGCGACGCCTATCCGGCCCCGGTCGCCATCGCCCTTTGGGCACTGGCGGAAATCGCCATTGTCGCGACCGACATCGCCGAAGTCATCGGCACCGCCATCGGCCTGAATCTCCTGTTCGGCCTGCCGCTGGAAATCGGCGTCATCGTCACGGCGCTGGACGTGTTCCTGATCCTATACCTGCAAAAACTCGGATTCCGCTTCGTCGAGGCGTTCATCATCACGCTGCTTGGCGTCATCGCCGTGTGCTTTGCGGTGCAGATCGCGCTGGCCGATCCGAACTGGGGTGACGTGGTGCGGGGCTTCGCGCCCACCACGGAAATCGTCACCAACCCGCAGATGCTCTACCTTGCGCTCGGCATTCTGGGCGCGACCGTCATGCCGCACAACCTCTACCTGCATTCGGGCATCGTGCAGACCCGCGCCTACGGTAAATCGGTCGAGGAAAAGCGCGAGGCGCTGAAATTCGCCACCATCGATTCAACGGTCGCGCTGATGTTCGCGCTGCTGGTGAATTCCTCGATCCTGATTCTCGCCGCCGCCGCGTTTCACAACACCGGCAACACGGAGATCGTGGAGCTTGGCGAAGCGCATGCGCTGCTGTCGCCGCTGCTCGGCGCGGCCATCGCACCCGCCCTGTTCGGCATCGCGCTTTTGTGCTGCGGCCTGAACTCGACGGTGACGGCCACGCTTGCCGGCCAGATCGTGATGGAAGGTTTCCTCAACATCCGGCTGCGGCCATGGATGCGACGCCTCATCACGCGTGCCATCGCCATCGTGCCGGCGGCTGGCGTCACCATCTGGTACGGCGATCAGGGCACCGCCCACCTGCTGATCCTGACGCAGGTGGTGCTGTCGCTCCAACTGTCCTTTGCCGTGTTCCCGC
Source organism: Rhizobiaceae bacterium (assembly GCA_023953835.1). Taxonomy (NCBI): domain Bacteria; kingdom Pseudomonadati; phylum Pseudomonadota; class Alphaproteobacteria; order Hyphomicrobiales; family Rhizobiaceae; species Rhizobiaceae bacterium. Next base: position 2,614,320 of record JAMLJB010000001.1, on the reverse strand, counting down.
TGGTTTTCTTCACAGCCTCAAAGGCCAAGATGGGCGCGCTCGTCGCGCCACGCTGGCTCACCGCCGCCGCGATGGCCATCGCAATCGTGATCGCGCTGCTCAACGTCAAGCTGCTGTTCGATTTCTTCTTTCAATAACCGCGCTCGCGCCACCCCTCATCCGCCTGCCGGCACCTTCTCCCACAGGGGGAGAAGGGAATGTCAGTAACGCCGGCCTCAGTCACCGACGTCGCAGAAAGTGCGAGACGTGGTTGCCGTCTTCCTTCTCCCCTTGTGGGAGAAGGTGCCGGCAGGCGGATGAGGGGCGGGATCCGACCCTCGGAAACCGAACAAGCGGCACTATCTCACCCTCCACCAAAAAACGGTCTGGAACTGCCTCCATCATGCGTGCAATCCTGAGTTGTTCGATTCACCATGACACATCTTCGCGCCCTGCCCTTTCTGATCCCCGCCCTCCTGCCCGTCGCCGCCGGCGCGCAGGATGCCGGCAACATGACTGAAATCCCGGTGTTCGAGGTGGGCGGCGTGGCGCCGAGCGACCTTTTGAACATGCGCGCCACGGCCTCGGCGGGCGGGCTGATCATCGCCCGGTTCGAAAACGGTGCGATGCTGAAAAACCTGGGCTGTTCGGATGTGCAGGGCACGAACTGGTGCAAGGTGCAATATGTTGACGATCCGAAGCTGATGGGTTGGGCGCCCGCGCGCTATCTGCTCGATCCGGCCACCGCCGGAATCGAGGAGCCGGACCCCGCGGAAGGCGAGGCGCAGGAACCGGCCCAATAGCGCGACAAACCATTCACGGAAAAGCGCATTTGCGGCCTTCCCACGCCGCGACTCCTCCCCTATAAGGCGCGCCTAGCCTGATAATAGAATATTGCCTGCGCGCCGGCCGGCCTCATCCCGCGCCGCCGTTTCGCGCAAGCCGCACACACGGATGACCGCATGCCAAAACGCACCGACATCAAGTCCATCCTGATCATCGGCGCGGGACCGATCGTCATCGGTCAGGCATGCGAGTTCGACTATTCAGGCACGCAGGCCTGCAAGGCGCTGCGCGAGGAAGGCTACCGCGTCATCCTGGTCAACTCCAACCCGGCGACGATCATGACCGACCCGGAACTGGCCGATGCGACCTATATCGAGCCGATCACGCCGGAAGTCGTCGCCAAGATCATCGCGCGCGAGCGGCCTAACGCACTGCTGCCGACGATGGGCGGCCAGACCGCGCTGAACACGGCGCTGTCGCTGCGGCGTATGGGCGTGCTGGAGCGCTACAATGTCGAGATGATCGGCGCGGACGCAGCCGCAATCGACATGGCCGAGGATCGCGCGCTGTTCCGCGAGGCGATGGCGAGGATCGGGCTGGAGACGCCGCGCTCCATGCTGGCCAACGCGACGGAGGTGAAGGACGCCGACCGCAAGACCCACGAATCCGGGCGCGCCAAGCTCAAGGCGGAAAACCCGGCGGACCTCGACGCCGCGCTCGATGCGCTCGAAACCCGCTGGAACCTTGGCGAGACGGACCGCAAGCAGCGCTACATGGCGCATGCCATGGCCGTCGCCGCACAGGCGCTGGACCATGTCGGCCTGCCGGCGATCATCCGCCCCTCCTTCACGCTGGGCGGCACGGGCGGCGGCATCGCCTACAACCGCGCCGAGTTCTTCGACATCGTGCAGGCGGGGCTGGACGCCTCGCCCACCACGGAAGTGCTGATCGAGGAAAGCGTGCTCGGCTGGAAGGAATTCGAGATGGAGGTCGTCCGAGACAAGGCGGACAATTGCATCATCGTGTGCTCCATCGAAAACATCGACCCGATGGGCGTGCATACGGGCGATTCCATCACGGTTGCGCCCGCGCTGACGCTGACCGACAAGGAATACCAGATCATGCGCAACGCCTCGATTGCGGTGCTGCGCGAGATCGGCGTCGAAACCGGCGGCTCGAACGTGCAGTTCGCGGTCAACCCCGCCGACGGACGCCTCGTCGTCATCGAGATGAACCCGCGCGTGTCGCGCTCCTCGGCGCTGGCCTCCAAGGCGACCGGCTTCCCCATCGCCAAGATCGCGGCCAAGCTCGCGGTCGGCTACACGCTGGACGAACTGGAAAACGACATTACAGGCGGCGCAACGCCCGCCAGCTTCGAGCCGTCCATCGACTATGTGGTGACGAAGATCCCGCGCTTCGCCTTCGAGAAGTTCCCCGGCGCGGAGCCGGTGCTGACCACCGCCATGAAGTCGGTCGGCGAGGTCATGGCCATCGGGCGCACCTTCCAGGAATCCCTGCAAAAGGCCCTGCGCGGGCTGGAAACGGGGCTGACCGGCCTCGACGAAATCGAGATTCCCGGCCTTGAATCGGGCGAGGACAAGAACGCGATCCGCGCCGCACTCGGCACGCCGACGCCCGACCGGCTGCGCATGGTGGCGCAGGCTCTGCGCATGGGCACCTCGCTGGAGGACGTGCACCAGATGTGCCGCATCGACCCGTGGTTCCTCGAACAGATCGCGGGCATCATCGCCATGGAAGCACGCATACGCGAGCACGGCCTGCCGCGTGACGCCGCGAACCTGCGCATGCTGAAGGCGATGGGTTTTTCCGACGCGCGCCTCGGTTCGCTGACCGGAGGCGACGCCGACACGGTGCGCGCCGCGCGCCAGAAGCTCGACGTGCATCCGGTCTACAAGCGCATCGACACCTGCGCCGCCGAGTTCGCCTCCCCCACCGCCTATATGTACTCGACCTATGAGGTGCCCTTCGCGGGCGCGCTGGACGACGAGGCGCAGGTGAGCGACCGCAAAAAGGTCGTCATCCTGGGCGGCGGGCCGAACCGCATCGGCCAGGGCATCGAGTTCGACTATTGCTGCTGCCACGCGGCCTTTGCGCTGCGCGAGGCGGACTATGAAGCGATCATGGTCAACTGCAACCCGGAGACGGTGTCGACCGACTACGACACCTCCGACCGGCTCTATTTCGAGCCGCTGACGGCGGAGGACGTGCTGGAAATCCTGCGCGTGGAACAGGCGAAAGGCACGCTGCACGGCGTCATCGTCCAGTTTGGCGGGCAGACCCCGCTCAAGCTTGCCGACGCGCTGGAAAAGGCGGGCATACCGATCCTCGGCACCTCGCCCGACGCCATCGACCTCGCGGAAGACCGCGACCGTTTCCAGAAGCTGCTCAACAGGCTCGGCCTCACCCAGCCGAAGAACGGCATCGCCTATTCCGTCGAGCAGGCGCGCACGGTGGCGAGCGAACTGGGCTTTCCGCTGGTCGTGCGCCCTTCTTATGTGCTTGGCGGGCGCGCCATGCAGATCATCAACGACGAGAGCCAGTTGCAGTCCTACCTGCTGGACACGGTGCCGGGCCTTGTGCCGGAGGACATCAAGCAGAAATACCCGAACGACAAGACCGGCCAGATCAACACGCTGCTCGGCAAGAACCCGCTTCTGTTCGACTCCTATTTGTCGGGGGCCATCGAGGTCGATGTGGACTGCCTGTCGGACGGCAAGTCGAACTATGTCGCGGGCGTAATGCAGCACATTGAGGAAGCGGGCATCCATTCCGGCGATTCCGCCTGCTCGCTGCCGGCCTACACGCTCGACACCGAAACCGTGGCCGAGCTTGAGCGGCAGGCCAAGGCAATGGCGCTGGCGCTCAAGGTCGGCGGCCTGATGAACGTCCAGTTCGCCATCAAGGACGGCCAGATCTACGTGCTGGAAGTGAACCCGCGCGCCAGCCGCACCGTGCCCTTCGTCGCCAAGGCGATCGGCCGCCCGATTGCAAAAATCGCCGCGCGCATCATGTCGGGCGAAACGCTCGACGCGGCCTTCGCCCATTACGGCAAGAAGGTCGACGCCACAGCGCTCAAGCACATAGCGGTGAAGGAAGCCGTGTTCCCCTTCGCGCGCTTCCCCGGCGTGGACACGCTGCTCGGCCCGGAGATGAAATCGACGGGCGAGGTCATGGGCCTCGACACCGACTTCGCGCTGGCCTTCGCCAAGAGCCAGCTTGGCGCAGGCATCGACCTGCCCCGCTCGGGCACGGTGTTCGTCTCCGTACGCGACGAGGACAAGAATGGCATATTGCCCGCCATCAAGCGCCTTGCCGACCTCGGCTTCAAGGTGCTGGCGACGAGCGGCACGCAGCGCTTCCTCGCGGAACACGGCGTGGCCGCCGAAAAGATCAACAAGGTGCTGGAAGGCCGTCCGCATATCGAGGACGCGATCCGCAACCGGCAGGTGCATCTGGTGTTCAACACCACCGACGGCCAGAAAGCCGTCTCGGACTCCAAGTCGCTGCGCCGCGCAACGCTGATGCAGAAGGTGCCGTACTACACGACGCTTGCCGGCGCCGCAGCCGCCGCCGAAGCAATCGCCGCGCTCAAGGCCGGGAGCCTTGAGGTGCGGAGGTTGCAGGAATATTTCTGAGAGCCGATTCACTTAACGACAACGACGATACAGCCAATGTGCTATCTAGAGTTGTTATGCGGGCAATGCTATTAACCGATAGATAGGTTACCCCGCGAGAGAGACATGGCAGAATTAGCTTCTCAACCGACGTCAGTCCAGACGATTTACAGTTGGTATCGGGATTCCAAGCTACAAGTAAACCGGCGCTATCAACGAAAATTGGTTTGGACGCTCGAAGAAAAGCAAAAACTCATTGATTCCCTGATCCGAAAATATCCGATCCCTGCAGTATTACTTGCGGAGAGAGCGGATTCGGCCGGAATCTACGAGATAATTGATGGTCTTCAACGGCTACACAGCATCGTTTCATTCATTGAGCATGGATTCCCTGATGCTGAAGGAAAGAAATTTAACGTTGAAGATTTCACGACCGCAAAGCTAAACGCAGATAAATTCGTTATTGATGAAAAGGCAACTTACATAAACTCAAAGGACGTATCGACGATACTTGATTATGTTCTACCGGTATCTATTATGAGAAACGCTACTGATTCTGAGATCGCAGATGTATTCGATAGAATCAATACATATGGACACCGGCTAAGCGATCAAGAGCGCCGTCAAGCTGGCGTAGAAACAGAATTCTCTAAGTTTGTACGCGATATCTCATGTGAAATTCGTGGGGACGTTTCACAAAACTTGGTAAATCTTTTTGACATGCCGGCAATCAGTATCAATCTTCCAAAGTCCAAGCACGGATACGCCGTTGAAGCGGAAGATGTATTTTGGGTCAACCAGGGCGTCTTGAGATCAACTGACTTACGAGATAGCTTAGATGAACAATGCGTCGCTGATATCGCAGCAACTGCAATTAGCGCTGAACCCATCGATCGTTCAAAAGAAGCTCTCGACCAAATCTACGATAAAACAAATGACGAATCTGCGCGGATTGAGGCTGCGCTAGGCGCATATGGGGTCAAAAAATTGTCCGATGAGTTCAAATTCTGTATAGCAGAAATTGCCAAAATTACGGACGCTGCTGGGCGAAAATTGCGCTCTATTATTTTTTCTAAAAACACGACAAATGCCTATCCAAGTGTCTTCGCAGTTATATTTACTGCGATACATGAGCTAATTATAAAAGATGGGCTCAGGATTGCTGATTACAAAGGAATGGCTTCTTCTCTAGGAAATATTGTTGATAGATTGGAGACAGGAAGGAAAGCTACTTCTCCAGACGAAAGAAGAAAGAATATAGATGCTGTAAAAGGACTTATAATATCAAGATTTTATAAGCCAAAAACCGATGGAATTATAAATGATATATATAACGACCATAGCGTTGTAGATATTGACAATATTATACGTAGGTCCATGGTTGAACTTCCAAATTATGAATTGAAGCAAGGAATTGTGCGCCTAGATTCAAAGGATCGCACTATCGATAACCGCGCGATAGATCGAATTATAAATACGATCTGTGGAATTGCAAACATCGGCCCACAATCCTCCGGAAAAATCGTGATTGGAGTATCAGATCAAGAAAGACACACTGAGAAAATTGTGGAAATAGACAATATTAAGCCCGTATCTGTTAACAATCGGGATGTGGTTGGTGTATATCGTGAGGCAAAGGCGCTAAATATTTCAAACGAAGCGTATCTAAAAGCTATTAGAGATAGAATATCAAATTCAAAATTGTCGGATGGCCTCAAGAATGATGTTCTTTCTAATATTGATATGAATGAATATTTTGGGCTTGGAATAATTATTATAACAGTTCCCCCTCAGAAAGAGGTCTCTAGTGTAGGAGATGAGGTATATTTCAGAAGTGGGAATCAGACCGAAAAGGCGAGCCCCAAATCTGTTGCGGAGATTGCAAAGCGATTTTAGCCGAGGCTGGGCGCCAAGAGGACAAATCCGGATACACTACCCCAAATCCAGCAGCGCGACCCCCAGCCCTTCGCGCTTCCTCCGGCGCAGGACGCGTGGGCTTTCGGTGATGATGACCTCCAGCGTGGGGTTCACATGCGCTTCCAGCAGATGCCCGCCCTTGCAGGAGCCGTCCGACAGGCCGAGCACCACGTGCAGGTGCAGGCTGGGCATTTCGTCATCGCCAAGGGCGATGTCGCCCAGCGCCGACAGCACCTCGCATTGCTCATCGACGGGAATGCGCGCGTAGTCTTTTCGCGCGAAGTCGAAGAAGCCCACTACCGCGCTTGAAAACGCGCCGATGGCGGACAGTTGCGCGCCGTCTATGTCCTCACGCACCGCAAAGGCGCGGATTGCGCCGAAGGCTTCCTCGCCCGGTTCCAGGACCAGCGCAAAGGTGCGCCCGTGATCTCCAAATGAAAGAAGCTTGGAATGCATCGTGGGTCTCCCTTCCTCAAGGAAAACCCCGATTTGCGCCTCTGGTTCCCGGCGCTTCCTCCGGTCAGAACCGGCTGCGCTTGCGGTCGGTGCCGAGCCCGGTTTCGTCCAGCAGGCCCATGCGCTTGGCGTCAAAATAATAGCCGCGCTGGTAGAGCTGGTCGGCGACCTCCTCGTTCCCCCTGGCCACCATATAGGCCCCGCGCAGGTAGCGGACGGCATATTTCAGGTTGGTTTCGGCATCGAGCAGGCCGCTGGCCTCGCCCAGATAGCCCATGCCGCGCGCGGTCGCATGGCTGATCTGCATCAGGCCCCAATACGGGCCGTTGCGCGCCTGCGGATTGAAGCGGCTCTCGCGCCTTGCCACGCGGCGCACCAGCGATTCCGGCACTTCGTAGTGCTCGGAATAGCTCTTGATAAGGCTGTCGAGTTCGGGGCTGCGCGCGGCGACCGCGCCGTCCGGGCCAAACTTGCCGACGGGTGCGTCCACCGGCTCAGGCCGCATGCGCAGCGCCAGCCCGCCGGGATCGAGCCCGTCATCGGCGGAAGCCAGCAGCACGGGCGGCTGTCCGCCTGTCGCCAGCGCAGGCTGGGATAGCGCGGCGGCGGCCGCCGGGTTGGAAACCGTCCCGCCGGAATAGGCGGACGGCAGCGAAGCGCCCTGCTCGACATCGGCGGCGAGGCTGCGCTGCCCAAGGTCGAGACCGTCACTGGTGGGATTCGATTCAGGAAGCGCCGCCACCATTTCCGGCAGGGCCGGATCGGCGGGCGAAACTGTCGGGGCGGCGTCGGCCAGGCTCGCTGTGCCGCCATCTGTCGTGCAGCCCGCAAGGCCGCCACAGGCGGCAAGCATCGCAGGCAAAATGAAAATCCGCAGTTGCTGCAAGCGGTCCTGCTCCGTTGTTCAATCGCCCATTACATGAGGTGATCGCCGTGGGCAACCTCCGGCAGGAAACGGGTGTCGCTTTTGTCGCATGCCCACTATGAAAACAAGCTGTGAAACGCCCATTTGTTCCTGTTTTGTACGCGCGAAAAATCATGCTAGAATGCAAATAATTTGAAGGATGCGGCCATGTCCCATCATATCTTTGAAACAGCGCTCGGCTTCATGGGCATCGCCTGGCGCACCGCCGGCATCGCCCGGCTTTGCACGCCCCAGCGCGAGCGCGGCGCAATCGAAGCCAGACTGTCGCGGCATGGCGCTTTCGTGGCGGCGGGCGATCTTCCGCCGGCCATTGCCGCCACCGTCGCGCTGCTGAAGCGCTATACGGCGGGCGAAACGGTCGATTTCTCTGGCGTCGAGGTCGATCTGGCAGACGTAGATGCGTTCCGGCTGGCCATTTACGAGGCCGCGCGCAGGCTGCAATTCGGCGAAACCACCACCTATGGCGGGCTGGCCGCTGCCGCCGGACATCCCGGCATGGCCCAGCAGACCGGACAGGCGCTCGGCCAGAATCCCGTGCCCATCATCGTGCCGTGCCATCGCATTCTGGCGGCGGGCGGCAAGATCGGCGGATTTTCAGCGCCCGGCGGGTCGCGCACCAAGGAAATGCTGCTTGCTCTGGAGGGTGTGCATGTCGGCCCGCCGCCGCCCGCCCAGGCGGCGTTCGCCTTCTAGCTCAACTCAGGGCGCGTAGAGCCAGAGGCGTTCATCATTGTCGGAGCGCACGCATTGCTTCACCGTGCAACTGCGCTTGTCGGCGGTCGGCACGGAATCCAGATCGATCACCTCGCCGCGATCGCAATAGCGCCCGTCGCTGACATAGCGTCCATAGAGCGGAAGGCCCGGCGTTCGTTTCGATTGCCACCGAAGGATCGCCACGCCGTCCCGCTTGAGCGCGGCCTGCACCTGCGCGCAGGTCATGCTCATGGTCTGATACCGGGTAATTGCCTGCGCCTGACCCGTGGCAACCACGAGCAACGCCACTGTGCCCAACAGTTTCAACATGAAGATCACCTCCGCCTGACTGCCGGAACGCAACGTCGTTCCAAAACGCGGCAAAGCTTTGTTCGGTTATCTTAGCCCGGTCGCCTGCGCCGTGCAAACGGCACGATGTTCTGCGCGCGCGCTGTGAGCGTGGAAAGCGGCACCGGCGAAAGGTTCATTGCCGCGCCCGCCGGCAGCGAAAGGCTGAGCGCATCGCCGCTGAACAGCGTGGCGCCAAGTCCGGGCGCAGCCGCTGCCCGCACCGGATTGTCGATGCCGCAAAACATCACTTCGGCAGCAGCGTCCCGGCAGGAACCGACAAACCGGGCAAGCAGCGACGCCAGCGCCGGATTTTCCGCCGCCTTCTCCACCCATTCGCCGGCAATGCGCACCACATGCGGCGCGGTGAGCGCGATGTTGTCGGCAAGGGCGGGGTCGCCGAACCCGGCCACCAAGCCGACCTTGTATCCCCTCTCCTTCAACCGGGCGGATATCGCGTCGGGCAGGCTCTCGCCGCCCTCCACGAAAACGGTGATTCGCCCCGCATCCATAGTCGGCGCCGCGAGTTCGTCGAGCGCTTCCAGCGAAATCGCCCGCGAGGGTCCGCCCGGAAAGTCGAGATACAGGGCCAGAGCGTCGGCGTCGCTGCGGTGATGGTTACGCACGATCAGCGTCATCGCCAGCAGGTCCATCGCTTGCCGCGCGGCGGGCGAAGGATCGTTGCCCAGCATGGCCTGCGGCTCGATGTCCACGCCATTGTGCATCGTCGCCATTTCGCCCTGCACCGCCACCGGATGCAGCAGCCCGCGGTCCAGCCGGTAGACCGGGCGATAGCGCGCGCGTGCCCGGAATTTTCCGAGCAAGGCAAATTCGATACCGATCTCGTCGGTCAGGATCGCACTCACGCCGGTTCCTATCTGTGCTTGCGGATGCGGCGGCCGAACACCCTTCCGCGACCGGCGCGTGCCGATGCGGCGGCCTCCGCGCCGTCGGGCGTCGCGGCCTCGTCGGCGGCGGCTTCATGGTCGAACGGGGCAAGGTCGAACGTATCGAAATTGGCCGGAACGGTCTGCGGACGGCCCAACGCATAGCCCTGCGCCATCGACACGCCGCAGGCTTCCGCGACCTCCACCTGCCACGGCTCTTCCAGCCCTTCGAACAGGGTCTTGATTCCGCGATTCTCGAACTCACCCACCATCGCCTTGAGCAGCGCGACGCCTGCGGTGGTGTCCATCAGCCGGGTGATCCAGAAGGCGTCGAACTTCACGATGTCGGGCGACAGGTCCTGTATGCGGCTCATATCGGAATCGTCTGCGCCATAGTCGTCCACCGCGATGCGGAAGCCGTGGTCGCGCAGCGCCGTCACCAGTCCCTTGAACGTTTCGTCGGAGGCGAATTCGTTTTCCGTCACCTCGCAAACGATGCGCTTCGGGTCGATTTTCGCCTCGTGCAGCACCAGCCGCATGTCGCGCAGCGCGCTGTCGGCCAGCGACGCCTCGGCAAACACGCTCGGATCGAAGTTGACGAAGATCGAATGCTGCTCGCCGAGGCATTGCGCGGCGTTCAGGAGGTGCAGGTTGCGGGTCAGCGTTTCGACGTGGAACCGCTCGACGGCGGCAAAGGTGGCAAAAAAGGCAGCCGGCGAAAGCTGCTCGCCATTGCGCGCCGGGCGGATCAGCCCCTCGAACGCATAGGGCGTCAGCCTGCCGCCGGAAAATGCGAATATGGGCTGGAATGCGCTGCGCAACTGGTAAGGCCCCCATACGCCGAACCAGGTGCGGTCTTCCGCTCGAACCAGATGAGAAAGGGCCAGGCTTCGCGCCAATTAACACCTCGCCAGTCAAATTTCGCGCGTGACACTAGCGCCACAGGTTTGACCGGGCGTTAATTTGAGTCCGCAGATTTTCACTTCCCCACATTCCGATGCTTGCAATCACGCATCGGCGGGACAATAGAAGCAGCGCTTTTTTGTCCTAACGGAGCCGTCAACATGGCCTTTCTCGCAGACGCCCTTTCGCGGGTGAAACCCTCCGCGACCATCGCGGTCACCCAGAAGGCGCGCGAACTGAAAAACGCCGGGCGCGACATTATCGGCCTGGGCGCGGGCGAGCCGGATTTCGACACGCCGGACAATGTGAAGAACGCCGCCATCGACGCGATCCGGCGCGGCGAGACAAAATATCCGCCCGTTTCCGGCATCGTTCCCCTGCGCGAGGCCATCGCCGCCAAGTTCAGGCGCGAGAACAATCTCGACTACAAGCCCGCACAGACCATCGTCGGCACGGGCGGCAAGCAGATCCTGTTCAACGCCTTGATGGCGACGGTCAATCCCGGCGACGAGGTCGTCATTCCCTCGCCCTACTGGGTCAGCTACCCGGAAATGGTGGCGCTTTGCGGCGGTACGCCGGTCTTTGCGCCCACCGGCATCGACAACGGCTTCAAGCTCGGCGCCGAGGCGCTCGAAAAGGCGATCACGCCGCGCACCAAATGGCTGATGCTCAACTCGCCGTCCAACCCCTCCGGCGCGGCCTATACGGAGGCGGAGCTTCGTGCACTCGCCGATGTGCTGCTGCGGCATCCGCATGTCTGGGTGCTCACCGACGACATCTACGAGCACCTCACCTATGGCGACTTCGTTTTCCGCACCATCGCCGAGGTCGAGCCGAAGCTGTATGAGCGCACACTGACCATGAACGGCGTGTCAAAGGCTTATGCCATGACCGGCTGGCGCATCGGCTATGCCGCCGGTCCGCTGGAACTGATCAAGGCGATGGACATGATCCAGGGCCAGCAGACGTCGGGCGCCTGCACCATCGCGCAATGGGCGTCGGTCGAAGCCCTGAACGGCCCGCAGGATTTCGTGCAGAAGAACAAGGCGATTTTCCAGGCGCGCCGCGACCTTGTCGTGTCGATGCTCAACCAGGCGCGCGGCGTCGAATGTCCGACGCCCGAGGGCGCATTCTATGTCTATCCGTCCTGCGCGAAGCTGATCGGCAAGAAGACGCCGGGCGGCACGGTCATCGACAGCGACGAAACGTTCTGCTCGCAGCTTCTGGAAACGGAAGGCGTCGCCGTGGTGTTCGGCACCGCCTTCGGCCTCGGCCCCAACTTCCGAATCTCCTACGCGACATCGGAAAAGCTGCTCGAAGAAGCCTGCATTCGCATCCAGCGCTTCACCGCATCTCTGGTTTAGGGGGCACACTCCCCCTTGCCCTTGTTCCGCTACGATGTACGATGACCTCATGGCCGGTGCTGGAGGAGCATCCGCCATGCGACGGCCTTAGGGCCTGAGGGCTGGAATGGCCGCCGCTCAGCAAACGATTGAGTGGAGGTCAATCATGGGAAATCGCGCCGGAGGAAGGCGAACGGGGCCGAAATGCGTTGCCATTGTCGGTCCCTTTGCAAGCGGAAAGTCCACCCTGCTCGAAGCAATTCTGGCCCGCACCGGGGCCGTTCAGCGGCAGAACGCAATCGGCTCGGGCAATACGGTCGCTGACCACAGCGCAGAAGCCAAAGGTCACGCCATGAGCGTCGAGGCGACCGTCGCCACGACCACATTCATGGGTGAGAGCCTGACATTCATCGACTGCCCCGGCTCCATCGAGTTCGCCTACGAATCCGAGCCCATCGTCGCCGCCTGCGACGTCGCGGTCGTGGTGGCGGAGGCCGACGAAAAGAAAATCCCCGCCCTTCAGCTTGTCATGCGCAGGCTGGATGAACTCGGCGTGCCGCGCATCCTGTTCCTGAACAAGATCGACCGCACTGCCGGCGGCGTGCGCGATGTGCTCAAGCTGTTGCAGCCGGCCAGCGCGCGACCGCTGATGCTGCGGCAGATTCCCTTGCGCAAGGACGGCAACGTGATCGGCTCGATCGACCTCGCGCTGGAGCGCGCCTATGTCTGGCGCGAGTTCGCCGAGAGCGAAATCACCGAAATTCCGGGCGACGAGAAGGCGCGCGAGCTTGAAGCGCGCTTCCAGATGCTGGAAACGCTGGCCGACCACGACGATGTGCTCATGGAACAATTGCTTGAAGACAAGGAGCCGCCCGCCGACGAGGTGTTCGACGATCTCGCCGCCGACCTGCGCGACGGGGCGGTGACGCCTGTTTTCATCGGCACGGCGGAAAAGGGCAATGGCGTGTTGCGCCTGCTGAAATCGATCCGCCACGATGCGCCGGATGTCGGCGCGACGGCGCGACGGCTCGGTGTTCCCGACAAGGCCGGCACAGTGGTGCAGGTGATGAAGACCATCCACACGCCGCATGGCGGCAAGCTGTCGGTATCGCGCGTGCTGGCGGGAACGCTGGCGGACGGCGCGGAACTGTATCTGCCGGGCGGCAATCCGGTCAAAATCTCCGGCATGTACAGCTTGCTCGGCACGGCCCAGGTCAAGACCTCCGCCGCGTCCACCGGCGACACGGTTGCGCTCGGAAAGCTGGACGACGCCATGACCGGGCAGACGCTGACCTCTTCCAGATCCGGCATGGAGCCACTGGTGAAACTGGTCCCGCCGCAGCCGGTCTATGCGTTTGCGCTGAGGCCGAAGGAGCGCAAGGACGAGGTGAAGATGTCGGCGGCGATCCATCGCCTTGCCGACGAGGACCCCTCGCTGTCGCTGGAGCACAATCAGGACACGGGCGAGACGATCCTGTCCGGCCATGGCGAAATGCACCTGCGGGTGGCGCGCGAGCGGCTGGAAGGCCGCAACCAGATACCGATCGAAAGCCGCAACCCCTCGGTGCCCTATCGCGAGACGATTCGCAAATCCGTAACCCAGCGCGGTCGCCACAAGAAGCAGTCGGGCGGCCATGGGCAGTTCGGCGACGTGGTGCTGGACATCAAGCCGCTGCCGCGCGGCAGCGGTTTCCAGTTCACCGAGACCATCACGGGCGGCGTGGTGCCGCGCCAGTACATCCCGTCCGTCGAGACCGGCGTGCGGGACTATCTGAAATCCGGCCCGCTCGGCTTCCCGGTGGTGGACATCGCCGTAAACCTTCAGGACGGCTCGTATCACACCGTCGATTCCTCGGACATGGCCTTCCAGATGGCGGCGAAGCTTGCCATGAAGGAAGGCATGGCAGCCTGCGGCCCGGTGCTGCTGGAGCCGATCATGAAGGTCGAGATCTTCACGCCTTCCGACGCCACCGCGAAGATCACCGCGCTGGTGCCGCAGCGGCGCGGGCAGATATTGGGCTATGACGGGCGCGAGGGCTGGCCCGGATGGGACGTGGTGGAAGCCACCATGCCGCAATCGGAAATCGGCGACCTCATCATCGAACTGCGCTCCGCGACGGCAGGCGTCGCCAGCTACCGCGCCACATTCGACCACATGGCCGAACTCACCGGGCGGCTGGCCGACGAGGTGATGAACGCCTCCGGCAAGGCGGCTTAGGTCATGGAGTCATAAAGACACAATCGGTTGATGGCCGGGAAATTCCCGGCCATCTGTAACGTTTGACGGGTGGAGCGCGAAGAAGAATATATTGGATTGCGACGCGCAGGAGATTTGCCATGACAGCCATCCACCGCCGCCCGGATTGGGCTCTTCCCGAGCGCCTCGCGACGCCGGAATCCGTATTCCTGAACCGGCGCACCATTCTGGCGGGCATGGGTCTTGGCCTGAGCGCCGCGTTGCTGCCGCGCCCGGCACGCGCGGAGACGGACCCGACCGCAGACCTCTATCCTGCGAAGCCGAACACGGCTTTCAAGCTCGACCGCAGCGTTACGCCGGAGGAGATCAACGCGAACTACAACAATTTCTACGAATACGGCACCTACAAGGAAATCGCCTCCGAGGCGCAGCAGCTCAAGACCCGGCCATGGCAGGTGGAAATCGGCGGTCTGGTGGGCAAGCCCATGACGCTGGAATTTGACGATCTGGTGCGGAAATTCCCGCTTGAAACCCGGCTTTATCGCCACCGCTGCGTCGAAGCATGGTCCATGACCATTCCATGGGCAGGCTTTCCGCTCAAATCGCTGGTTCAGGCGGTGGAGCCGCAATCTTCCGCGAAATTCGTGCGGTTCGAGACTTTCCTCGATCCCGACATGGCGCCCGGCCAGAACAATTTCCTCTACCCGTGGCCCTATATCGAGGGCGTGACCGTGGATGAAGCCATGAACGAACTGCCGTTCATCGTGACCGGCGCATATGACAAGCCTCTGGCCAAGCAGTTCGGCGCGCCGCTGCGTCTTGCGCTGCCGTGGAAATACGGATTCAAGTCTATCAAGTCGATCCGCAAGATCACCTTCGTGGAGGAACGCCCGGTCGGCCTGTGGGAAGCGATCCAGCCGAGCGAATACGGCTTCTGGGCCAATGTGAACCCCAAAGTGCCGCATCCGCGCTGGAGCCAGGCGCGCGAACGTGTTTTGCACACCGGCGAACTTGTGCCGACCCTGCTCTTCAACGGCTACGGCGATCAGGTCGCGCATCTCTACAAGGGCATGGACCCCGCGACGCTCTATATGTGATCGGGGGCGAGCTGGCGCTGCCCGATCCCTCATCCAAAATCCCGCTTCTATTTTAGCATATGATGGAATATGGTCGCGCCGGGTTCGGCCATCCGGTCGGGCCCGGGATCTAGAAGTCCCTCAAGAAGCGGTTATGTCGACCGAAACGGCAATTCCTGTCCTTCAGGGCCGGGAGGGCCACGGCTATACAACAGGTTCCCTGAACCAAAGGCCGTGGCAGCCGTCTTCTTGCGGCTTTCTAGCCTCCCGGTCACCAGAGGGGCGTGCTTGGGGCATGGGGAAGCCCCTCGGTGACCATCCAAAGCGCGGGGGGCACGGATGGACAGCTACAGTTTCTGGCAGGATTTTTTCAGCACGTTCCGCGCGTCGTCGGACTTCATCAAGGCGCTGTGGATTCTGGTGCCGCCGGCCTTCGTGGTGGCGCAGACTTGGGTCGTGATGCGTACACGCCCGCCGTTCCCGCAAAAGCCAACAAAAAAGCCGGATCAGTTGATCCGGCTGAGTTTGTTGGAAGTGCCTGTTAGGGCCAACCTCCAGAGGGGAACACTCACCGAGCGCTAATGGGAGGAGGAACGCGCTCAGGAGATGACCGATATATGAGCGCTGAATGCTTCTTTATCAAGCATCGATTTTGCATCGCTTTTATGCAAAAACCGATTGGCTGTGGCACAATCAACTTCGCCGCTCGTTAGTACCAGTACATTTGATCTATTAGCCGGGCAATGAGGGTTGCACGGAAATTAGTCGTGCCTATTTCTTAGGCGTACCCTCAGAGCGCTTACGTAACGTCAGTGCAAATCGCGGTCAATAGGACCAGTTTCGCGCTTTGCTGATCACAAAATCCCGGAAAACGTTGAGCTTGGCCTGATTCTTCATGGCTTCCGGGTAGGCGAAATAAGTGTCGAAGGAAGGCACTTCCGTCTGTTGCAGAAGCTGGACCAATCCCGCCTCCCTGCTGGCGACATAGTCTGGCAGCATGGCGATCCCCGCCCCCGCCTGCACCGCGCGCTTGATCGAAATGACATCGTTGATCTGAAGTGTCGCGGTGCGCTGCCCGCTGTCGAAATCACCCACCGTCTCAAGCCAGTTCAGTTCGGACAGATGCGGCGGAACCGGCACGCCGAATGTAACGATCCGGTGGTTCTTGAGATCGTCGATGGATTCCGGCTTGCCATGCTTGTTGACATAGGCGGCGGACGCGTAGAGATGGAAGTGCACCGTGAAAAGCCGCCGCTGGATGAGGTCCGGCTGTTGCGGCTGGCGCAGCCTGATCGCGCAATCGGCCTGCCGCATGGTGAGATCGAGTTCCTCATTGGCCAGAATGAGCTGCACCTGCATTTCCGGGTACATTTCCAGAAATTCCGGCATCCGCTCCGTGAGCCATCCGGCGCCGAGCCCGACCGTGGTCGTGACCTTGAGAAGCCCGGAGGGGCGGTCCTTGGTCTCGCTGAGCCGCGACTTGATGCTTTCGAGCTTCATCAGCACGTCGTGCGCCGTGCGGAACAGCAATTCGCCCTGCTCCGTGAGCACCAGTCCGCGCGCATGCCGGTTGAAGAGCGGCACGCCGACATCGTGTTCAAGCGCACTGACCTGCCGGGAAATGGCGGACTGCGACAGTTTCAACGTCTCAGCGGCGTGGGTGAACGACCCCGCTTCCGCTGCGGCGTGAAACACGCGTAGCTTGTCCCAATCCAGTGCCATATCGTCCCCTCGTTGATCGGCCTCTTGACGGGCCGTTCAAACAATCCGTCTATTAGAATGCACTATAATTTGACCAAAGATAGACCCGTGGGTCATTTCTCCATGGGCCACTTCATCGGGTCCGCCTATTCGGCGGCTTCCCGATGCACTTCCACACCCGCGAGATATTTTTCCGCTTCCAGCGCCGCCATGCACCCCATTCCGGCAGCCGTCACCGCCTGCCGATAGATATCGTCGGTGACGTCGCCTGCGGCGAAGACGCCCGGCACATCGGTCCGCGTCGAGTCCGGCGCGGTCCAGAGATAGCCGTTCGGCTTCTGCTTCAGCTTGCCGACGAACAGTTCCACCGCCGGCGCATGGCCGATGGCGACGAACACACCATCCGTCGGCATGTCGCTCACCTCGCCGGTCACCACGTTTTTCAGCCGGACGCCCGTTACAAAGGCTGGCAGCGGTGGCTTGCCCGGCGTGCCAGTGATCTCCTCCACGACGCTGTCCCACACCACCTTGATGTTGTCCTTGGCGAACAGCCGTTCGCGCAGGATGCGCTCCGAGCGAAACTCCCGGCGACGATGCACGACAGTGACCGACTTCGCCAGATTGGAGAGGTAAAGCGCCTCTTCCACGGCGGAATTGCCGCCGCCCACCACCACGACATCCTTGCCGCGATAGAAAAAACCGTCGCAGGTGGCGCAGGCCGAAACGCCAAAGCCCTGAAACACCTGCTCGCTCGGGATGCCCAGCCATTTCGCCTGCGCGCCGGTGGCGATGATCAGCGCATCGCAGGTGTAGGTCGTGCCGGAATCGCCGGTCAGCCGGAAGGGCCGCACGTCGAGATCTACGCTCGTGATGATGTCGTTGACGATCTCGGTGCCGACATGCTCGGCCTGCTTGAGCATTTCGCCCATCAGCCAGGGCCCCTGGATCGGCTCGGCAAATCCGGGATAGTTTTCCACATCGGTGGTGATGGTCAGTTGCCCGCCCTGCTGCAATCCGGCGACCAGCACGGGTTTCAGCATTGCGCGAGCCGCATAGATGGCAGCGGTATAGCCCGCCGGTCCTGACCCGATGATTAGAACAGGGGCGTGTTTGGTGGACATGGAAATCCCTCACGCGGCGCGCGCCGCCACATCGATGCGCAAAAAAGTGTCGAATACATAAGATAGGTATAGCCATGCGTCACATGCAAGGCTCGCCGGTCATGATCCCCTTCTATAATCGGGGATGCGGCGTCAAGGCTTCATCGGCCTGAACGGCATATTTTTGCGGACACCTTAATTTGAACGTCGGCCTATTCAGCCGGTTCGGCATGCCTATTCCGCCGGTTCGGCATGAATGTCCTTGAGCTTCTTGATGCCGAGCACGTCCAGCGCGAGGCTTTCGTAGAATGTTTCGGCCTTGCCCTGCCGCACCTTGCGCAGGAAATACTTTTCGAAGCCGACCTTGGCGGCGTGCACCCATTTGCCCTGCGACGACCAGTTGACGTTGCGCGGCGGGATCTGCGGCTGCGCGACGAAGGCAATCCCCTCGTCACCGAAATCGGCGAGGCAGACGGCATTCCAGCTTGCGACCGCGCTCGGCTTCTCGCCCTTGAGAAGCGCGCCGATATTCATCGCCGTTGCAGTGACCATGGACTCGATCATGAAGCCGGTTTTCGGCACGCCGACGGCCAGCGGCGCCTTGCCGACAGGCGGGATCGCCACGCAAACACCAATCGCGAATACGTTCTGGAATGCCGGATTTCGCTGGTATTTGTCGATGGTGATGAAACCGCGCGGATTGGTAAGACCTTCGATTCCGGCCACCGCCGGCACGCCCCTGAAGGCAGGCAACAGCATTGAATAGGAAAACGGTAGTTCATGGCCGGTCTTGACGGAGCCGTCCTCGTTGACCTCCTCGACGAACATCTTCCCGGCCTCGACCTTTGTTACCCGGGCATTGGTGATCCATTTGATGTGCCGCTCGCGCATCGCGCTTTCGAGCAGCCCCTTCGTGTCGCCAACCCCGTCGAGGCCGAGATGCCCGATATAGGGTTCCGGCGTAACGAAGGTCATCGGCACCTGATCGCGCTTCTTGGCGCGGCGCAGCGCCGTATCGAGGATGAAGGCAAATTCGTAGGCAGGCCCGAAACAGGACGCGCCCTGCGCGGCGCCCACGACAATCGGGCCGGGTTTATCGACAAGCGCCTCGAAATTGGCCTTTGCCGCGAGCGCATGATCGATATGACACACGGACTGGGTAAAGCCATCCGGTCCAAGCCCCGGAATTTCGTCGAAGGCCAGTTCGGGGCCCGTCGCGATGACGAGATAGTCATAGTCGATAAAGGAGCCGTCATTGAGCTCGATACGGTTTTCCTTCGGGTGGACGCGCCGCGCGCCTTCCGGTCGCAGCCCAATGCCGCGCTTTGCAAATGTCGACGTAAGATCGACGCTGATGTCGTCGCGCTCGCGCCAGCCGACGGCGACCCACGGATTGGACGGCACGAATGAATAGGCCGTCCCGAGATTGATGACGGTGATCTGGTCTTCGCGGCGAAGCTTCTCTTTCAACTCGTAAGCCATGATGGTGCCGCCAAGGCCCGCACCAAGAACGACGACGTGAGACATGAGCGTTTCCTCCACCTGCGATCCTGTTCGATGGCGAACCGCCGCAACCCGCCGGGCTGCAATGGTCCTCCCGCCATCCTGCTTATCACCTAACATTCAAACTTTCGAAATTCAAGAACTTTAATGTTTTAACATGTGCCGGAGACGGCAGGTGCCGCGCGACCTGTTTTCATGGCCTGCGAACTGGTTTACAGCGGAGACGAAAGATTCTTGCGCAATCAGTCGGAGATTTGAAACATGCCGCTCAAAGCGGAACTCGATGCGACCGACTGGAAAATCCTGAAGGAGCTTCAGGATGACGGCCGGATGACGAATGTCGAGTTGTCGCGCCGGGTCGGCATTTCCGCTCCGCCCTGCCTGCGGCGCGTCAAGCGGCTGGAGGATGCGGGCATCATCATGGGCTATCGCGCCCTGCTCAATGCGCCGATGCTCGGCGCGGATGTCGTCGCCTTCTGCCTCGTCGGCCTGCACCACCACTCCGAAAGCGAGCTGAAGGCCTTTGCCCAGCTCACACGTTCATGGATCATCGTGCGCGAGGCGTGGATGGTTTCCGGCGAGTCCGATTTCATGCTGCATTGCGTGGCCCGCGACCTTGCCACCTTCCAGAACTTCGTCATCGAAAGCCTTACCTCGGCTCCGAATGTCGATACGGTGCGCACCGCGCTGACCATCCGGCAGGAGAAGAACGAGGGCCTTGTCGCCATCGGCGACTGACCTATCCGGCCTGCCACAACCCTTCATAAACCGCGTTGAGGCGCTCGGCTTCCTTCTGCAAGGGAAAATTCGCGCTTGCATGAGCAAGCGCGGCCTTTCCGGCAGTCGCCCGCTGAGCCGCATCGTCCATGAGCGCGCCGGTCGCCTCGATCATCGAAGGCAGGTCGTCGCGCGCGATCAACCTTCCTGTCACGCCATCGACCACAAGCTCGGGAAATGCGCCGACATCCGTGGCGACGACCGGAACGCCCGTCGCCATGGCCTCCAGCGGCGTCAGCCCGAAACCTTCCCAGCGCTGCGGCGCAACGAAGAGCGACAAGACCCGATACCAGTCCGGAATATTGGTGTGCTCTCCCACGAACAATATCCGCCCGGACAGTCCCGCCTGCTCGACCTTCTGCCGCAAATCCTGCTCGAATGCCCGGTGCTCGGTGGTGGCCCGCCCCACAATGATTGCCGACCATTCGGGGCGCGACGGCAGCAACGCGATCATCGCGTCGACGAAAAGGTCGGTGCCCTTCTGGTGGCGCACGCGCCCAATGCAGCCGACATACCGCCTTGCCGGGTCCAGCCCGAGCGCCAGCGCCGCGTCGTCGCGATCCGGCGGCGGCGCGAAACGGTCAAGGTCAATCCCGTGCATGATGACGGTGTTCGGCACCTCCAGATAGGAGGCGGTACCCGCGCTGGTCGCGATGACCGCATCCATGCGGCGAATGAGGAATTTCGTCCATGCCCTGTGCGCGCGCTGCGAGGCCGAGGTGAACACCAGCTTGAGCGGCGCTCCGAGCGTGCGCAGCAACAGCCCGCCCAGCATTTCCACATTGCGCCGCGCATGCCAGATGCGCACGCGCCCGGATGCCGGCTGCCGCCACAGGAGCGGAAGCTGCCACCAGGCGAGGTGCGGCAGATAGGCAGGCAGGCCTGGCCCCAATGTTGCTATGCCGATGGTTTGCGCCTGCAGGGGCACGAGCTGGATGATGGTGCTGGTGACGCCGGAAAGGCGCCTCTTGAAGTTCGGCGCAATGACCTCGACGTGCGCGGGATCGGCGGGCGGCGCGACGCCGCCCTTCGGATCCCTGCCGCCGCTCATTTCAATTTCAACTGAAGCGGACTTCGAGCACTTCGTAGCCTCGCGCTCCACCCGGTGCGTTGACTTCGATGGCGTCGCCCACTTCCTTGCCGATCAGCGCGCGCGCAATCGGCGACGAAATCGAGATACGGCCCGACTTCACGTCGGCCTCCTGGTCGCCGACGATCTGATAGGTCTTTTTCTCTTCGGTGTCCTCGTCGACCAGCACGACTGTCGCGCCGAATTTGACCTTGCCGCCCGACAGCTTCGACACATCGATGACCTCGGCGCGCGCGATCAGGTCTTCCAGCTCGTTGATGCGGCCTTCATTATGGCTCTGCGCTTCCTTGGCGGAGTGGTACTCCGCGTTCTCGGAAAGATCGCCATGCGAACGGGCCTCGGAAATCGCCTCGATGATGCGCGGACGCTCCTCTTGCTGACGCCAGCGCAGCTCTTCCTTCAGCGCGTCGAAGCCAGTTTGGGTCATCGGGACCTTGTTCATTCCATCTGCCTTTCCTCGAAGCGGCAACGCGATCCTCTTGTATGCCGCATGCACAAAATAAAAACGGCCCGGCGGCCTTTCAGCCAACGGACACGTCCATATCCATCCGAGCAAATATAGCAGCCCGTTGCGGAAATTCCATTCCAAAATGAAATCGCAACCGGTTCACCACATTTTGAGCGAACAATGCGAGGCCGTCTGCATTGCGCTTGCCATGCCGCCACAATGCTCGGATAAGCCTGCATCATGCTCAGATTTTTCGCCCTCGCCCTGTCATCCGCGCTGGTCCCTTTCACCGCAGCGAACGCGCAGGAGTTCGATACGCAGAAGGTCCGCATTGACGCCCATGTCGTCGCCGACGGCCTGAAGAACCCGTGGGGCATGGACTTCCTGCCGGATGGCAGGATCATCGTCACCGAGCGCGGCGGCACCATGCAGATCATCGGCAAAGACGGCAAGGCAACCCCCGTCAGCGGCCTGCCGAAGATACTGGCGCGCGGCCAGGCGGGCCTGCTCGACGTCGCGCTCGCACCCGATTTCGAACAGTCCCGGGCGCTCTATTTCACCTTCGTGGAGCCCAAGAAGAATCTTTGGGGAACGGCAATCGCGCGCGCGATCCTTTCCGAATCGAAGGGTGTCTATGCGCTGAATGATGTGAACGTCCTGCTTCGCATGAGCAAACCCGCAACCACAAACCGTCATTTCGGCTCGCGCATCGTCTTTGCACCGGACGGCTCGATCTTCCTCACCACCGGGGATCGCGGACAGGGTGAGCGTGCGCAGGACATGTTCGATGAATCCGGCGCAGTGCTGCACATCAATGCCGACGGCAGCATCCCGCAGGACAATCCCTATGCGGACGGCAGCAAAGGCGCGCCGTCGATCTGGTCGAAAGGCCATCGCAACATTCAGGGCGCGACATTCGATCCCCTGACGGGCGCACTCCTGACGGTCGAGCACGGCGCGAAGGGCGGCGACGAGTTGAACCGTCCCGAGGCCGGGAAAAACTATGGCTGGCCGGTCATTTCCTACGGCGTCGATTATTCCGGCGAAAAGCTGGGGATCGGCACCGAGGCGCCCGGCTATGAGCAGCCGCTCTACTACTGGGACCCGTCCATCGCACCGTCCGGCATGGTCAGCTACAGCGGCGCCATGTTCCCCGAATGGAATGGCGACCTTCTTGTCGGCTCGCTCAAGTTCGGCCTGCTGGTGCGGCTCGACCGCGACGAAACCGGCAAGGTCGTGGGCGAGGAACGCATGCTGGAAGGTGCCTTCGGGCGCATCCGCGACGTGAACCTCGCGCCCGACGGTTCGCTGTACCTGCTCACCGACGAGCGCGACGGGGCGCTGATCCGTATCTCACGCGCCGATTGACGCGCCGCGTCAGCCCTTCTTTTCGAAGGCCTCTATCTCTTCCGCGAGGTCGCGATATTCCTCGCAGCTCGTACCGCCGCACAGCCGCTCGATCTCGGCCAATTGCTCCTTCGCCGCCGGCAGGTTGCCCATCTGGAGATGCGCTTCGCCCAGATATTCACGCACGAGCGTGTAGTCCGGCTTTTCGGCAAGTGCTGCCTGATAATATTTCAGGCCGAGTTCCACGTGGCCCAGCTTGCGGTTGGAATAGCCCAGATAGTTCAGGATACGCGGATCGTTGGGATTGGCCGCCAGTTCGAGAATATCGATCGCTTCCTGATAGCGTTCCGCGTTGGCAAGGTCGCGCCCCGCTTCATAGATGCTCTCGTCATCTGTCGCGCCGCGCTGGGCCTTGACGCATTTCTGCTTTTTCTTGTCCCATACCTCGCCCTTCTTGCACTGGCTGACGGTCGGATTTGAGCCCCCGCCACCCTCGCCGGCAGCCATCGACGCCGAGGTCAGCAATGGCAAGGCCATAAGGCATATGAATGCAGGCAACATCGCGGTCGTTTTCATCTGCGTTCTCCCTTGTTCGGTCCTCATGAACAAACGATGGCGCAAGGCGGATTCATCCCGGTCGCCGCTCCGTCATCCCTTGAACACGAAGGCTGCTCCGCCGGCGATCAGGGCGAAACCGATCAGATGATTCAAAGTAAGAGATTCCTTGAGGTAAAGAACTGAAAAGAAAGCGAAAACAGTAAGGGTGATAACCTCCTGCATGGTTTTCAGCTCGGCGGCGGAATAGACCTGGCTGCCGATCCGGTTGGCCGGGACCGCCAGCCAGTATTCGAAGAACGCGATGCCCCAGCTCACGATGACGGCGGCCCACAGCGGCGCGCTGGTATGCTTGAGATGGCCGTACCACGCGAACGTCATGAAGACGTTCGATGCAATCAGCATGAGGATGGGCAGGACCTTAGGAGACAGCACTGCGGCCATGACATTGAACCCTTTGGGACCTCGGACGTTTCCCACCTCACTATCCTGATTCTGCCGCCATTCGGGAGTTGCAATCATGGACCTGATGCGCACAAATATCGACGTTGATGGCCGCAGGGAGGGCCTGATGAAGCGTAGCCCAGAGAAGGAATGGGAACTGACGGTGGGACCGGACACGGTTCGCCTGCTCATCCTGAAAGCCAAGGCGATCAGCGCCGATGTCAATGACGACTATGCCGACGGCAGCGAGCACGAGGTCGAATATGACGGCGACGGGCACGACATCCACCACCATGACGGTCTTGCAGAGGAAGAGGAAGAAGATTTGACGGGGCGCGAACTGCGCGCGCTGATCGAGGACCTGAACGTCGATGAAGCGACCGAACTGGTTGCGCTGGCATGGATTGGCCGTGGCGATTTCGAAGCGGCGGAATGGAGCGAGGCGGTGGCCGCCGCGCGCCAGCAAAGCGCACGCCGCGCCGCACGATACCTGATGGGCATGCCGATGCTGGGGGACTATCTCGAAGAGGGGCTTGAGGCGCTCGGCGCATGAAACCTCACACACCGCTGGCGCTGGCGGCGCTGGTGGTATTGACGGGCGCGTCCGCGTCGGTCGATCTGCCGCAAAGCGTCGACCCCCCGCCGGAACGCCCGCCCGAGGCAAAGCCATTGGAACCCGTCGCTCCCCCGGTTGAATCCGCTGTCCCGCCCGATGAAACGGCCTGCAGGACCGAGTTGACGGCGCTCGGCGCCAGGTTCAAGGAACTGCCGCCCGTGCAGGAGGCGGAAGGCTGCGCCATGCCGCATCCGCTCGCCGTCACGCAAATGACGGCGGAGATTGCAATTGCGCCGGAGATAACGGTCAACTGCGCAACCGCACTCGCGCTCGCGAAGTTTGCGCGCGACGTGATGTCGCCCGCCGCACAGAAGGCGTTCGGGTCGCCGATCCGGTCGATCGCCCAGGCATCGGGCTATGTCTGCCGCCCGCGCAACGGCACGCAGAAACTGTCGGAACACGCCTTCGGCAACGCGGTCGACATTGCCTCCTTCACGCTGGCGGACAAAAAGACCGTCGCCATCGAACCCGCACCGCCCAAGGAGCACGAGACGTTCCTGCGCGACGTTCGCACCGCCGCGTGCGGCCCGTTCAAGACGGTGCTGGGGCCGGGCAGCGACGCGGACCATTCGCTGCACTTCCATTTCGACCTCGCACAGCGCCGCAATGGCGGAACCTTCTGCCAGTGACGGCCCGATTTTCGCCACAGCCCTGAACGGGCGCGCTGAGCATTCCTTTACATTTGCCCGATAGGCTTGCCGCGTTGGGACAGGAAACCGCCCCGAAAGGGATACGGATGACGGGGAAATTCTCCGCCGCACACGCCGGCTATCGAGGCTGGTGGGCAGGCATCGCCATGTTCGCGCTCGCCGCCTGTTCAAGCGACGGGCTCGGCGACCTGCGGCCTCCCGCCGATGTCGGCTCGCAGACCGGATCGATCCAGGCCGACCTCGCGCCGACCCGCGTCGAGCAGGAAACGGTCGTGCCGGTGGACCCGGAACCCGATGCCGCCTGGCAGGACCTGCCGCCGGTCGAGGAGGAGATGGCGCAGACCGCACCGCAAATGTCGATGCCGGTTTCCGACCCCGCACCTGCCGAAGAGCAGCCCATCATCATGGGAGCGCCCGAGCGACAGCTTGCGCAGGTTTTCCCTCCAATCGAAAATCCGGCCCGCACGCTGTCCGACGCCGAACCCGACATGCCGTCCGACGACATGGCGGAGCCTGACCCGGAACCGGATGCGCCCATGTCGGCTGAACCGGAGCAGGAACCCGCCATCGCGCCGCAGCCTTCGCCGCGCCAGGCAATGGTCGCCTATCCGCGTGTCCCCTCGCCGCTTCCCGCCGAACCGGACGTCGCGCCTCTGCCCGAGCGCGCGGCCCCGCTTTCCCGCGACGAGATCGAATGCCGCCAGAAGCTGCGCAAGCTCGGCGTGCGCTATGTCGATCTCAAGCCAATCCATGACAGCCCGTCCTGCCAGATCGCGCATCCGGTGAAATTGCAGGCCATCGGCAGTGTCGAAATCCGGCCCGCCGCGACGCTCACCTGCGCGATGGCCGAGACTTTTTCGGAGTGGACACGCAAGGAACTCGTGCCTTCCGCGCGGCTACGCTATTTCTCGGGCATCAAGACGATCCATCAGGGATCGGCCTATTCCTGCCGCCGCATCGCGCGTTCGCGCACCATGTCCGCTCATTCGCAGGGCAATGCGCTGGATGTCATGGCGCTGACGCTCGGCAACGGAAAGAAGATCGATGTGAAGAAACAGGGGCTGTTCGCGTTTCGCGCCCGCGGTCTCCTGAACAATGTTCGGTCGGACGGCTGCGATTATTTCACCACTGTGCTCGGGCCGGGCTATAATTGGGACCATCGCAACCATTTTCATTTCGACCTGATGGAGCGCCGCAACGGCCGCCGCGCCTGTCACTGACAAGCCGGCTTGCCGCCAAAACGGCTTCAGGTAATCTGCCTGCATGAGCGCCCCGTCCACCGCCAGAAGGCACCGCAGGCTTCGCGGCATCGCCTATCTCATCGCCGTCTATGCCGCCGCCGCCTATGTGGTGATCCCGGAGCTTTGGCGCGTTGCCGAGCACTATCGGCTCACACAGCCGGGCGGCATGGTCACGCACACCACAGCCGGCATCCCGGGCGACCCGATCAACATCGGCGTCGCGGGCGACAAGGCGCAGTTGCTGACCGCCTTCGGCAAGGCGGGCTGGGACCCGGCGGACCAGCTCACGCTGCGCACCGCCGTCGAAATCGGCCTCGCCGTCCTGTTCGACCATCCCTATCCCGACGCACCGGTCAGCACGTTGGTCTTTGAAGGCCGCCCGCAGGACCTCGCCTTCGAGAAGCCCATCGGCGGCAGTCCCGACCGGCGCAATCACGTGCGCTTCTGGCTGACGGCGCAGGAGGCCGACAACAACGAACTGTGGCTCGGTTCGGCGAGCCTCGACACGGGCGCGGGCGTCAGCCATGACACAGGCCAGATCACCCATCACATCGGGCCTGACATCGACGCGGAACGTGACCTCGTGATCCGCGATCTTCAGGATACTGGCCTCGTCTCGCGCGTTTACGAGATCGAGGGGCGCGGCGCGACCCAGGACGGGCGCAACGGCGGTGGCGACCGTTATTTCACCGACGGCAAGGCAAAAATCGCAGTGCTCAAGGATGATTGAATTTGTTCGATTGCGGCTTTTCTAACCGTTCGCTGCAATGATATGAGCTGATCATGTTATACGTCGAACTGGCCATCGTTGCCGTCCTCATCGTCGTCAACGGGCTGCTCGCCATGTCGGAACTGGCGATCGTTTCCTCCCGTCCCGCCCGGTTGAAAGGCATGGTTGAGCGCGGCGAGCGCGTCAACGGCGCGAGCCGTGCGCTCGATCTCGCCGCCAATCCGGGCCGCTTCCTTTCGACGGTGCAGATCGGCATCACGCTGGTCGGCGTACTGTCCGGCGCGTTTTCGGGCGCCACGCTCGGCGAGCGCCTTGCCACGACGCTGCTTTCGCTCGGCGTTTCCGAAAGCCTGTCCGATGCGCTGGGCGTCGGCATTGTCGTCGCGGTCATCACCTACGCATCGTTGATCGTCGGTGAACTTGTGCCCAAGCAGATCGCGCTGCGCGACCCGGAGTCGATCGCCTCGCGCGTCGCGCCGTTCATGGGTGTGCTGGCAACGGTATGCGCGCCGCTCGTCTGGCTGCTCGACATTTCGGGCCGCGCCGTGCTCTGGCTGCTTGGCCAGAGCGGCGAAAGCGAGGATCGCGTCACCGACGAGGAAATCAAGATGCTGGTCGCGGAAGCCGAACATCACGGCACCATCGAATCCGACGAACGGCGCATGATCGCGGGCGTCATGCGCCTTGGCGACCGCGCCGTCCGCGCCGTCATGACGCCGCGCACCGAGGTGGACTGGATCAATCTCGAGGCCGACGACGCGGTGATCCGCAAGCTTGTCATGGACACGCCGCACTCCCGCCTTCCGGCGGGCGAGGGCAGCGTCGACGCCATGGTCGGCGTCGTCCAGACCCGCGACATTCTGGCAGCGATGCTCGCCGGCAAGGCGTTCGACGTGCGCAAGCATGTCCGCCCGGCACCCATTGTCCACGACCAGGCCGATGCGCTGGACGTGCTGACCACACTCAAGGCGTCCGACGTTCCGATGGCGCTGGTACATGACGAGTACGGCCATTTCGAAGGAATCGTCTCACCGGCCGACATCCTCGAAGCCATCACCGGCGTTTTCCGCTCCGATCTCGACCAGGGCGACGCGCCGGAAAGCGCTGTCCGGCGCGAGGACGGCTCCTGGCTGCTGGAAGGCTACATGCAGGCCGACGAGATGGGCGAGTTGCTGAACATCCCGCTGCCGGAAAACCGCGACTACGAGACGGTGGCCGGATATGTCCTCTCGCACCTCAACCATATCCCCGCCACGGGCGAGCATTTCGAGGTGCAGGGCTGGCGCTTCGAGGTGGTGGACCTCGATGGCCGCCGCATCGACAAGGTCATCGCGACCAAGCTCCCGACGCAGTAGCGCGCGGTTTCATTCCATTCACTCAGGCGGAATGGGGGTCGGCTTTCCCTCGCCGTCAAGCGCGACCATCACGAAATCCGCGTAGGTCACTTTCTCGATGATATGGGTGAGGTAACGCCGCGCCCAGGCATCCACCTTGAGAGTGATCGACGTGCGGCCGATTTTCCTGATCTCGGTATAGACACAGAGCGTGTCGCCGATCTTGACCGGCTTGGCGAATGCCATTTCCTTCACGGCCACGGTTGCGACGCGCCCTCGCGCCCGTTCGGCAGCGCGCATGCCAGCCGCCATATCCATCTGCGCCATGACCCAGCCGCCGAAAATATCGCCCGCCGCATTGGCGTCGCTCGGCATGGCGAAGGTTCGAAGCGTCAGTTCGCCTGTCTGCAGCCCATCCGGTCCCGGCATTTCCTCTGTCCTGTTTCCCGCGCAACGAAGCTGCGGCCAATCTCAATGGAGAGGCGCAATTGTCAAGGCATGCGAACCGCCCGATTTCTCAACCCGCCTCGCGGAAACGATAGACCACGTCGGAGAAGCGATCCTGCGGGAACACGTAGAACAGGCGAAGCACGGCGCTGCCCTCATTACGGATGCCGTGTTCGGCATCGCCCGGAATGAACACCGTATCGCCCGCCGTCACCACACGATGCTCGCCGTCGAGTGTCAGCACGCCCTGCCCTTCGAGAATGTGATAGAGTTCGGCAGGCGCGTGCCGGTGCGGCTTCAGGATACCCGTACGTGCTTCAAGCTCGGCAATGCCGCAACTGAGCGCGCTGGTCGGCGTGATGTCGCCGCTCACAAGCGTGTACCAGGAAACCCTGCCGCGCGCCGGGTCGTCCCAGCCCTCGCGCTCGCGTTCGCTTTCATTCGTCACCACGGGCTTGTCGGACATCGGCGCTCCTCCAGTCGAGGCCCCATGCAACCGCATTGCAGTACGCGCCACGCGGCTGCCTGCGACACGCGCCGGTCGCAATTTTCACAGCGCTTGCCGCCCCGGCGCAACACGGACATATCTGTCAGCGACTAGCCTCGCCAAAGATTGAGGAACCGGCGCGCCGCCATGCAGACCTATGATTTCGTGATCGTCGGCTCCGGCTCGGCGGGTTCGGTGGTCGCCGAACGATTGTCGGCGAGCGGGCGCTATTCCGTGCTGGTTCTGGAAGCGGGCGGCACGGATCGGCGCTTCTTCGTGCAGATGCCGCTCGGCTACGGGAAATGCTTCTTCGACCCCGCCGTGAACTGGAACTACAGGACCGAACCCGACCCCGGCCTCGCGGGAAACGCCGATCACTGGCCGCGCGGAAAGATTCTCGGCGGATCGAGTTCCATCAACGCCATGGTGTGGATGCGCGGCCATCCGGCGGATTATGATGGCTGGGCGGCGGCAGGAAACATCGGCTGGGGCTGGCGCGACGTGCTGCCCGCCTTCAAGGCCATCGAGGACAACGAAACCGGCGCGGACGAATGGCGCGGCGTCGGCGGCCCCGTCCATGTCACGGATTGCACCGCCGCCGTGCATCCGCTGTCGCGCCGCTACCTTGACGCAGCACAACAGGCGGGCCTTCCGCTCAATGCCGATTTCAACGGCGCGACGCAGGAAGGCGTCGGCATCTACCAGATTTCCACGAAGGGCGGACGGCGCATGTCGGCGGCGCGCGCCTTCCTCCGCCCGGCGATGCGCCGCGCCAATGTCCGCGTCGAGATGCATGCGCTCGCCACCCGCATCCTGTTCGAGGGAAGGCGCGCCACCGGCATCGAATATGAACAGAAGGGCCGTCGCCATCAGGTGCGCGCCGCGCACGAGGTGATCGTCTGCGGCGGTTCCGTCAACTCGCCGCAATTGCTGCAATTGTCCGGCATCGGCCCGGCGACGCATCTGTCCGCGCTCGGCATCGGCGTCGTCCATCCCAACGAGCATGTCGGCCGCAATCTGGAAGACCATATCGGCATCAACTACACCTTCAGGGGTCGTTCGCCGACGCTGAACCAGATCCTGCGGCCATGGTGGGGCAAGGCGCTGGTCGGTGCGCAATATCTGCTGCTGCGCTCCGGCCCGCTTTCGCTCTCCATGAACAATGCGGGCGGCTTCTTCCGGACCGATCCGAGACAGCCGCGACCCAACATGCAGCTCTACTTCCAGGCCTTCTCGACTGTCATCCCGAAGGCAGGTGAGCGACCGATCCTGACGCCCGATCCGTGGCCGGGCTTCTCCATCGGCCTGTCGAACTGCCGCCCCACGAGTCGCGGCGAAATCATTATCCGCTCCGCCGATCCGCGCGACTATCCCCGCATCACGCCGAACGCGCTTTCCACTGAGCATGACGTTGCCGAAATGCTGGCCGCCGTAAAATTCGTCCGCACCATTGCGGCCCAACCTGCCATGGCCGAGTTCATCGAAGAGGAAATTCTGCCCGGTCCTTCAATCACTTCCGACGAGGATCTGATTCTGGATTTCCGCAAGCGCAGCGGCACGGTCTATCATCCGGTCGCCACCTGCCGCATGGGACCGGACCCGGCGCAGTCGGTGGTGGACCCGCGCCTGCGCGTGCACGGCGTCGACGGGCTGCGCGTTATCGATGCGTCCATTTTTCCGGGCAATATTGCGGGCAACACCAATGCGCCCGCGATCATGACCGGCTGGAAGGGTGCGGCGATGGTGCTGGAGGACCACGCATGAAGATCACCGACGTCAGGACATGGGTGGTCGGCAACGACGCCGCAGGGCTGGGCGGGCGCTATTTCATCTTCGTGAAGCTCACCACCGATTCCGGCGTCGTCGGCTATGGCGAAGCCTACAACGCCACCTTCGGCCCGCATGTCACGGCGCATATGATCGAGGATTGCGCCGCCCGCTATCTCGTCGGGCGCGATCCGCACGACATCGAGACCTTCTTCCGGCGCGCCTATGCGTCGGGCTTTTCGCAGCGTCCCGACCTGTCCATGATGGGCTGCGTCTCGGCGCTCGAAATCGCCTGCTGGGACATTATCGGCAAGGAAGCGGGCAAGCCCGTGCACAAGCTGCTCGGCGGCGCGGTGCTCGAGAAATTGCGCACCTACACCTATCTCTACCCACATGCCGGCAGCGTCGTGCCGTCCGAAGCGGGAGACGTGAACGTCTATAACGATCCCGGCCTCGCCGCCGAATGCGCCGCGCTCTATGTCGAGCAGGGTTTCAGCGCCGTGAAGCTCGACCCCGCCGGGCCGTGGTCCGCATGGGACGGACGCCAGCCGCGCCTTGCCGATATCGACCTGTCGGCCCGCATGATGAAGGCGATTCGAGAGGCGGTCGGAACACGCGCCGACATCCTGTTCGGCACGCACGGCCAGTTTACCGCATCGGGCGCGCTGCGCATGGCCGCGGCCATCGAGCCATACGATCCGCTCTGGTTCGAGGAGCCGGTCCCGCCCGACATGCCGGAAGTCATGGCCGAGGTGGCGCGCGGCACCAAAATCCCCATCGCCACCGGCGAGCGGCTCACCACGAAATGGGAGTTCGCGCGCGTCATCGAGCAGCGCGCCGCGACAATTCTCCAGCCCGATCTCGGCCGCTCCGGCGGCATTCTCGAAACGAAGAAGATCGCCGCGATGGCAGAGGCTTACCATATCCAGATCGCGCCACACTGCTATTGCGGCCCGGTGGTCGGCGCGGCGAACATCCAGCTTTCGCTCACCCTCCCGAACTTCCTCATCCTCGAATCCATCAGGACATGGGACGGCATCCACGCGCGGCTCCTGAAGAAAAAGATCGAGTGGCAGGACGGCTATGTGTTCCCCTCGACCGAACCCGGCCTCGGCGTCGAACTGGACGAAGCCTTTTGCGAGGCCAACCCTTACACCGGGACGCTGCTGCATCTGGAGCCGCATCCGGTTCCGGTTTTGCCGTGATACATCAAACACTTATCCAAGCCGACGGAATCATGACCGCAGGCAGTTGAATCAGTTTTCGAAGCTCTTGATTCAACACTTGAGCAGCAGCGCGCCGGGCAGAACCTCGAATGTCGCGGGCGCATATCCCGGTGCTTCGCCGTCCGCATCGACCAGCGGCACGTTAGTGGCGTCCATCGGCTCCACCACCAGCTTGCGGCATCGCAGGATCGTGACGGCATGGTGGTTGCGATGACGCCCGCCATAGAGCAGGCGCAGATCCCTCAGCAGGCCGAGCTTGCCGGATGCGCGCACGATCACGACATCGAACTGCCCGTCATCCAGTTCGGCATCCGGTGCGATCATCATGCCCGCGCCGAAATAGCGGCCATTGCAGGCCGACACCAGCGCCACGCGCGCCTCAAACGGCTCCGCATCGTCAACGGCGATCCGCACATCCTGAAACCTGAAGCGGAGAAATTCCACCACCGTGCGCCAGTAGAACAGTGCCTTTGCCGAGACCCGTCCCTTGCGCAGGTCGGCATTGACCGCGCGGTCGGTTGCGCCCGAAATCCCGACGCTTGCGACATTGATGAAATGGCGGCTGGCCAGCGCGCCATGGTCGTCGATGAAACTCACCCGCCCCGCATCGATGGCTCGCGGCGTCGCACCCACGATCCGCTTTGCGGCCTCGACCGGATCGAGCGGCAGGCCGAGCCCTCGCGCAAAATCGGTGCCTGTGCCGCAGGGCAGTATACCGAGCGCAACCGCCGTGCCCGTTTCCGCGCGTGCCTGCAACAGACCGTCGGCGACCTCGCTGGCGGTGCCGTCGCCGCCTGCCGCGATCACCAGTTCGCAGCCCTGCCCGGCGAAGGCCAGCGCCAGCCTCTCGCCGTCACCCGCCTCCTCCGTCTCGCGCATGTCGAGTTCGGTGCAATGTAGCTTCAACGCGGCCTCGATCTGCGGCCAGCGGCGTTTCAGGCGGCCTCCCCCGGCCACCGGGTTCAGGACGACCCCGATTTTCACCCGACTCCTCCTCCGGGCATGAACACTGTCACAAAGCCCCGAACACCTTTCGCTGGCAAGCAGGAATACGAGTTTAGCCGACACTTATTTTGCGCCGCAACGATTCCCGATAACCCCGTTATCCACAGGGGCGAGGTTGTATCCATCAAGCCCCCGACAAGCTAAGGTTTAGTCATCTCAGGCGGCCACGGAAATCGGAGCCGAAAGGCAAGGATAGACGAGGCCAGGCTGAGCCCGGCGAAGGACGGAACCTGCGGGCTTGCCCGTGGAGAACCGGACGAACCGGGACCGCAGACAGCGTGCAAGCGTTATCGGCGGACCGATGCTGCCATGAAGGCCGGTCAAGTCTTCGATGGACGTCAGGCAAACCCGCAAGGGTGCGCAAGGCGAGGTTCAAAACAGTCGGTGTTTTCGGACCCGGATGCGGCGAACCGTCAAAAAGAAGGCGATGGATGGCGCGAGACCTTCGGTATTGCTGCCTGAAAAAAGCCGGAACTTTGACAGGGAGGCGCTGGAAGCAATTCCAGCGCCTGCTCTGTTTTTTGGGCGTTTGTCATTCCTTAGCAGAGGTCGCATAGTCTCCGCGCCACGAA
This sequence comes from Rhizobiaceae bacterium, assembly GCA_023953835.1. NCBI lineage: Bacteria > Pseudomonadati > Pseudomonadota > Alphaproteobacteria > Hyphomicrobiales > Rhizobiaceae > Rhizobiaceae bacterium. Next base: position 2,580,135 of record JAMLJB010000001.1, on the reverse strand, counting down.
CGGAGAACGCCCATGACTCTCATTCAGAAGCTCGCCGTTTTCTACGGCGTCATGTTCTTCCTGGTCGTGGCCATCGGCTATGTCCCGGCTTTCAACGACGCGAGCGGCAATCTGTTCGGCCTATTCAGCCTGCAATGGTATGACGACCTGCTGCATGCGTTCTCGGGCGTCTGGGCGCTTGCAGCGGCGTTCATCTCGAACCGGCAATCCGTGCTCTATTTCAGGCTGTTCGGCGCGGTCTACCTGTTTGACGGCGTGCTCGGCCTGCTCACAGGCTCGGGCTGCCTCGACGGCGGCATCTTCATCTCGGGCATCCGCCCCGACATCGACTTCCCGACCCGCTTCTTCGCCAACCTGCCGCATCTGGCCATCGGCGGCTTCGCGGTCTTTGTCGGCTATTGGCTGGCAAGACAGGCCCACCAACGCTATTCGGCCGCGTGACCCTTGTTCCCGTTGCGGCTCATATGGCGGCTGGCCAAAGTCGCGCTGGTCATTGTGCTGATCGTGGTGGCCATTCCGCTGGCGGGCATCGCCTATGGCTTCGCCACCACGCCCGCGATCCGCAAATCCTCGCTTCCCGGCCTCACGACCGGTGCACCGCTGCCCGAGCTTGCCGCCGAGGTGCGGGCAGAAATTCCCGGCTACCAGCGCACTGAGGAGTCCACCTATCTCACCTATCCCGAATGGGCGATCGTCTATGCCGCCCGCGAATATGCAGCCTTCCTCGATGCAGGCCGTCGCGAGAGCGAGTTCCCTTACTGGGCCTATATCGGGCGCTTCTGGCAGGACTATGCGATGGTGATCCGCGCCAGTTCCGGTCATCCGTTCAACTTCGCCAACCACCAGATGCTGGCGGTGATCGGCACAAGCCACACGATCGAGCTTGCCGTTCAATCGGCCTATGAAAACACCGTCGGTCGCTTCACGGAATGGACATCCGGCCGGCCGGTTGCCGCCGACCGTTACCTCGCCCGCGTCGCGAAGGACTATGCGGCGTTCCTCGACCAGGTGCCATGGTACCAATTCGCCTATGCGCAGAAGCGCGACGGATTGCTCCTGCTGCTCCCCGAAGAAGGCGACGATCCCACCCGCACCACCGAGCGAAAATCTGCCTTCGGTCTCGCCTACACGATCAAGCAGGCCTATGCCGATCTCATCAAGTCCGGCCTGTCGGCAACCGCCGAACCCGCCGCGCTCGACATCCATGTGTGGGCAAAAGGCCCGGTTGCGCTGGCCATCGACGGAGAGCCGGACACAAGGCTTGAAAAGGACATGGGGCTGGACGGTGCGGTGTTCGTAACGAAGCGCTACCAGGCGTTCACGGAAATGCTGCCGAGGCTCATCGGGCGCGGCCTGCGGTTCGTGGAAATCGGCGGCAACGACGAAATCCTCTTCACCGCGATTTCAAACGGCGCAATCGTCCTGCCGCCCAAGACGCGGCTGCTGTTCGATTATCGCCTGCCCGCCGACCCCCGCCATCGCCGCCTTGGGCTGGCGGTCGCGGTCAGGCGGCTGCATGAGGTCATACCCCTGCTGGAAAAGTCGGGCGCGCGGCTGGAACACGTCTACGACTACTGAATCCTGAACGTTTCCCAGAACTTGTCGATCTTGGCGCCGTCCTGCGCGGCGTTGTCGCGGTCCATCCGCGTGATGACGATCACACCGGCATCGTCCTTGCCGTAGGTCTCGATCTCATAGTCCACCGTGTCGTGTTTCAGCGTGGCGGTCGCCGCGATGCCCGACAGCTTTTTGCCAGCGGCATCGCGCCCCGCAGGCCGCCGGTCGAGTTTCGCGCCCGCCGACACCGCGTCGCCGGTCAGTTCCTTCAGCATCAGTTCGCCCAGCGAACTCGGATCGAGGTCGTCATAGCTCTGCACGATCACCATCGTACCGAGCGCCGTGGTCATGAGGTGCTGCACAAGACCTTCGCCAAGCAGCGAGCGAGTCACCGAAACGTCGCTCGGATGGACGAAGGAAAAGCCCTGTGCCGCATAGGTGGCAAATTCGTTGCGGCTCAGCGTGACCGTCGCCGTCGAGCCGTCCGGCAGGGTGATCCGCGCATCCTCATCGACGTCGAGATCGATGGACTGCTCCCCAAGCTTCAGCCGGAACGCCTTGCTCTCGTCCGCCAGCGTTGCCGTGGCGGCGAGCATCGCTGCGCCGAATAGCACAAGGCCTGTTTTCATGCTGTCCCCGATAGCGCCTTGAGCGCGCGATAGAAGGTGGATGTGAAAAGCTCGCCGGGATCGTAGCGCAGCTTGGCGGCAAGGAAACCCGGCATTTCCGGGTAGGACGCCAGCAATTGCGCGCCCGTATAGTGAAGCTGGTAGGGCAGGAAAAACCGTCCGCCATGCGCCAGTGTCAGGTCGACCAGCCTGCGCGTCAGGTCCCGCATCCGGCGGTTGCCCTCCTCCGTCGTCGGCTGGTTGACATAGAGCACCAGCGAGAAGGCCGGCGCAGGCGCATAGTTGAGCGCAATGTCCTCCTGATGCACGATCCTGATCGAGGCGTTGAGCACCGGCAGATCCTGCGCCGACAGCACCTCGCGCGCGCCTTCGATGAATCCGCCATAGGTCCCGCGCGGTATGAAATATTCGTGCAGTATATCGGTTTCGCCCGACAGGTCGTTGAACAGATAGGGCACGGAATCGTGCATCGGATTGTTGCGGGACACGAGGCACGCCTCGCCCTCGCCCATCGCCGCCGTCCTCGGCACCGTGCAGCTTTCAAAGCGTGGTTCGAGCGTCTTTTCGCTGAACCATTTGAACTCCTGGAACGGCCCGCCCCATTTCGCCATGTTCATGATGATGCGCTTGACGCCGACGGCACCCGGCGCGTCGAGCGCGGGCATGTCGGCGGGCGCCCTGTCCGCGACCTTGTCGTAGCGATAGACGATCATGTCCTGAAGGAAATTGCCGGGCGCGGTGGAAAGATGCCCGTAGAACAGCCCGACATTCGGATCGGGCTCCAGCTCCCGCGCGAAGAAGGCCGGAAAATCCGCCGCACTGATGATCTCGCGCGAGGTGCGGTAGACGGCATTGTCGGCAATGTCGAGTTCGGCCGACAGGATCACGCCGAACAGGCCGTAGCCTCCGATCACATGCCGGAAAAGATCGACATTCTCATTTCGCGAACAGGTCACGACCGATCCGTCTGCCAGCATCACCCGCAGCCGGCGCACGGTCCCCGCGATGGAGCCGACCTGATGGTCCATGCCGTGCGCGTTTACTGACAGTGAACCGCCGACGGAGAAAATATCGGTCGATTGCATCGCCTTCACCGCGAATCGCGGATGCAGCCGATTCTGTATTTCGTGCCATGTCGCACCCGGCCGCACGGTCACGGTGCGCGACTTTTCGTCCACCTCGATGCCGTTGAACGCCATCATGTCGAGCACGAGCGCGTCGTCGTCGAAGGCCTGTCCGCCCATTGAGTGGCGCACGGCAGCCATCGAAACCTTCAGCCCGTTGGCCCGCGCGAAGGCCAGGGCGGCGGCGACATCCTCTTCCGAAGCGACCTGCACGACGCCATAGACCGGGGTGCGCGAAAGGGCGCTGGCGTCGTTCAGCGCGCCCCCCTTCATCTTCCACGCCAAGGCCGGATCATAAGGCGGTCGAGGGCCGGACCCTTGCGCCGCAAGCCCGAAGCCGTCCGCATCCGCCACCCGCCCGAGGTCCTTGGAACCGCTCGGCCCCCGCGCCAGCCGGGCGAGCGTGGAGCCTGCCCAAAGGCCCGCGCCGCACAGCAGCGCCGCCCCGAGAATCACCCGCCTGCCCACTGCCCCGTTGCGGGAAATGCCTGCCATATGCAACCTTCTACTCGCCAAAGGTATAGCTTGCAGCTATCTCATTGACCAAAGGTTACATCGCAAAGATGATGCAGAATCAGAATAACGTGTTATGGACAGCCGAGTGGAAGTTCATCAGCGTCAGAATCGGACAAGATCGTCCTTTAATTAGATTAAATATGTAGCCAACCGAGTGCAAGAGAAAACGGCCGTGTCATGATAAATCTTGGGGAATTGTTCTCTCGGAAGGACCCTCTGGAAAAAGCGTTGGTCAATCTCGATGACGAGATGGAGAACGCGTTCAACGAAATCATCTCGAACGATCCGGTCGATGCCAAGGCGCAGGACGGCGCCACGGTTCAGGCAGACAACACACAGATCGCAACCGGATCGGAAGAAAACGCGCTCGAGCCGATCGGCTCGGCGCAACAGGACTCGGATCTGTCGATTCATGCCCAGGCGCGCATGTCAGCCTTCCAGGCTTTCGATGAATCACACCGCACTGCACGCGACGAACTGTTCAAGATCGGGCAGGCCTTCGCGGCGGTGATCGCCAGCCACACGCATGGCCGCTCCTTCCTCGACGATTGCGCCGCCGACATCGCGCGGCTGTCCGACCTTGAAATTTCGAACTCCAAGCTTTCAGCCGAAAAGCGCCGCCTTGAAGAGCAGGTCGACAAGCTGGAACGCCTGCGGGAGCGGCAGGAAGCCACCATCGAGTCGCACAAGGTGCGCGAGCAGCGCATTGCGCAGGAGTTCGAGCTTTTGCGCACCGGGCTGAACGATGCCCGGCTCGAAGCCGTCGAAACAAAGAGCCAGCTTTCCTCGCGCGAAAGCCTGCGAAGCGAGATGCAGCTCCAGATCACCGCACAGACGGTGGACATCGAACGGTTGAATCGCGAGGTGGAATCGCTGCGCGAGAAAAATGTTGTGCTGCGGCTCGACCTTGACGTTTCCCAACAGAAAGCCGCTGAATACCGCCGCAAGCTGGATGAAACCCAGAACCTCCTCTCCTCGGAATCGGCACGCGCTTCCGACGCGTCGACGCGGCTCAGCATTGGCGAGGCCGAGTTGCTGCGGCTGCAAAAGCAGAACGATGCGCTCGAAGCACGCCTGTCCGAGACGCTTGCGACGCTGCACACCGCCGAGCAGGACATTGCCGATCGCGACCGCCGCTACAGCACCGAACTCCAGTGCATGAAATCAGAGACCGCGCAGTTGACCGCGCGGCTCCAGACCGCCAAGGCGGATCAGGCCGAAAAGGCGAGCCAGCTCAGCCTGCTGGAAACGCGCCTCAACGAGGCCGAGGCGGAGCGCCGCATCCTTGAGCACAAGCTCTCACCTGTCGGGCACGGTCCAGTCCATGAGCCGGTCGAGGCCACGAAAACTCCCTCGCTTCCCGCGCCTCAGCCGAAGATATCCACCAACGGACAGGCGAACTCCGCCAACGGACAGGCAAACCAGGTGAAGGTGCTGAAGCAGAGCCTCGAGCACGCCGCCGAGATAAAGGCCAAGGCGGCCAAGGGTACCAAGCGCCGCAAGGCGGACACCCGCAACGCGGCCTGATGTAGAGGGAAAAGAGGATGATTCCCGCGGGGAGTCCTCTCTTTCCCGATAGACAAACCCGCCAAGAGACAGGACAAAGATGTCCGGGATGAACCGCTCGGCCCTTCTTGTCTCGCTCATTCTCGCGCTGCCTTCCATCGGCTCATGGATCAGCGGCAACGTGGTCTATCGCGTGCTCGACAATTGGCAGCAGCCGGTCCGGTCCGAAATATCCGAGCTTGAAGTCCAGAACGACGACCTCACCCGTTTCGTGACGCTGTTCCAGGCGAACGAATTGTCGCGCGCCACGCTCAACATCACGCTGGCCGCGCTCTCGGCGGACATGAAGCTGCGCTATGTCGGCGACCAACTCTACCGCTCGCAATCGGCCTCCATGGGCTCGCTGCGCCGCGCTGCGGCGATCCTGCATCCCTCGGGCTGGGACGACCGGATGAAGCCCTATGAGGACATGGTGCACACCGGCTACGACACGCCGGAAGCCGTCAACAGCCTGCAGGATTTCGAAAACGGACTTGTCGCGGAAGCATTGTCGCGGGTCACGGACAACCAGGCGCGCATCAACACGCTGTCGGCGCTCAACGACCGCTATGAGCGCTGGCGTTCATTCCTCAAGGAAAGCTTCCTGTACCTCGCCGTCGCGCTGTCGATTTTCCTCTTCTTCTTCGAACTTCGGAAAAGGGACGCCTGAGCCAAGGATCGGGCCCCGATAAACCACAATCACGCTCTGTTTATACCTGATGAGGAAATTCACTTCCAAAGCGATCTCGATTCAGTCATATGCTGCGCCGCGCAATCCCTCTCTGAAAGTTCCGTCCTTGTCCGCTTCAGTTGAACTCATCGGTTCGGTCGCAGCGATGCTCACCACGCTTGCCTGGCTGCCGCAGATCGTAAAAATCCTGCGTGAGCGACGCACGCACGACATCTCGCTCGGCACCAACGCCACTCTGGCGACCGGCGTGTTCCTCTGGTTCGTCTACGGCCTTTTCATCGGTTCTTTCCCGATCGTCTTTGCCAATGGCATCACGTTGATATTCGTGGTCACCATCCTCGGCCTCAAGCTGCGCTACGGCTGAAACTTCCTGACAACCTTGTGTCAGCAGGCCGACAGTGGCGGCGCAGCAATTGTCGCGCGCCCTTTCCATTTTGCCTGACTCTGCCCATATTCACGCAATGGCCAAATCGTCCGACAGCAAGACCGCGTCCGCTCCGCGCAAGCGTGGCAGCCCGCTCACCGACTACAGCGACGCATCCGAGCCGCTGGACGGCTTCGGCGAAGCGCCGCAGCCCGCGCTCACCGGCGCACCGCTGAAAGGGCCTGTCTCCGGCTGGGCCGAACAGATCGAGCGCGAAGCTGAAGAGCAGGGAAAGAGCCGCGCAAAACAGCCGAAGAAAATTCCCGAACGTTCGGCAGCGCCCACCCGCACAGGGCGCGGCACGTCGATGGGCGGCGCGGCCAGCGCGCGCGAGCGCGCCGCTGCCGGGCTCAATCCTGTCGCGGGTCTCGACATCGCGCTGGAAGATGCGGAGACCATTTCCAACAGCGGCATCACCGCCACGGTGGCCGCGCTTTCGGCGCTGATCGAATCCGGCAACCCGCTGCACAAGAACGGCCAGGTCTGGACGCCGCATCGCCCCGCGCGGCCGGACAAGTCCGAAGGCGGCATCGAAATCCAGATGGTGTCGGAGTACCAGCCGGCGGGCGACCAGCCCACCGCGATCCGCGATCTGGTCGAAGGCGTCAACGCACATGAGCGCAGCCAGGTGCTGCTTGGCGTGACCGGCTCCGGCAAGACCTTCACCATGGCAAAGGTGATCGAACAGACGCAGCGCCCTGCCCTGATCCTCGCACCCAACAAGACGCTCGCGGCGCAACTCTACGGCGAGTTCAAGAACTTCTTCCCCGAAAACGCGGTGGAATACTTCGTTTCCTATTACGACTATTACCAGCCCGAGGCCTACGTTCCGCGCACCGACACCTATATCGAGAAGGAATCCTCCATCAACGAGCAGATCGACCGGATGCGCCACTCGGCCACCCGCTCGTTGCTCGAGCGCGACGACGTCATCATCGTCGCTTCCGTCTCCTGCATCTACGGTATCGGTTCGGTCGAGACCTACACTGCCATGACCTTCCAGATGCAGATCGGCGACCGGCTCGACCAGCGGCAATTGCTCGCCGATCTCGTGGCGCAGCAATACAAGCGGCAGGACGTGAACTTCGTGCGCGGCTCCTTCCGCGTGCGCGGCGACACCATCGAAATCTTTCCGGCCCACCTTGAGGATCGCGCCTGGCGCATCTCGCTTTTCGGCGATGAGATCGAGGCAATCACCGAGTTCGACCCGCTGACCGGCCACAAGACGATGGACCTGAAAAGCGTCAAGATCTATGCGAACTCGCATTATGTGACCCCGCGCCCGACCTTGAATCAAGCTATCAAGTCCATCAAGGAAGAGCTGCAAGGCCGCCTGCAAGAGCTTGAAAAGGCAGGGCGTTTGCTGGAGGCGCAAAGGCTGGAGCAGCGCACGCGCTTCGACCTCGAAATGCTGGAGGCCACCGGCTCCTGCGCGGGCATCGAAAACTATTCGCGCTATCTGACGGGCCGCGCGCCGGGCGAGCCGCCGCCCACCCTGTTCGAATATGTGCCCGACAATGCGCTGATCTTCATCGACGAAAGCCACGTCACCGTACCGCAGATCGGCGGCATGTATCGCGGCGACTTCCGGCGCAAGGCGACGCTGGCGGAATATGGATTCCGCCTGCCCTCCTGCATGGACAACAGGCCGCTGCGCTTCGAGGAGTGGGACGCCATGCGCCCGCTCACCGTCGCCGTTTCGGCGACGCCCGGCGGCTGGGAAATGGAGCAGTCGGGCGGCGTGTTCGCCGAGCAGGTCATCCGCCCCACCGGCCTTATCGATCCCCCGGTCGAGGTTCGGCCCGCCAAGACGCAGGTGGACGACGTCGTGGGCGAAATCCGCGAAACCACGGCGAAAGGCTATCGCACGCTGGTCACGGTGCTGACCAAGCGCATGGCCGAGGACCTCACTGAATATCTGCACGAACAGGGCATCCGCGTTCGCTACATGCACTCCGACATCGACACGCTGGAGCGCATCGAGATCATCCGCGACCTGCGGCTCGGCGCGTTCGACGTGCTGGTCGGCATCAACCTCTTGCGCGAGGGCCTCGACATTCCCGAATGCGGCTTCGTAGCGATCCTCGACGCCGACAAGGAAGGCTTCCTGCGTTCCGAAACCTCGCTGATCCAGACCATCGGGCGCGCGGCGCGCAATGTGGACGGAAAGGTCATCCTCTATGCCGACGCGATCACCGGCTCGATGGAACGCGCGATGGCGGAAACCAATCGCCGCCGCGAAAAGCAGCTCGCCTACAATGCCGAACACGGCATCACGCCGGAAAGCGTGAAGTCGCGCATCGCCGACATACTGGATTCGATCTACGAGAAGGACCATGTGCGCGCCGACATCAGCGGCCTTGCCGGAAACGAAGGCGCGCTCATGGGCAACAACCTCACCGCCCATCTCGAAGCGCTCACCAAGCAGATGCGCGATGCCGCCGCCGACCTCGACTTCGAGAAGGCGGCGCGCCTGCGCGACGAGATCAAGCGGTTGCGCGAGATGGAACTGGCGATTTCCGACGACCCGATGGCGCGCGACGTGGAGGCGCAAAGCCCCGCCAGCGGGCGCGAGAAAGGCAAACACAACAAGGGCATTGCGCGCCACCGCACAGCGGACGAAGGCACCTCGCTGTTCCGCAAGAACACGCTCGATGAAATGACCGTCGGCCGCACCGAAAAGCCGGTCGAGGGCGTCAAGCCCGTCAAGCGCGAGAAGATCGGCGCGGGTTCATATGAGGACCCCGCCGACCAGCGGGCACAGGGGCGCAAATCGCACAAGACGGGCCGTCCGGGCCACTAGGGGATCAGGAAAACCCGACCGGTTTCTTGGCTGCTGAACTGAACGCCAGCACCTTGAAAAGATTGCCCATCCGGTCCGGCCCGGCAAGCCGCTCCACGGCCTGCCGCAACTCCTCCCGAACGGTTTCAGACGCGTTACCGCCGAGACGGCCCGCCCGCTCCAGCAGGCCCATCGCCAGCAGGAAGTGACCCTGCGTCGCAAGATGGGCGACAAGCCCTGCGCCGCGCACCGCCGCAGCCAGCGCCGCGAAATCGACATGGCTCGTCAGGTCGGCGAGACCGGGATGGGCGAGCGGGTCGTCGTAGCGGTGATCGAGCACGGCCTGCAGCGTATCGCCGAGGCCGGGTTCGAGATGGCCATAGTCGAAGAACAGCGCCGCGCCGCCGCCCTGCGCCACGCGCAGCGCGATCTGCTGAACCAGCGCCTCGCGCGCCGGCGATGCCTCGAAGATCGCGCCTTCGGGCGCATCCGACGCCGCCGGCGGAAGCAGCCGGGGATCGATGCCCCCGCTTCCCGCCACAAACACGAATGCATCCTCTTTGCCGAGCGCGATGCATCTCTCGCGCCAGCCTTCCCGGGTGCGCACATACTGGCGCGCGGGGATCGCGTCGAACAACTCGTTGCCCACCAGCAGAAGCGGGCCTTCGGGCAGGTCGGCGAATGTCCTGTGCCAACGCGCCGCAACGCCTGACGATTCCAGCGTCTCTTTCTGCACGGCGGCAAGGCGGGGACTGGCCTCGATCAGGTGCACGCTGCCGGCAAGGCCGGGCGCCACCTGCGCAAGTGTGCGCAGCATGTCCTTCATCATGGTGCCGCGTCCCGGGCCGATCTCCGCGACGAGGCAGTCGCACGGTTCACCGAGGTCGCGCCATGCCGCCACCAGCCATGCGGCGCACAGTTCCCCGAACATCTGGCTGATTTCCGGCGCGGTCACGAAATCGCCGCCGCGCCCGAAGGGCTGGCGCGTCGTGTAATATCCGTGCTCGGGATCGAACAGGCACAGCGCCATGTAGTCGCTGACGGAAATCGGCCCGTTCGCACGGATCAGCGCGGCGATCCTCGCGCCAAGTCCGTTCATGCCGGAATTTGGCCGCGCGCCGGTCGTGCCGTCGCCATCAGCGCGACGCCGACCAGCACCAGCGGCACGGACAACACCATGCCCATCGTCAGCCAGCCGCCCGCCAGATAGCCGATCTGCACGTCGGGCTCGCGGAAGAACTCGACGAAAATGCGCGCGCAGCCATAGCCCGCGACAAAGGCACCGGCCACGAAGCCCGGCGTCGCAAGCCTCAGGCGGCCATGAGTGAGGTAGCGCAGCAGCAGGAACAGCGCGAAGCCTTCCAGCAGCGCCTCGTAGAGCTGGCTCGGATGCCGCGCGAACGGCCCGCCATTCGGGAAAACGATCGACCACGGCACATCGGTCGGGCGGCCCCAAAGCTCGGAATTGATGAAGTTCGTGCAGCGCACGAGGCCGATGCCCACCGTGGCGGAGGGCGCGATGACGTCGAACAGGCTGCGCATCGGCAGGCCGCGCTTGAGCGAGAACACGATCATCGCGATCAGCACGCCGAGAAAGCCGCCATGGAACGACATGCCGCCTTGCCACACGGCGAATATGT